>NZ_CP022413.2:1960000-2312500 GCF_002222595.2 Blautia hansenii DSM 20583
GTTCTCGTCCTCCTGCCCTTTGGAGAGCATAGCGTCCAGCATCCGGCAGTACATGACCTTTGCGGTGCTGCTGACTGGAAATCCTGTCAACGCCCTGGGAAAAGGCATACAGGGCGGCAAGGGTGTGTCTATCGTCATAAATTCAAAATTCATTCGGTGTGTTCCTCCTTTTTCTTTGCTCGTTTGGATAAATAACGGGGGCAGTCAATCACAACCGCCCGGAAGCTCTGCTTGCACCCATGCTGGCATTTCCGGCATAATTCGTTGTAAGTGACACGCCCCCGGTCATTGAGGTAAAAGGAAAGCTCCTGTTTCCTCTTTTTGCTCATTCTCGGCATATTGCGCTTCCTCCCGTTTTTGTGTATGGTTTCGGGGCGATTTTCGGAAAAATTACAGCCATAGAGCCGCCTAAAATCTCCCGAAGTATCAGCGATAGGGTAGACTATCCCCCTATCAGATTGTCGTGTTTCGGTATCATTTCGGTGTCAGTTCGCCAGTTCTCCCCGGTGTCGTTCCTCCCCTGAATCTCACAGCGGCGTATCGCTCCCTTTGGTACGCTCGTTTCGGTCAGGGTTCCTCCACATCCCTGCCAAAAGTCATGGCACTACATCGCCGGGGAAGCATATCCCACACAGGCTGGTCATTCGATTGGAATAATCCATCGATGAACTACCTGTATCATAGAACATTTTTGTGCCCTGTGCCGTATGTCCACAAAGTAGGAATTAGGAGTAAAAATCAGAAATTTCCACGATTGCGGAAAGTGTGATATAATCCAGTTAAGCGGCAGCAATGAAACCGCCGGAAAGGAGTGTGCGCCCATGAAAGGAGCAACAAGCATACAGGAACGCCTTTGGGAACTCCGCAAGGACAAAGGCTTAAATCTGGAAGAACTATCAAAGCTGACGGGTATTTCCAAATCTGCTCTCGGAAGTTATGAAAAAGAGGATTTTAAGGAAATCAATCATGGCAACCTTATCACGCTGGCAGACTTCTATGGGGTTTCCGTTGATTATCTACTGTGCCGGACAGAGAACAGGGAGCAGATCAACACGTCATTGACGGAGCTGCATTTGAATGATGAGATGGTTGCTCTCCTGAAAAGCGGTCGGATTAACAACCGTCTGCTCTGTGAGCTTGCCACACATAAAGATTTTATCAAGTTTCTTGCAGACATTGAGATTTATGTGGACGGGATTGCCACCATGCAGATTCAAAATCTCAATGCACTTGTCGATACCGTCCGGCATGAAATCATTGAACGGTATCGCCCCGGCGAAGATGACCCGCATTTGAAAGTGCTGCAAGCCGCCCATATCAGCGATGATGAATATTTCAGCCACATGGTTCTGGATGACCTCAATCTCATTATCCGGGATATTCGGGAAGCTCACAAAAAGGACAGTGAGAGTGCGCCCCAGACCACCGTTGCCGATGAACTGAAAGAAAATCTGGAAGCGGTCGAAAATTTCAAGGGCAGTCGGGATGAAAAGCTCGTTGTCCTTTACTGCAAGCAGCTCGGTATCAACTATAAAAATCTGTCAGATGAAGAATTTCGCTGGCTCATTCGGATTCTCAAAAAATCAAAGAAAATGGGAACGCCTATCAGCCAAAGGAAAAAACGGTAAAGAAAAACCGCTGTTGCATGGTTTGTTAGCTTCCATGTAGCAGCGGTTTTTACTGTGGTTATTCAGTTGAAAATCAGAACGATAGTCGAGTAGACTAAGACCTCTCAATCTTAGCCCCTCACAGATCCGTACGTGCGGCTTTCCCGCATACGGCTCCTCATAGTAACATTCGCTTCAATATAAACAATAGTACGTTTTAGGTTTTGCTAACGGGTAATACTTGAGCATTTCCACAAATCCATTCCATGTGTATGCCCGTCTACAACCTCTCCGATTCATGGCTTTGAATAGAAACTGTTGTACTCTGTGCAGGAATGTTGTTATCTTCCGAAAATTCCATGTAACACCATAATACCGATAGTGTCCAATTAGTTTTACGTTCAACTCTTTAATTATTTCTCGCATTGGTCGATTTCGATTATCGTAAATCCAGTTCTTGTATGCTCTAACCTTTTGCTCAAACTTCTTTCTTGAAGTCTGTACCTTTGGTACGAAACCTCCCTTTCGAGTTTTGCTACAGTAGAAGGTAAATCCCAGAAAATCAAATGTTTCAGGCTTACATTCTCCTCTTGCTCTACGATTCTGCTCTGCAAATCTCCCAAATTCAATCAGTCTGCTTTTACTACTTTCCAGCTCCAGTCCAAACTTTTCCATTCGTTCCTTTAACTCTTTATAGTATCTTTCAGCTTCTGACTTATATTGAAATCCTGCAACAAAATCATCCGCAAAGTTGACGAGAAAACACTCTCCATGCATTTCCCTTTGCACCACCAGCTTAAACCACAGCGTCAGCACATAATGCATGTATATATTTGCAAGCATCGGACTCATTACTGAGCCTTGTGCCGAACCTTCCTCTGTTGGCTCGAATTTTCCTTGCTCTATTATTCCTGCTTTGAGGTATTTACGTATTAGCCACAATAAGTTCCTATCCTGTATATTCCATTCAAGGAACTTCATCATCCAATCATGGTCGATATGGTCAAAGAAACCTTTGATATCGGCATCTACGATATAGCTGATTTTTCCATAGCTTATCCGTTGGTATACTTCTTTTATTGCTTCGTGACACCCCCTATTCGGTCTGAATCCATACATGCAGTTTAGGAATCTCGGTTCATAAATAGCTCCCAGTATTTTCTTCACTGCCATTTGTACAATCTTATCTTCATAGGAAGCAATCCCTAATGGTCGTTTCTTTCCATTTCCTTTAGGTATATATACCCTCAGTGACGGAAATGGCTTAAAGGATTTGTTTTTCAACCTCTGTACCAGTTCCTTGATATTTCTATCAAGGTTCTTCCCATACTCATCCTTAGTTACCTTGTCAATTCCGACTGCTTTGTTCCCATCTAATTCCCTATGGCATTGCTTTAGCATATCTTCATTTATCAAATGGTACACTGATGTAAATATAGGATGTTTTGATGTTGCCGATATCTCAGCTATTCTTACTAATTTCGTTTCCATTATTTCCTCCGTCCCTGAGTACGGATAATGTGTCCTCAGTAAGACCTTTACTATGCAATCCCCTTCCCTCCATAGGCATTGCCCGATTTCTACAGTACTATGGGATTGTCCGACCACCTACCATTCATTTGAAATCCTCCGTTTTCAGTTGCAACTTCATACTCTTCTTCGAGAAATGGCAGGTTCTCCCCAGTTGATGTGTATTCACAATGTAAAACATGATTGGTTCTCTGACTCCGCAGTGCCACATAATACTCGCCATATCGCATTACATGCTATTGTCTTCCGCACCAGTTAAGACGTCGACCGACTGAAGTTAACGTTTCGAAGCTCAATCACTATTCAACCCTGCTTTCTTGCTGTCTACGCTTGTCAGATGCCGTTACCGGCATCATCCCAAGACTCGCTATTATCTGGTTGGCTAAACCTTGGATAAACCGGAATCCCACCGGCTTGACTACACACCCTTAGCTGGGCGCACAACTGGAAGTTATCGATTTCTTTGTGCGCTGTATCTAACGGACAGCACAATGCTTACTGATGCGGTAATGACCTTTGCAAATACGGCGCTCCACCAAATCGTGATTTGACCGCCAAACACCGGCGGCAGCATCAGCATCAACACCAGCATGATGATGGGTTCGATAAAGGTCAGAACATAGGACAGCACACTTTTTTCGGTTGCGTAGAAAGCCGCCGCGGAAACTCGTGTGATGGCGTCAAACGGAACCGACACAAGGAAGATCGGCATGACCTTTATGACCCCTGCGTTTACCTCGGCAGATGAACCGAACAGTAGTCCAATCTTTCCACGGAGCAGGTAAATCAGAATCGCACTGATTACCGCCAAAACCATGGAAAATTCATACGCCAGCGTTTTGGTTTGTTTGAGCGATTTTTCTTCGCCTGCTCCGTAGAACTGACTCATGAGCGGCTGGCTACCATCACCGACACCCTGCAAAAGAAGATAAACAATGCAGATGATATAGGAGATACAGGCATAGGTGGCGATAGCCTCCTGTCCGCCATAATAAACCGAAAATCGGTTGATGATCACAAGAGAGATATTTGGGGCAAGGGTCAAGCCAAATGGAGCAAGTCCGATTTTTAATATCTGAAATGCCGTTTTCGGGGTATCAACAGGTGCGATTTTCAGAGTGAGGTTCTTTTTGATGGCGCAATACACGAGTGCAACCGCCATGGTAACTCCCTGCCCAATAATGGTCGCCAATGCCGCACCGTACATGCCCCGTCCAAGAACCCACACAAAAGTATAGTCAAGAGCAACATTGGTAGCAAAGCCGCAGATCATAGCGATCATTGCCCACAAAGAACCGCCGTAATTACGCATAAACGGAACCAGTCCGGTGCCGAACACCTGTAAAATCGCTCCAAGGGCAATTACCTTGATATACTCATTTCCCAGAGTAAGCAACTCGCCCGATGCACCAAGGGCAGAAAGGATTTTCTCTGAAGTGAAGAAAACGGTGACAGTCAGGACAGCGCTGAAAAGAAGCATCAGCCATGTTGCACCGGCAACGAACTCCCGTGCTTTTTTCTCATTTCCTGCTGCTTTCAGAATGGAGTATTTGACTGAACCACCCATTCCGATTCCTGTCCCTACGGATTGCAGGACCGCCGTGATGGGATATGCAATGTTGATTGCGGAAAGTCCGGCATCCCCGATTGAGTTGCCTACAAAGAAACCGTCAACGATGGCATACACCCCGGAAAGCGCAAAGGATAACACGGACGGAATCACATACTGAAAGAAAGTCCGCTTGTTATTCACTGCCCAGACCTCCTCTCAGCTCTCTTTCAAAGAGAAGATTGAAAAGGTCAAGAATTTCACACATGGCTTGGAGCCGTTCGTTCCCGATTGTTCTATAAACCTTCTCCTCGGCTTTTCGTAAAGGCGCAATCATTCTGTGGGCGTATACCTGTCCGCTTTCAGTCAAGACGATCCGCTTCTCACGTTTATCGCCCTCGCTGGCCTCCAACAGTAAATAGCCCTTCTTTTGAAGTGCGCTCACGACCGTATGAACCGTCTGTTTTTGCATACCGAAATTCTCTGCGATCTGCTTTTGCGTCAGTTCTCCCATGGATTCCAGCGCATACAGCACCATCATTTCCGGGTATCCGACGCCAAGTACTGAAGCTGCTTTTGTATATAGCGCAGTGCTTTTCGCCCACGCAACGTTAAAATGATTGTTTTCCATAAGTCCTCCTCTTACAAATAGTATTTACAAATACTATTATAGTATATTGTAAGGACTATTGTCAAGGGCGTATGGAGCAAAAAATTCTTATTTGTCATAATCATTCTACCATACCGTTATGAATAAATCATCTCTTGCAAAATAATTTCTTCTGCCCGGTTGTGAATGTTATTGCAACGCCGCACCCATTCCATTTCTTGGGTTCGTTTCAATTCCTCGGTCACGCCCTCGGCATCTTTCATCTGCTCCATGATGGTGTCTAACCGTTCCTGTGCCTGTTCGTTCAGGTCTGCAAGGTATGTCCATAACTCCCCGGTCAAGGTCAATGTGTTCAATCTGACTGGGTGGACTTCCCTTAAATATTCCCTGTGCATCCGTCCGTACTTTCCAATAGGGCGGTGTTCCTTCGGCAGCTTCAAATCCGGGATATAGTAATCTCCGACAAGGATATAATCAATTCCGTTTTCCGTTATTCTTGGTTTCAGTTCGCTCATGTTCCTTACCTCCTGTGGAAGTAGGCTCGTCTGGTACTAACTCAATCACATCGGTAATCTCACAATTCAGCGTTTCGCAGATACGGGCTAATGTGTCCATGCTGATGTGCTTTCCCTCTTTACTCATGTTGGCAATCATATTCGTTGTCATACCAGCGGCAAGCCTTAAATCTTCTTTTCGCATATCACGCTCTAACAGTGTGTGCCAGAGTGGTTTATAGCTGATGTGCATATTGCTTTCCCGCCTTCCTATCCATACCACCGGGGCGGCTGCCCCGGCAGGAACTTTTCTCTTATTATAGCACCAATCTTGTGAAATCACAATTTATTCTTGTGGACTGCCGCTGATACCGTCTGGATTGTGCTTTTCCTTTCTTTTTGTTCCCTTTAATTAGCCATGAACTGCTTCATGCCCTGGGACTTAGTTCATGTGAGATAAAGAAGTAAAAGAAGTGTAAAAAATTTTGCCGTTCCTATCCGGCACATGAGGTATGTCGGATAGGTCGGGCGGTTAGGTGTCGGGCAATTCTACCTTGCCGACAAAAGAATAATAGATTTCAATTTCCTGTCTGCGTAACTTGCCCCGGCGTTTCCCGTCAAGGGCAACGCTTTCATGGACAACGATTTTCTCCACAAACTCCCGCAGCAGAGTAGGGGTAAGTTCTTCAATGGTGGTGTGCCTGCGTACCACGTTCATAAACTTTTCAGCGTTTTCGGTGGCTTCCTGCACTTTGGAAAGTTCTTCCCGCAGTTTGGCGGCACGTTCTTTCAGTTCTTTCTGCTCGGCTTCATAGTCTGCCGACAGCTCTGTGAAACGCTCGTCCGATATGCGCCCGGTCACGCTGTCCTCATACAGCCGTTTGAAGATAGCAGAAAGTTCGCTGATACGCTTTTCAGCCGTTTCCAGTTCCTTTTTCTTGGCGGCGTTCCTGCGTCTGTCCCCGTCCTCATTCTGTTCAATCAAGAGCTTCATAAACCGGGCTTCATGCTTTGCCGCATAGCTGGTAACTTTCCGCAGATTGGAGAGTACACCGGCAGTCAAGAGGTCGGTGCGGATAAAGTGCGCCGTACAGTCGGCGGTGCGCTTCTTGTAGCTGCCGCAGATATAACAGTCCTGCTTGCGCTTGTCCGTCTGATACCGCTGCTGGTACATGACGCTGCCGCAGTCGGCACAAAAGAGTATGCCGGAGAACAAGCCCACTTCGTCATAACGGTTGGGGCGTTTGCGCTGCTTGCGTAACTCCTGCACCCGTTCCCACGTTTCCCGGTCAATGATAGGCTCATGGTGGTTCTCAAAAACTGCCTGTTTTTCCGGGGGATTTTCTATGCTGTGTTTCAGCTTGTAGGACGGTTTCTCGGTCTTAAAGTTTACCAGACAGCCCGTATATTCCCGGTTTTCCAGCAGATGAACCACTGTATTTGTCGCCCACTTGCACTCATAGCCGGGGTGGTAGCGGCGGGTGCTTCCCGTCCTGCGGTATTCCAGTGTCCCCGGCGTGGGGATTTGCTGCTCGGTCAGCATACGGGCTATCTTGGTCGGACCGTTCCCGGCAAGGCAAAGGCTGTAAATCTGCCGTACCACCGGGGCGGCTTCCTCGTCAATGATAAAGTTTTCGTCCTCGTCCATGAGGTAGCCATAGACAGGCTTGCTTGTGATGGGCTTGCCGCTCATGCCCTTAGAGCGTTTTACTGCCTTGATTTTCTTGCTCGTATCTCTCACCAGCCATTCGTTAAAGATGTTCCGCAGAGGGGCAAAGTCATTTTCCCCCTGTGCGCTGTCAACGCCGTCATTAATAGCAATAAAACGGACGTTTTTCTGTGGGAAAATCATTTCGGTGTACATTCCCACTTGTAAGTAGTTTCGCCCTAACCTCGACATATCCTTGACGATAACTGTCCCGACTTTCCCGGCTTCAATGTCTGCAAGCATGGCTTGAAATCCGGGTCTTTGAAAGTTTGCACCGGAATAACCGTCGTCGGTGTACCAGCGCAGATTGGAAAATCCATTCTGTTTGGCATAGGTTTCCAAAATCCGCTTTTGGTTGGAAATGGAATTGCTCTCGCCTTGCAGTTCGTCCTCATGGGAAAGTCTTGGGTAAAGGGCGGTAATGAGTTGCTGGGTGGTCTGTCTTAACATAAATTCCTCCGTTTCCGACAGCCAGCCCCACTATTCCGTACCTTGATTGTACCACATGGGGCGGCTGTCTGTATAGCGGCAAAAGCGTCAAATCTGCTTCTTTACAGTCGGTAAAAATGGCGGTTTTTCAATTAGGCTTCTCGCAGCTCAAATATCCGGCGGCGGCTTCTGCTTCCAGCACTTTCATCATCTTGTCAGCGGCGGTGTCGGTCGCCCCCTCCTTGAAAAAGCCGGACACCACAAGGATTGTGTTGCCTATCCTTGTTTCGGTCACGCAGTCCGGGCGGCGGGCAGGGCGTTTGTTTCTTTGGGTGTCGGTCATAGGCAAATCTCCTTTCCGGCAAGCAGCCGTTTCAGCCGTTCCATTTTCCCCTGTGCGGCGGCTTTCCTCAAATTCTCCCCGGTAAAGCAGAGGGGGGAACACATTTCAAGCAGCCGGTCATAAATCCGGGCGTGGGCGGTGTCCTCCGGGTGCTGCAATTCCTCCAGCGTGAGGTTGGTCGTCACAATCAGCGGCTTCCTGCTCCGGTAGCGGCTGTCAATCACGTTATAGACCTGTTCCAGTCCGTATTCTGTGCCACGCTCTATTCCAAAATCGTCAATGATGAGCAGGGGGAAGCTGCAAAGCCGGGAAATATATTCATTCCTGCCCGCAAAGCTGGCGGTAAGGTCGTTGAGTATCGCTGCAAAGTTTGTCATGCACACCGGGACTTCCTGCTCCATGAGGGCATTTGCAATACACCCGGCAAAATAGCTTTTTCCAGTGCCTACCTTTCCCCACAAGAGCAGCCCGTAGTTCCCGTCCTTTATCTGCTCCCAGCGTGCCACATATCCGGCGGCGTTCTTCATCTGCGGGCAGCTTCCGTTATCGTTGGCAAATGTCCAGTCCTGCATGGTCTTGTCGGTAAATCCCTGCCGTTTCAGTCGTTCCACCGTTTCAAGGTGGCTGCGCTGCTTTTCGGCAGCTTCCCGTTCCTTGCGGGCTGCCCGCTGGCAGTCGCACTCTGACGGGTGGCGGTCACGCCCGAAAAAGGTCTTGCCCTCCGGGAAATAGGCTTCTTTGGGCTTGTGGCATTTGCCGCAGTATAACAGCCCGTCCTCCCCGGTGTAATCCTCCGGTGTGACAGTGGTATCAGTCATAGGCAGTATGGTGTTGTGGATTGTATCGGTCATAGGCTTTCTCCCTCCTTGAATGAATAGTCCGGTATGCCTTTCTTGGGCTTCCCTTTGGCGGCGTCCTCCTGCGCCCACTTGTAAATGGTGGCTGCATGGCTTTTATACCGCTTCCCGGTAGAAGCGATATGGCAGGATAGGCGGTCAAGGTAATACTCCCACTTGCCGGGAAAGTCCTTTTCCAGTCCCAAAAGGTCTGCGTCAGAAAGGAATACATTTTTATATCTGCCATAAGCGGCAGGGGGCTGCCCCTCACTCGCTCTTTTTGTTTGGCTCTCTATTAGGTTGTTTATATTAGTTTGGTTAGGGGACGGTTTTCCGACCGTCATAAGGTCAGTTTTCCGGCTGTCAGTTGGTCGGTTTCCTGCCCTTATGAGGGTCGGTTTTCCGTCCGTCAGTTGGTCGGGAAACTGTACCACTGGGGCAGGCACTTTCACATACAGACGGTTGGCGCAAGAGAAGCCCGTCCGCCTGCGCTCCAACAGCCCCGCAGCGTCCAGTTCGTTCAGTGCCCCCTTTATGGTGGTGCTGCCTTTTTTCATCACTTCCGCCATTTCCGCTATGGGGTAGACAATGTATGTCCGCCCCTCGCTGTCCTGCCAGCCGTTCTTCTGTGAAAGGGTGGAACGGTCTAACAGCAGCGAATATAACTCTCTTGCGGTATGGGATAGGTCTGTTTCCAGCAGGAAACGGGGGTAAGGCAGGTAAGCGGGCAGCTCCGTTCCTGCGGTCATATAATCGGCGATAGGGTTCACCTCCTTGTGGTGTCTGTCTGTGGGTTCTGTTACGCTTTTAGGGGGCGTTTTTAAGGGAAAAGGATAAATGTATCACGCACCCTTTGACACCCTCCAAAAAAGCCTTGATTTATGCGGGTTTGAAATGCCCTAAAGCGTGACATTTCCCCCTTTGTTTCCGCTTCCGTTTGGCGGCATTTATCCGCTTCATGCGTCCGGCGCAGTCCGGGCAGTATTTCCCCCGGTTGGACTTGGGGAAGAAGAACGCCCCGCAGACAGCGCAGCGTTTCCGGCTTTCCCGGCGCAAAAGGGCGGCTTCCAGTGCTTCATCAAGGGGCAGGACAGCGGCAGTAAACCAGCGGCAGAGCAGCGAATAGCTGATACTCTGCACACACACGCAAGGCTCACTGTCCTCCAACAGCAGGCAGTTCCCGCTGTCATAGTTGCAGCACTCATGCACAAGGCGGCGGGCTGCCCGGTACTGGCGGTAGTCCATGCGGGGGATATTACCGTTCATGGCTCTGCTCCTTTCTGCGCTGCGGCTCGCTCCGGCGTAAAATCTGGTCGATATTGCCCTTGACAGTCTGTAAGCGGCGGTATTCCTCCCGTTTTGCCCGGTAATCGTTGTAGCCGCTGTTTTTCTCTTTGATAAGGGTTTCAATCTCTGCTTGCAGGGCTTTATAGCTCGGCAGCTTGGAAATGCCGTTCTCCCTGAAATAGCGGGCGGCTGCGTCTGCTATGATAAAGTCGCTTTCGTGCTTCTGTCGGTAGGCTGCTTTTGCTTTGGCGTTTTTCTGCTGTTTCAGCCCGTCCCGGACAGGGCGGGTCTTGGAATAGGCAAGCACCTGCCGTTGCAGCTCCTTTTTCCCGTCCAGTGTCTTTTCCACCTGCTTCAGCTCCGTAAGGCTTTTCCGCATGGCGGTATAGGCGGCAGAACAGGCTTCGTCCAGTTCCTCCGGGGAAGAAAAGCCGTACTGCTGGTAGGCGGTAACGGTAGCCGCCATCTGCTTTAGGTTGTGCTTTGCCGCCCAGCGGTCATAGCCCACGCCCTTGCCCTCGGTTCGCTTGGCTTCCCGGTCAACCATGCGCTGCAAGGTGTTGTCTGCCGGGGTGGTTTTTGCGGTTTTTTCCCCTTGTGACGGCTTTTTAACTGCGACAGGGTATTCGGGTATGGCTTTGGTCTGTTCGGCGGCTCTGTGGGCGTTCTGCGTGAGCAGGGCAAGGACAGCAGCCTTGTCAAAATCGTCCCCCAGCTTCCGGGCTGTGATAGGCTTTGTCCTGTCCGGCGTGAGGTAGGAAAGCCGCCCTCGGCTCTCCTTGACGGTCACACCCTCCCGCAGCAAAAGGGAAGAAAACTCGTCAAAGCTGCCAGCTTGGGAAAGTGCCTGCCGTATCGTCCGGCGCAGCTTCGCCTTGTCCGTTTCAAACTTGGTGGGCTTGGTCGGCTGTCCTGCGGCTTCTCTGGCGGCGTTCTCTTTATCAAGGGCAAGCTGCCCTTTCTTTGCCGCCCAGTATTCCCGTTCGGTTATCCGTTCCTTGCTGCCGTTCAAGAGGTCGATTTGGTAAAGCCCCTCCCGGTGGCACATCTCCATGACTTCACTCTTGAAATATTCCATAGCGGTATTGGTGCAGCGGTGCTTGCAGCCCTCCCGTGTGTCGGCTGGTCTGTCCATGTAGGGCAGAAGCGGGACTTCATAAATCCGCAGGGAGTTGATGACGATATGCACATGGATATTGCCGCTGTGGTTATGCCCGTCCGGGTGGGTGCAGATTAGGGCTTGGTGTCCGGGGAAATGCTCTTTACAGAACTGCTCGCCCAGCTCCTGCGCCCGGTCTACGGTCAAGCCGTTGTCTGTCCCGTCCCGTGGGTCAAAGCTGATGATATAATGGTGGCTTTTCACATCTTCCCGTTTTTGGTTTTTCTCATAGCGGAGATTGGCTCGCATACAGGCAACAGCGAAATCCTCGCCCCCGCAGTTGAGGGAAGAAATGCGGTAATCCTCCCTCGGTATCAGCCGCCCGTTTTCATCAAGGGTGGGCTTCATGGTAAACTCGTCATGCTCAAATGTGAGGTAGGCTTCCGCTGCGCCATAGTCGGCATTTTTAGAGCTGATATGTTTGAATGTTGCCAACAGCGTCACCCACTTTCTGCAAAACTTCAAACTTCAGGGCAGCAAGGTCGGAAACCGCCGCCCGTACCTCCTCGGCAAGCTGCGGGTAGGGGCTGTGCCACTCATTCAGCGTCCGGGCTATCTGGTTTAAGTTGCCGCCGATCCTGCCGTATTCGGCGGTCAGCTTCCCGACAGCGGCAAGCAGCTCGTCATTGACGGGGGAAACAGTTATGATGGGGCGTATGGCTGCCCCGGTTATGGCTTGCCGGATAAACTCGGCTTGGCTCATGTTGCAGGCAGAAAGCCTTTCCGCAAACTCGGCGTATTCTTCCTCGGTCATGCGTGTTTTGACTACCCGGCTGCGGTGGGGCGTGTTGTATCGTTTTCGCATGGTAAAACCTCCTTTCTGTGCGTGGTGTTCTCTCACTAATAGGAGAAAAACAGGGTGTAAAGCGGAACTGTTTTTGAAAAATCCGAAAAAATATTTTGAGGGATTTTTAAGCGGCGTAAGCCGCATGGCAGGGTTTGGGGAAGGCACTCCCCAACAAGATTCCCGCAGGGGCAAAATGAGCGATAAGCGAATTTTGGTACTGCGGTAGAATCTTGCTCTAAGAAACTGCCGGACTGCCGTTCACTTCCTACTGCCACTTTTTCGGGAAATCTATAACCAGCTTTTTTATAAAAGGCTGCGGGCTGGCGTTCTTCCCCTTACTCCCTACAAACCACAAAAGAGCAGAATGGACGGACTTTCCGGCAAGAACTTTTCCAGCGGCTCGGTCTTTCCCGACAATAAGGCGTTTCGGAAGCTGCGTTTTGCCCGCTGTCTGAAAAAACGGCAGCCTTTTTTGGTTTCACTATCTAATACGGAACTTTTGGAAATTTGCCAAAAATGGGCGCAAAAAAAGCAGCAAATCTTTTTCGGATTTACTGCTTCGTGTGCCGCTGCGGGGCGGCGGGATATTCAGTTTTTATGTTATCGGTCCAGCCGGAACTTGAACAGGCTTTCAATCAGCTTTGTTCTAATGTAGTCCTCCATATCAGAATTATAATAGCCGTTCATTTTGGAGAAATAGCGGATATATCCGGCATATCGGTCAAGGACAGTTTGTATCGCTATGGGGTCGCCTTCATGTGCTTTTATTATCGTGTCATAGGGGAGAAGTCGGTTGCTCATGGAACAACACCTCCATTTCTTCTTTCAGCCGCTTTAAGGCAAGCTGGATATGCCGCCCGATTGTGCTGCGTGTCCAGCCGCTTTGTTCTCCGATTTCTTTCTGTGTCAAGTGCTGGAAGTAATACAAAAAGATTTCCTCCTGCGTCTGTTCCGGCAGTTCGACAAGAGCCGCCGCAAGGGAATAGCTATCTAAAAATATCGTCTTCCCCCGGACAGAGAACGGATAAGTTTCGCCATAGTCCGGCACTTGAAAATACTCGTCTGTGGTGCTTAGTTGGACAAACTTTTCTTCGGTCAGATATTCAAGGGAGATTTCCCGTTTCCACCTCGCCGCCAGCATACGGGCAGCGTCAAAGGACGCATGGCGAATAACAATCCGGCAATAGGTATCATGGGTATAGCGGATATGTTCTTGATAGGATTCCTGTTCAGTCATGGAAAATCCCCCTTTCTTCGATTATGGGAAAGGGCGGTAGCACTTTTTACTGTCGCCCCTTGATTACCCACCAGCAAGGACAGACGGGGCTGTCAACGGTGGGCGCAGCCCATTCACTTGCCGTTGACTGGCTCGGCTGATTCTGCTATGGAAAAATATTTATTTTTCAATTTCCTCAATAAGATTTACCATTTCGATTGCACTGACAGCACAATCATATCCCTTATTTCCCACCTTTGTTCCTGCCCTCTCAATCGCCTGTTCAATACTGTCAGTAGTAAGTACACCAAACAGTACGGGTATACCGCTTTCCAGAGAAACAGTAGCAATCCCTTTCGCCACCTCACTGCATACATAGTCATAATGACTGGTTGAGCCGCGAATAACCGCCCCCAAACAAATTATTACGTCATACTTTCCGCTTTTTGCCATTCTGGACGCAATTAGAGGGATTTCAAATGCTCCGGGAACCCACGCCACATGAATATTTTTTTCTTCTACGTCATGACGGAGCAAAGCGTCCATAGCCCCTCCCAACAACTTAGCAGTGATAAATTCGTTAAACCTTGCCGCTACAATCCCAACTTTGATTCCTTTTGACACAAGTTTTCCTTCAAATGTTTTCATATCGTATTTTCCTCCTGCGATTTAGTATTTTAGAATATGTCCCATACGTTTCTGCTTGGTTTTGAGGTATAACAAATCGTGCGCCGTAGCGTCCATTTGGAGCGGAATACGTTCCGTGATTTCAAGCCCAAATTCCGCAAGCTGATAAACTTTATCTGGATTATTCGTTAAAAGCCGCATACTTGATACGCCCAAATCCCGTAAAATCTGTGCGCCGATATAATATTCCCGTTCATCGCCTGAAAAGCCTAATGCAAGGTTTGCTTCTAACGTGTCCATTCCCTGCTCTTGCAGCTCATAGGCACGCAGCTTATTGATAAGCCCGATACCCCGTCCTTCCTGCCGCATATAGAGCAAGATACCCCGTCCCTCTTTTTCAATCTGCGTCATGGCTGAAGCAAATTGCTGTCCGCAATCACAGCGTAGGGAGCCAAAGGTATCACCGGTCAAACATTCCGAATGAACACGGCATAGAATATGTTTCCCATCTCCGATTTCCCCTTTTACAAGAGCAATATGATGTTCTCCATTTAGCTTATTTACAAAACCATATGCGATAAAATCCCCATATTTGGTCGGCATTTTTACAGTTGTTACCCGCTCGACCAAATGGTCATGGCACTTACGGTAATTTTGCAAATCTTGTATGGTAATAAATTTTATTCCAAAACGCTCTGCCAGTTCAAAAAGCTCTGTTGTTCTCATCATCGTTCCATCTTCACGCATGATTTCACAGCATAATCCACATTCTTTTAATCCAGCCAACCGGCATAAATCTACAGTTGCTTCCGTGTGCCCGTTTCTCTCTAACACACCATTTTTCTTTGCAAGCAGTGGAAACATATGTCCAGGTCTACGGAAATCCTCTGGCTTTACATTTTCCTCCACACATGCAAGGGCGGTGATTGAGCGTTCAGCAGCAGAAATTCCGGTAGAAGTTGTTACATGGTCAATAGAAACAGTAAAAGCCGTTTCATGGTTATCGGTATTTCTTTCTACCATTTGCGGAATTTTGAGCTTGCTTACATAGTCCTCTGACATAGGCATACAAATCAGCCCTTTTCCGTAGGTCGCCATAAAGTTAATATTTTCCGTTGTTGCGAATTGTGCTGCGCAGATAAAATCCCCTTCATTTTCCCGTTCCGCATCATCTGTTACTAAAATTATTTTTCCTTTTTTCAAATCTTCAAGTGCCTCTTCGATTTTATGAAACGCTGCCATGCGACATCCTCCTAATAACCATATTTCTCTAAAAATTCCTTTGTGATATGACTGTCCGTGTTCTGTTTGAAAGACAAGAATTTTCCAACATATTTTCCAACTATATCTGCTTCCAGATTGACAGAATCACCCTCTTTTCGCTCATTCAATACTGTTTGTCTGACGGTATGGGGAATCGCTGAAATAGAAAATCTATCTCTGTCGGCTTTGGCAATTGTCAAACTGATACCGTCGATTGCAACAGAACCTTTTTCTACAACATACCTCATGATTTCCGGGTTTGTATGTATGGTAAACCAGACCGCATTATCATCTTTTTGTATGTACACGATTTTGCCTGTGCCATCTATATGTCCGGAGACAATGTGTCCTCCAAATCTTCCGCTTGCCGACATTGCTCGTTCCAGATTCACATGACCACCAGGGATAAGGGCTGCCAGTGCAGAACGGTTTAAGGTTTCGTGCATAACGTCCGCAACAAATGAGCCTGAGTACAGGGCTGTAACAGTTAGACAAACTCCATTTACTGCAATACTATCCCCTATTTTCATATCCTCCAGCACTGTTTTCGCACAAACTTCAAGGACGACGGAAAGCTGTCCTTTTTTGATTTTATGAACCGTTCCGATTTCCTCAATGATTCCCGTAAACACTTTGCTCTACCTCACTTTCAATCAGAAAATCTTCACCCAGCGGAAGAACACAGCTATTCTTTAATCGGAAAGCCGCAGTAGGATAGCAAATGCCCTCTCCCTCTATCGGAGTTTTTGCAGCCTGTCCACCAAATAATTTAGGTGCGATATAAGCCTGCACTTTCTGTACAATACCGCTGGAAAGAGCTGCCCAATTTAACGTCCCTCCACCCTCCAGCAAAATGCTGTCAATCTGTTTTTCCCCTAATAAATACATAAGCTGTTCTAAATCCACATGACCGTTTCTTTCCTCGACAAGCAGGACATGGCAGCCTTTTTTCTCATACAAGGCACATCTTTCTGCGTCCCTGCAACAGGTTGCAATTATTGTAGGAATCTGCTTTGCTGTGGAAACAACGTTCGCACTTAGAGGTATGCGAAGCGTGGTGTCACAAATAATGCGAATCGGATTTTTTCCACCCTCTATCCGGCAGGTAAGCTGTGGGTCGTCTGTCAATATTGTTCCGATTCCTGCCATAATTGCAGCATATCGGTGACGCTGCTGTGCGACATGGCGTCGTGCCGTTTCGCCCGTGACCCATTTTGACGCTCCTGTTTTAGTTGAAATTTTTCCGTCCATTGTCATGGCATACTTCATCACTACAAAAGGACGCTTGGTTTGAATGTAATGGAAAAACACTTCATTGAGCCTCTCGCAGTCCTCCTGTAAAATATGTTCTGTCACCAAAATCCCTTGTTTTTTTAGAATTTGTATTCCTTTTCCGCTGACAAGGGGATTGGGGTCACCAGAACCGATTACTACCCGTTCAATGCCTGCTTCCATGATTGCATTGATGCAGGGCGGCTGCTTTCCATAATGGCAGCAAGGTTCTAAAGTCACATACATGGTCGCACCTTTTGGATTTTCTGTACATGCCGCTAACGCATTACGTTCTGCATGAGCTTCGCCATATTTTTCGTGCCAACCCTGCCCGATTATCCGTCCTTCCTTTACAATGACAGCTCCTACCATAGGGTTAGGAGAAGTAAAACCGCATCCTTTTTTTGCAAGCTGTAATGCGATTTTCATATAATCACTGTCATTCACAGTATCACCTCCACAAATAGAAAATGCCTTGAACAAAATCGTTCAAGGCAAAAGCAAAAGAGCGCAGGGAATACCTGTGCAAATATAAAGCTCTGGAATATAAAATATCCCAGAGCAATCGCTTTACACGCAGAAAAGAAAACTTTCCTGCGCTTCTTAATCTTCTTTCATCCAGACTATACTGTCGGCTTCGGAGTTTCACCGAATCATGCCTTGCGGCTCGTGGGCTATACCACCGGTAGGGAATTGCACCCTGCCCTGAAGATTTTATTCAATTTACAGGATAAGTATAATCATCTGTTCAATAGTTGTCAAGATTTTTTAGGAATAATGGGCTGCTGCCTGTTCAAATTCTTGTGTGTTACTTTACCGCACATGAGCATTGGAGCCCGGGTTATCCGAGCCGTAGCCCTCCAGCAGATTAACCACGCCCCACACGCCAAGGCCAGCGCCGAGAGCAATAACGAGGGTCTGTAAAGTGTCGATTGCAGATGAGAAAAATGCCATATAAGCCTCCATTTCTCCGGAATTTTCCCGGTAACAAAAAAGCCGCCCATACAGGCGGCAGGTTACAAACTTCGGGACACTTTGTCTCGAAGCGTTTATGCAAAGGCGTCTGGATCGTCGATGTCATCATAGTTGAGGATGTCCTCGTCCTCTTCCGTGAGTGCATCGTCCGACACAGCCACCTCATACATCGTACACGCCTCGTTCAGCCCGGGCCGCCTACGGCGGTTAATGAGCCTGTCGAGGTCAAAAGCGTTTTTCTGTTTATCGGCCTCCGCCGTATAACGGTAGTTCGGATGCCGTTTCAGATCATACTTGGGAGAGAAGAACGGGGGCAGGCCCCGAAGCTGCAAAATACATTTGTCTCCCGGCATGGTTGCAAGTTCGGCTGGGGTCATTAGTTCCCGGCCCAGCCGCTGGGTATTTTGACTGTAGCTTTCCGACTGGCCACGGGAGCGGCTGTCGGTCTGCATACTGATTGTGGCTTTTCCCAACCAGTTCTCGGATATTTCCTTGATGGTGCTGGCTTCGCGGCCACCAAGGAACACCACGCTGTCCATGTTGCCGAGGATTGTCTCGGCGTGTTTATCGTAAATGGCCTTGCACTGTGCCAACTGCTGATATAGCAGGCACAAACTCACCTCACGGGAGCGGATAACTGCGACCAGCTTTTCGAGCTGGGGCACCTGTCCCGTGTTGGCTGCCTCGTCCCACAGCACCCGTACATGGTGCGGCAGGCGGCCACCGTGAACATTGTCCGCCCGTTCACACAGGAGGTTGAACATCTGCGAAAATGCCAGCGCCACTAAAAAGTTGTAGGTCTGCGTGGTATCGGAAATGATGAAGAATACCGCCGTTTTCCGATCTCCGATGCGGTCAAGCTCCAATTCGTCATAGGCCATGACCTCACGAAGCTGCGGGATGTCAAAGGGAGCCAGCCGCGCACCGCAGGAAATCAAAATGCTTTTTGCCGTCTTGCCGCTGGCCAATTTGTACTTTTTATACTGTTTGACCGCGAAGCAATCCGGCTTGCGCTTTTCAAGCCCGGCAAACATATAGTCCACCGCGTTCATAAAGTCCTCGTCATCCTCCTTGACCTCCATGCCGGAAATCATATCCACAAGGGTATTCATGTTCCGATCCTCGGCAGGCCCCTCGAAAATGATGTAGGCGATCAGAGCACAGTACAAAAGCGTTTCCGATTTCGTCCAGAATGGATCGCCTTCCTTGCCTTCGCCCTTGGTGTTGGAAATCAGGGCATCCACGAATTTCAGAATATCGGCCTCGTTGCGGATATACGCCAGCGGGTTATAGTGCATGGATTTTGAAAAATCTATGCTGTTGAATACCTTGATTTTGTACCCGCGTTTTTGCAAGAAAGCTCCGACCTGTCCCAGCACACCGCCTTTGGGATCGACCACCACATAAGAGGAATGAGCCTGTAAAAGCTGGGGCGTGAGCCAAAAGCGGGTTTTGCCGGAGCCGGATGAGCCGATAATACAGCAATTCAGGTTTCTGGCATTTGCGGGGATTTTAGGGCGGGTGTTCATCGTGAGAAACTCCGTCCCGGTCAAAATCACGTTGTTTTCAAACTTCGGATCGACAAACGGTTTGATGTCTTTTTCCGTTCCCCATCGAGCGCTGCCGTATTCTGCATCCCGCCGAAACTTCTTAGCGTTCTTGCTTTTGAAATAGATCAGCAGCCGGAAACCAACTGCGCCTACAATACCAACAAGCCAATCCAGCGGGACAAGGCCGGGGGCAAAGTCCGCAAAGGCCGGGCCAATCGTCTGGCCCAGCCCGATGAGCTTATGTGCAAAATCGTTCCCCGCCGCCAGCCGGTAGGCCGTTCCCAGCTTGAGGAACGCCCACAGGATGAACAGATAGGGAATGTTCGGAATGAGATATTTTCTGATCTTATCTGTCCTCATGGGCCACCTCCTTTGCACGTTCTTTCTGCTTCGGCTTTTCTTTGGAAAGCTGATCTGCCGCCTGTTGCAGTTGTTCCCGGATGGGAACACGGTTCGATTTTGCTTTGCTTAACACTTTCCGGGAATACTCAGAAAAGCAGGCGGTCATTGCGTCTGCCTGTCCAGCCTTGAAAAACAGCAGGTATTTGTCCGGCCCGGTTTTATAGAACGCATAGTCTACATTCCATTTCCGGGCCACGCGGTCAAAGGACTTGGCATCCCCGGATAGCTCAATGCTGTTGGTGGCTGTACCGTGGGCCATGAGCTTTCGCACACTTTGTTTTCCATGCGGTACTTGCCGCCCACGGTATGCCTTGCGGATCTTCCGGCCCACCATGCCCAGCACATACGCCAGTCCCCGCGCCGTCAGCTTGGTTGTTTTTACGGATATGGCTATCGTGTGCCGGGAAATATCTTCATCAATCAGTTACACCGCCTCCTTCCTTGGGACAATTTGTCTCGAAGTGCCATCACCGATCCCCACGGTCTTTTTTCTGCATTTGACGGTAGCCCTCCAAAGAAGAACCGTCTATGATTTCCTGATAAGCGGCCATTTGCTCCCGGATAGAGAGCTTCGGGAAAGAGAATACCTTATGTTCCTTGGGAATATCCTGCAAGCCGTGATACACTTCCACGAAATGATCGCTTTCTTTGACAACATAGCCGCCCGGAGCAAAATGGCCGTTTTCGTGGATGCAGGCATCCCGGCCATACGCCTCATAATCGAAATACGGTTTTACCTGATCCGGCACATCCAACATTTCCAGATCGTCCACATAAATACGCCCCAGCGTTTCCTCATCGGATACGCCGGGGTAAAAGCCGTAACAGTCCAGATTTTGTGTCAGATTGATGATGTCCCGCACCGAAGAACAGTGATCGCCGCTGTCGAGGACGGCCTCCAGTGTTTCCAGCTCCGATGAGGTAAACTCGGAAAGCAGGCAGGCCAGATGATTAAGCTCATCCAGATTTTCATACTCGCTCAAATGGTCATAGAGCCCCAGCACATCCCCATCGAAAGAGGTAATAAAAATTTCCTGATAGCGGACGCCATCCACGCCGATCCGTTTCAAGAGAGCCTCCACCTCCTGGGCGGTTGTGGGAAATTTCAGTGTTTCACCCACAAGCTGGCCCTCGCTGTACTTCCCCGCATTGGTAACGTAGGCTTCAAACAGGGTCGCCATCAGCGGCGGCCCTGTCCCTTGACGGTCAGGATGCCCTCAAGGGTTGTTGCCGTAATTCCCAGCCGCTGGGCCACGGCAATATCATTTTTCATGGCTTCGGTCATACTGTGCCCGCAGACAACCAGCACATGAGAACGGCGGAGCAGGTCACGGCTCATGTCGATGCCGCTTTTATGCTCCTCGGGAACAGCATCGTTGAGAAACAGGGGCAAGTACAAAGGCGGACAAATAGGAGAAAAGCCTGCCTCATACACGGTGCGGCAATACTGCGCCGCCAGTTCTGCGTTTTCGCTATCGCCGCCGAGCCATGCAGCGGTGATATAAGCAAGGGGTCGTTTCATCGTTCATACCTCCGATATTTTAATAAGAAAGTTCAACCCAAACCCCACGCCCTTTCCCAGTCTTGGGAAAGGGGGCGGCTCTGGAGGATATACCCCCGCCGCTTGCCGGGGAAATAGCACAGCCGGGGCAGACCGTCAAGGGCGAGCCGCCGAAAACGGCGGTGCGCTGCACCCTTGACGGCCCACTCCCGGCTGTACTAAAAAACAGGCGGCGACGGGGGATATATACCACCAGAGCCTCTGCGTGAGGGCGGGGCCCTCGGGACAAAGTGTCTCGAAGTTGTTACTTGTCAAGTTCCTGCTTTTTCGGGGCTTTTGCCAGCTCCGGCGGCTGTTTTTCTTTCCAGTCATCCAGCAGGGACATAATCTGTTCTTTCATTTTGGCGGGAGTGACCTCCTTGCCAAAATACTTTTCCAGTTCCGCAGTAGAAATAATCACGCCTCGATCCTCCTTTTTCTGTTCTGATAAGATACCGTCAATGACATCGCCGTTAAGCTTGCCTTCCTTATCCAGCTCCCGGAGCCGTTTAGCCTGGGCCAGCGAGGGCGAAGCCTGCTCCCCGTCAATGGAAACAGCAATAAGCCTCTGATTTTTCGGTTTGATGTAGGAAAGCTCCACGGCAGGCATGAAGCCCATCTTTTTATCGTCTACCTTATCCAGAAGCTCCGGCACAAGGGAGTTGAGCCGCAAGTAGCGCATGACCTTTTTATAGTTCATTTCATGCGCCTCGCCTACAATCTCAACCGAGCGTTTCCCGACATCGCCTTCCGCAACACCTTTCAGCCGCCCGCCCTGATGCTTGATGTCCTCAACCTCGAGTTCCAGCAGCGCGGCCAATTCGCTGGGGAGCATCCCGTCACGCTGCTTGTTGCTGTCCTTCATGGCCTGTACCGCTTCGTGGTCGGTCATTTCACGGACGATAAAGGGCATTTCATCCAACCCGGCCAGCTCGCTACCGTGGGTACGGCGATGGCCCGCTACAATTTCGTAGCCGTTTCCATCTTTCTCCGGGCGGGCAAGACCGGGAACCATTACACCGTTTACGCGGATAGAAGCAACGATTTCCTGCATCTTCGCATCGTCCCGTACCTTAAAGGGGTGCGGACGGAATGTGTGAAATGGATGAACCTCGGAAAGTTTCAGATAAACCAGCTTGCCTTCCTCAACCGGGCGTGGAGGTGTGGTCGGCGCGGGAGCCGTCTGTTCCACAGCAGCTTCCTTCGGTGCCGTATCCTGTGTGGGCTTTACGGGCTCCTTGGCATCCGGGGCCTTTCCGTCACTTCGGGACACTTTGTCTCGTTTGGACGGCTTGGGCTTGTCAGGGGCCGCCTTATCCGCCTTGGGTGGGCGGCCCTTGTGGGCCCCAGCCGATTTCTCCGCTTTCTGATTTTCAGTCGCGGCCTTTTCCGCTTTCGGCGGACGGCCACGGCGCGACTTTTTCGGCTCCTCCGTATTGGCGGGCTGCGGTGTTTCTCCGTGGGCTGCTGCCTCTGGCGTTTCGGTGGTTTCCGCCTTTTCGACTTCGGCGCGGGCGTTCTGCCTCTTTTCCGCCATAAGTTCATTGATTTTGTCAAAGGACACAACCACATCGCCGGACTCAGGTATGGCAGGCCCGGTCTGTTCCTGCTGGGGCTCAGACGCTGCGGCCTGTTCGGGTGTGGTGATAGGCTCGGCGGCCTCCGGGGAAATATTCTCCGCAGGGCCAGTATTCAATTTTTCATCGGCCATTTACGATCCTCCTTTTCGTTAAAGTTGCACAAATTTGAACGCTAAAATTTTGTAGTTATTTTTGTGCCTCCTTTCCGTCTATCCACGCAAAAAAGCCGCCCGTTTTTCATGCCGGACGGCTTTTTGCGTAATGTGATAGATCAAATATTATTTTTTCTGGTTTGTAGGCTCCGAAAAGCCTTGTATTTACAGTGTTCCTAATAGGAAGTAATCATAAGATTATCAATGGATATTTATTACCTAAAAACATGGAGTGCAATCTTACAATAGATGAAATTTTAGATACTTCTGATTATGATTACGAAAATGTCCGGAGAGATAATGTAAATAAGATTATTGGAATGCTTTCAGATTTTTTAGAATATTCAAATCTTCTATTTAAAGATCATAAATGTGGAGATAAATATAAAGAATATATGGAAACAAAAAACTGGCTGTACACGCAGATAAATCAATTAACTATAAACAAAGATACCATTATTGCTTTATATAGGAAACTAAAAAAAGACGAACAATTAAAAAAATACGTTATGACTATTTTATTTAATATAGGAAATCATGAAGCTTTTGATTTAATCAAGCAATCAGCAGAAGATATTCCTTTCCTTATTAAAGACGACAATGGTGATATTGATATATATGGTCTAAAATATTCGAAAACATACAAAAAACCTTCAAAATAATTCAAGTTTTGTTTTTGACGATGCAAAAAAAGTAAATAAAATATTACCTTTTTTGCATGTCGAGAACGTGGGTGTATTGGAAGGAAAAAACAATAGTGATTTAAAGGAGATAATAAAAATGAAAAAAAATAAATATAATCAAGATACTTTTACAAATCGTTTCACAGGTGAGGAATTATCTACTTATCCTACTCCTTTTGCGGAGTTAAGTAAAGTATCTAAAAGAACTAAAAATGAAAATAAGTTAAATTCTCAAATCGAAAAATTCACAGGACGTTATATTTGTAAGTTTTGTGGTGAAAAAATGGATTGGGTTTCAGATACAAATGTTATGGTATGTAAAAATCCATTATGCAATGGTCATGAGAAAACATTAAAAAATAAAAATGGTGATGAACTAAAATTAGCTGAACCATCCATGAAAATTTTAACAAAACGTGGTACAGCTATTGCAGAAACACTCTTAGGTTAATTAAGAAAGGATAAAAAGGATATGGAAAAATTATTAGTAACTCAGGCTTTAAATGAATTAAAATTATTAGACTCAAGAATTTTAAACGAAATTGAAAGAAGCAAATTTGTTGCATCTGCTAAGAAAATCGAAAAGAAAGTTACTCCTCATGTAACAAAAGAAGAATTTAATGCTAAAGCGAAAGCTAACTACGCTTCTATTAATGATTTAATTGCTAGAAAGTCTAAAATTAAGTCCGCTGTTATTGCTTCAAATGCTGTAACTGTTGTTGAAGTTAATGGAGTACAAATGACTGTCGCTGAAGCTTTAGAATTGAAAAATTCTATTGAATATAAAGAAGAACTTCTAATAACTTTGAAAGCTCAATTTGCATCATCCACTAAAGATGCCTTAAATAAAAACATTGCACTTGAAGCTAAAATTGACAACATTTTAGAGACAATGGTTGGAAAGGATGCTAAAACTAAGAGCGAAGATTTTAAAGAAGTAGTAGAACCAATGAGAGAAAATGGTGAATATGCTCTGGTAGACCCATTGGGAATTGAAAACGAAATTCAAAAATTAGAAGATGAAATTTCTGGTTTCAAATCCAATGTAGATGCCGTATTACAGATTTCTAACTGCATTACTTACATTGAATTTTAATTGAATAAAATATTGCCAATTATACGAAAACACTAAATTTATATACCCTATTCTTTTTGGGTTAAAAAAGAACACTATGCGATTTGATAGAGATAATGCATATTATACTATGATATTAAGTATGTATCAATGGAATTTTAAACAATGGTGTATACATGATAGGACATCATACACATACGATTGTTTGAAAATGTGACATACATATACAACTATGTAAATGCTCAATGTTTAATTTTCAATTCTGTAATTCTAAATTCTTAATATTTAATTCTTAAACTGTACAATTCTTATTTCTCAATCTTTGATAAAATCCTCAGTTTAGGTTTGGAATTTATATAAATATCCATGTGTAATCCTTGGGGCTGTATAATTGGCAATAAATAAATCAAACTGCAAATATTTACATTTAAACTGTTGCTTACAGCAAATTTATTTAATATGGGAAAATTTACAAATTAAAAAAGATATTTAATTTTATTTATGCAGCAGTGACTTTCTCGGAGTGTAAATCGCTAAGGAAGGCGAGCAGGTCTGTAAAACCTGTGTCATTGCGACTTGAGTGGGTTCAATTCCCTCTACTCCGATTTGATGCATCGTTAGTATAACGGAATATTATGTCTGATTTCCAATCAGAAGATATGAGTTCGACTCTCATACGATGTTTTTTGGCACAGTGTCCGAGTGGTTTATGGTGCTCCCCTGCTAAGGGAGTGATGAGAGAAATCTTGTCCGATTGTTCGAATCAATCCTGTGTCGGTTATATTTAAGCCAAGGCGAAAGGCTTTTGCGGCATCCATCCGCATTAGAAGTGGGAAGAAGCTGGTAGCATGAGCCATAAAATCATGCAATGTTAATACATGGATGGCAGAGTCAGGCTGATTGCGGTGGTCTTGAAAACCACATATCCAGAAATGGGTACTAGGGTTCAAATCCCTATCCATGTGTCGGCTCAGGATTGAGTCCAATACTTGCAAGTGTTCTCAGTGATGATGCTGGGTACAAATAACGGAATAACTGATAAGTAACTCATGATAGGGTATGCTCCTATCACTTATCTCCTACTTCCAGTGAAGATGCTGGATATATTTACAGAACGGAATTACTGGGCTATGTAACGAAATGTTACGTAGCCTGCACATGTGCTTAATAGAAATTAAAGTTAAATATTAGATTAAATGTAAATAATAAGGGAGATTTATATGAAGGAATTAAAAATATGGAATAACTTTACAGATTTGAAAGAAAGTGGAATATTTGAAATAGAAGAATATTTTGGATATGTTTATTTTGTAGAATATGGAAAATATCTAAAAATTGGTTGTACCAAAAACCCCTTAGAAAGACTTAGAACTCTTAGTAGTAATGCAAAGCTA
Source organism: Blautia hansenii DSM 20583 (assembly GCF_002222595.2). Classification (NCBI taxonomy): domain Bacteria; kingdom Bacillati; phylum Bacillota; class Clostridia; order Lachnospirales; family Lachnospiraceae; genus Blautia; species Blautia hansenii. Next base: position 1,986,069 of record NZ_CP022413.2, read on the forward strand.
TATCATGATGTTGTGCTAGGTAGAATATATATTACTCCTATGCATACCAACTATCCTGAGAATGAAAGAATTTTACATAGACATTTTGCTTTAAGAAGAAAAGATAATAGTGAACTATTTTCCATATCAATCGAGGAAGCTATTGGGTCTATAGCAGAAATTCCCTTATCGTTCTTAGATGAGTCTGCTGAAAAAGAAGAAAGACATAAAAAAATAATAGAAGGAATTATAAAATACATATCACAATCAAAGTGTAAAGAAAATATGTTAGTAAAAACGTCTGATTTTGGTTGCATTCTTGCTATTATATTAGACTTACTTTCTGAGATTGTCGAATTATATGAAGAAATAAATAATTTAACTGACGATGTGTTAAACTGTATTGATACGGAAATACCTGATGAAATTTTTAATCAAATCATGAGTTTAGGAAATAATGTCCATACCTTAAATGAAAAAGAACGTTCAAAACTACATGAATTATTTGGTGTTTAGCCTATGAAAAACAAAATATCAGGAAAACATATTTATCCTAACGATGGAACAGACAGTCGTTTAAAATATTGTAGAAACATTCCAACTCAGCATTTCTTTCAGCAATGTCAAATAAAAAATCCAATAGAAAATCCAAAAAATTATAAAGTAAATTATTCATTATTCCCCTTCTGGGTAAGATGGATTGATAATGTTATAGAATTCTTTGAGAAAATAACTGGAAAAGAATTTTAATATTTTAACAGAGAAAAATTGGGAGCAGTGAAAATATCTCCCTCATTATGTGACAATGGCGGAATTGGCAGACGCACTTGATTTAAACTCAAGTAGACTTAGTTCTGTGAGGGTTCAAGTCCCTCTTGTCACATTTGTCAATATGGGAGTATCGTTTTATGTAGTAAGACTCTAGTCTCCAAAACTAGAAAATAGGGTGCAAATCCTTATGCTCCTGTTGCGGTTTTCTTGGCGTTTCCCTATAAAAACGTCCGTACTTTTATTTGGGTGTATAGCCTAGTGGTTAGGCAACTGCCTGTTAAGCAGTCTTAGATGTGTTCAATTCACATTGCACCCGTAACGGTCTGTAGTGAAATGGCATCACAGCACCCTTTTAAGGTGCAAATTTTGGGTTCAAGTCCCAACAGACCGATTATCGTGCTGTGGATTTTATTCTTCCCAGTATGAGCTATGTAGAGAAAACTACTAAAAATCACTCTCCTAACAAGGAGAAATTTAATATGAAAGGATGAAAAGGACATTAAGCAAATTGACAAAAAATGTGTTCAAGTATTGATTGACTATGGGTATACAAAAGAAAGTTCTTTAAAAGGAATTTCTATTACTTCTCGTGGTAAAAAATCTCGTGGTAAAAGATACTACGCAAAGGATGTAATGGCATTTAATGCTTGGAAAATTTTAGGTTACTCTCCTATTGACGCTGAATATCAAAATTGGTTGAGTAATCAAAAGAAAAAATAAGAAGAAAAGAGAAACGTATGGCAAAGAAAAATACTGTTTCAATCAATGTGATTGGAGGAAATGCTGAAGATGTTACAGGAAGTGCTTCTCTTATTACATTTGATAATCTACTAATTTTATTTGAATTTGGACTTATCCAAAAAGGCAAAAATATTTATGAAAACTACTGTTACAATAGAGAACTTATCGGCAAAGTTAAGGCTAGTAAAATTGATTATATTATTGTTGGTCATACTCATGCAGACCATATAGCTTTAATACCAGCTCTTTATGCAAAAGGATGTACAGCAAAAATAATTGTTCCAAAAGGCAGCTATGATATTATGAAAGAAATGTGGTTAGATTGTGCTTATATCAATCAACGTGATTGTGATATTTTAACTGCTCAAAAAGAAAAGGTATTTTATCCATTTTATGCAAATGAAGATGTGTATGCTGCTTTAAATAATGTTATTGAAGTAGAAATGAATAATAAGTATTCTGTTACAGATAGCTTCCATCTTCGATTTGTTCCAGCAGGTCATATCTTATTCTCTGCACAAACAGAATTATTCTTTACTAAATCAAATCATACAAAAAAAGTATTGTTTACGTCTGATTTAGGAAATCTCAATTTGAAAAATCATAAGTTATTTGTTGAAGAATTTGAACCTGTCATAAATGCGGACATTGTTATTGGAGAAGCTACTTACGCTTCTGCTGAAAGAACTTCCTCAAAAAAAACGCTGAAAAAAGATATGGAGAAAATAAAAACTATTATTTCCCAATATTGTGTTGATTATAAGAAAAGAGTTCTTATACCCTGTTTTGCATTAGACAGGCTTCCATACATGATGTGGATATTGTACAGTTTGTTTGGGACTGATGAAAATTTCAATATTCCTATATGTATTGATAGTCCATTAGGAATAAGGCTACTAAGAGCTTATAAAAAAAATATACCAGAGGAAATGCAACAAGATTTTTCAAATATGTTAAAATGGAAAAATTTTAAATTTATTGAAGAGTCTGAGGACAGCAAAGCTGCTATCGCTGACGATAAGTCAAAAGTCATATTAGCATCTGCCGGTATGCTTACAGCAGGTCGTAGTGTTAAATGGACACAATCTATATTACCCTCTTATATGGATTGTATTATGTTCATTGGTTATTGTGCAACAAATACCTTGGCATATAAAATCAAGAACTTCTCGGATAGAAGTACGGTGTCTATCGCAGGCAAGGAAATTAACAATAAGGCAAGCATAGTTGACTTAAAATCATTTTCAAGTCACATGCAACATTATGATTTATTAAATTACTATTCTAATATTAATGCTCAAAAGATATATCTTATTCATTCTAATCAGAATGATAAAATCCAATTCAAAGAAGAATTACAAAATGAAATTAGTAGAAAAAACAAAACTACAAAAGTTGTTGCTGTCAATCGAAGTACAGTAATAAATATATGATTAAAAGGACAAATATATGGGTGATTATTTAAACAATTTACTTCTGGAAGTATGCAATGATGACGATATGTACACTATTCAGACAAAACAATATTTAGCTCAACGTAAAATTATTCTCAATGACATTGTTGATGAAGATATTGTGAGAAATGTTACGTTAAATATTTTCCAATGGAATAAAGAAGATAAAGATATTCCTATTGAAAAAAGAAAACCGATATGGTTATATCTCAATTCTCCGGGTGGAGATGTTACAGAGGGATTGAATGTTATTGATGTAATTAAAGCAAGTCAAACTCCTGTATATACAGTGTGTTTTGCAACTTGTGCTTCAATGGCGTTTCATATCTTTATTGCAGGACATAAGAGATACTGCTTTAAGAATTCAATACTCCTCATTCATGATGGAGAAGTAAGTATTAGTAATAGTTCTTCCAAAGCTAAAGATACAATGAAATTTATCGAGTCTTTGGATGAAAGAATTAAACAACATATTTTAGAAAATACAAAAATAACTGCTGAGTTCTACGAGTCAATATATGACACAGAATATTATTTATTTGCAAATGATAAAGGAAAAGAACTTGGTTGTGTAGATTATATTATTGGCGAAGATGCGCCATTATCAATTATTTTATAAGAAGAAAAGGAGAAAAATTATTATGGAAACAATTAAAATGACAACAAAAGAAATGGTAAAAGGTGTAGCTGAATTAACAGGTAAAACTCAGAAAGAAGTTAGAGAAGTTTTAGATGGAATTGAAGATGTTGTAATGGCTCAGGTGGGACAGGCAACTGAAGATAATTCTGTTGAAATCAGATTGTTCAATGGTTTATATGTTACTTCTGAATTTGTTGCACCACACACAGCACGTAATCCACGTACAGGTGAAACATTTACAGCAGAAGGAAAAAATCGTGTAAAAGCAAAAATTGGTGCTGCTTTAAAAAATGCTGCAAATCAGTAATTGTTAAGGAAGATATAGTTATGATTAATAATGATTTATGTGCTTCATGTAATAAAGTTACAGTGTGTCGTATCAACGATGTATTATATAAATTTCATGAGGATGCTAAAAAAGACCTTGGTGTAGAAATCACAATGGAAAATTGTGAAAATTTTGAGGATGCTACACGGAACGCTATTGTAGAAGAATATTAAAAGAATTTGGCTGTTACTTCGGTAGCAGCCATTTTTTTTAGAAATGGAGAAAGAGGATTATTATAGAAAAAGAATTAGAAAAATTTGGTCTGTCAAAAGAAAGATATTTAGCAGCATGTAAAGATATAGATGCGAAACTGGAAGGGAAGTTGGATATTGACTGGTGCGAAATAAAAGATAAATACAATATTCAATGTTCTGCTGATACAATTAGAAAAGCATCTACTACTATTTTTGGTGGACATTATAGAAAGAAATTAGAAAAAACTCCTGACAGTAATTTAGATGACAAAATTGCAGAATTACGTGAGGAGCGTATTAAATTGCAAACAGTTAATTTAGAAAATTCAAGATTAGACAGATCTGAATATAGACAGAAATTATATTACGAATATGTAGGAAAAGCTATAACTACTCTTCCACTACCTGATTTTGAGCCATTATTTAATAATTTTTCAGAAGAAAAAGCTACTCATTATTTACTAACCATAGCTGATGTTCATTATGGAGCAACCTTTAAAAGCGTAAATAATGTATATTCTCCTGAAATAGCTCACGCAAGATTTCGTGACCTCTATCTTGAAATGGTGTCTTTTATCAAAAAACATACTGTTAATACATTACACATCGTTTCATTAGGAGATTTAATACAGGGTATTTTACGTATGTCGGACATCAGGTTAAATGACTCTTCTGTTGTAAAGGCTGTCGTTGAAGTAAGTAGGCTTATGGCTCATTTTTTAAATACATTGTCTAAATATGTAAATATTGAATACTACCATGTTCCATTTGCAAATCATACACAAATACGACCACTGGGTAGTAAAGCTAATGAATTACCTCTTGAAGACCTAGAATATGTTATTGGTAATTATATTGCCGACTTAGTTAAGGATAATAAACGCATACATGTTCATTTTGCTCTCGAAGGAGAGAATGGAATTAATATTAACATACCCGGAAATACTATTTACGCCATGCATGGTCATCAAATTAAGAATTTAGAAAATGCAATTAAGAATATTTCTTCTTTAAAAAGAGACTTTATAGATTATTTAATTTTAGGGCACTATCATGGCAGTTCTGAAATTCCTGCCGGAGAAAGTGTTTGTAACGATACAGAAGTACTGGTAAGTCCATCATTTGTGGGGTCAGACCCATATAGCGACAGTTTGTTTAAGGGGTCAAAAGCTTCTGTAAAAATTTATGGATTTGATGAAATATATGGACATACAGAAAGTTATAAAATTATTTTGAATTAAAGGGACATATTGTTCCTTTAATTTTTTTACAAACAAATTTTTGAAAGGGGGAATTTTATGGCGGTCACAAAATCTTCTCCTGTAAGAAAACCTATTGCTGAGGTAAGGAAAGAAAACGAAGAATTACATAAAAAGATAGAAGCTTTAGAAAATGGTGGTTATTGCTATATGTGCGGAAAACATAAGGCAAAAACCAATTTTTATCAAAACACAGATCCGAATATAAAATCAGGTATTACAGGAATTTGCAAAGATTGTGCAAAGAACATTGCATGTAGATATGATGAAAAGACCGGAGAATATTTAGGTTGCACAAAAGAGTCTGTAATGGAAGCATTAACGTACATAGATAAACCTTTTCTTGTCAACTTGTGGGACGCTGCCTATTATGAGTTGCAAGATGAAACTACGCCAGCTCAGAATAAGCGCAAAACAATTTGGGGTAATTACATAAAGAATGTATCTATTGCTCTCTACAACGGATTGCGCTGGAAAGATAGTGACATATTTACAGGAAATTATTATGCAGGTAGTTTAGACAAAGCTTTGAGTTCTGAAGAGGAAGAAGAAATTCAAAGAGATAGAAAAGAAAGACAAAAAGAATTAGCTGTTGAATATAAGAAAAATAGAGAAGACGTAATTAAGCTTTATCATTATGACCCTTTTGAATATGAAGCTGAAGAAGATAAACCTATTATGTATGCACAAGTGTCAAACATGTGTAATACCTCAGACGAGTCAGAAGACGATGTTATTAAACTAAATTCTATTATCAGTATTGTCAAGCTGTCTGTGCAGGTAGAAAAAAATAATCGTGAAATCAGCCGTTTGCAGAATGAAGCTTTAAATGATAGAAACATCAGTGCTATCAAAAGCTTAACATCTGTTAATAAAGATATGAATAACTCTATTATTAATTTAGCTAAAGAGAGTAAGCTATCAAAGGGTAGTTCCGGTACATCTACAAAGGGTACGAATACATGGACTGGAAAAGTAAAAATTCTAAAGGAAATGAAGCTTCGTGAAGAAGAAGTTAATGCATTTGAAGTTGAAACATGCAAAGGAATGCAACAAGTAGCCGAATTAAGTGACGCTGCAATTATTAAACAAATAGGTCTTGATGAAAATGATTACTCTGACATGTTAATAGAACAGAGAAATCTTATTACGAAAATAAGAAAAGATAAAAATTTAGCAGAAGAAAGAATGCGGATATTATATAGAGAGAATGTGGATTTAAAACGTTTGTTGGAAAAAAATGCTATTAAGATAGATAAAAACTTAGAAAGTAATTATCTATTTGCTCCTGAGAAATCAAAGGAGGTTGAAGCTGATGAGTCAGACTCCTGAGAAAAATATTTGGACACCAGAGTATGAAATCTATATTCCTTCCAATGAAACGGTTATAACCCAACGAAAACTTGAGGGTTTGAAAAAATTAGCTGAGATTAAACAATGGGGAATTCGGAATCCAACAAAATTTATGAAAGAATTTATTGGCGTGGAATTACTTGACTCTCAAGAATATGTCTTTATGAACAGTTGGAATAAGCCATTTTGTTTATGGCTAGAGTCAAGAGGCGCAGGAAAAAGTACAATGTTAGCCTTATATTTTATGACCAAAGGATTATTGTTTAATAATTACTGGGCTTACATTTGTTCCGGTAACGCTGACCAAGCACAGGAAACCTTTAGGAAAATTGAAGACATTGCCAAAAAGAATATTGAGTCCATGACAGGTCTAACTGACGTATTTGTAAATGAATTGGTTAAAAATCAAGCAAACACTGATGGCTTTGTAAGAAGTCCTATGGGATTTACTTATAAACTGTACAATGGCTCTTTCGTTAAAACATTAAACAGTAATATAGATGGAAAAAGGGGCAAGAGAGCAAATGCTGTTTGCTTTGATGAAGGTTCTTGGTTGTCAGAAGAAATATTTAATGTTATTGGTGCTTTTACTGCGGTAAATAAAGAATTTAAACTTGGTGGAGATATTGATGTAAATGCCATACCAAGAGAAATACCAAATCAATTACTTTACGCCTCTTCTGCTTCTTCTGTGGATACTGCATTTTATAATAAGTATAGAGATTTTTCTAAGAAAATGTTGCTTGGAGATGACAGATACTTTGTTGCTGACATTAATTGCGATATTGTTATTCATGCAACGCAAAAAGGCATTCCATTAAACAAGTCTCTACTTAGTCAGGAAACTGTAGATAATGAAATGCGAAACAATCCAGAAAAAGCTCTTAGAGAATATTATAATCGTTTTACAAAAGATGGTGGAGTAAATCAGATTATTAAGCGTTCTCTTATCGTGCGAAATTCAGAGAAATATGTTCCTGTAATGTACAATGATACAGGAAAACGGAAATTTGTATTGTGTTATGACCCTGCTCGTAACATAGATAACAGTACGGTTTTAATCAGTGAAATTTTAGACGCCGATGAAGGATATAAATTAAAAATTGTCAATTCTGTAAACTTCACAGATTTAAATATTAAGAAGAAAAAGAAACCAATGCGTACTCCTGACCAGATAGCCGCATTGAAAGAATTAATTGTAAATTATAATGGGAAAGATGTTCCTGATTATGATAATATTTTCTTTTTAATTGATGGCGGTTCCGGTGGAGGTGGAAACTTAATTCCTGACTTCTTTATGGAAGATTGGAAAGATAAATCCGGAAAAACTCACAAAGGTCTTTTAGATAAAGAGTATTCTGCTGATTATATCAAACAATATCCTACTGCTGTTAATAAAATCAAAGTAGTAACACCTTCTGGTTACAAATCTCAAATGTATGAAGCATTAATCAAAATGGTTGAAAGTGACCTCATTATTTTCCCAGAACATTATGATAATCACGGTTATTTAGTATTTACAAATGAAGATACGTTAAAAGTAAATAGTGTTAAACAAGAGTTGTATGCGAATGGTTTTACAGATGAGGAAGTTGAAGAAAAACTTTCTGAGATGAACTTAGTGCAACAAGAAACTTATAAACTCTCCTTAGATGAGGAAAATGCCTTATCCCAGATAGATGCAATGAAAGAAGAAATTGTTAATATCTGTCGTGTTAAACGAGATGGAGGAAAAGATGCTTTTAAACTACCAGCACATAAAGATGCAGATACAGGCGCATCAGAAGCTACTATGCATAAACGTCATTGTGCAATTGCAGCATAAACCTCATAAACTGCAAGAAAATAAATTCAATCTAATTGACTTGGAAGCCCAGAAGTGGGTAACAGGGCTGAAGAACTTTAGTTCACAGTGAACGACTGAATGATTGAATTCCACAGAGGTATTTTGTGGAAATGCGACAGTCTGAACTCACACTATAACAAAATGAAATGTGAGAAGGAAACTCGAAGAAGTTTCCTCGCCTATTTTGTCAATAGGTCATAAAGTAACAGAAAGGATGATAGAGCCTAGATCGTGTGGGCTTATAACGGAATAATCCATAAGCCGTTATTAGAAAATTCTCTTTAATTGACTTGAAGTTCCAGAGATGGATAACAAGGGGCAAGTTTAAATACAGCCTGAACGACTAAACAAGAGAACTACATAGGAATTAAATGTAGATGCGATAGTCTGAACTGTAACTATAATCGAAATACGAAATTACAGAATTATGGTCGAGTGTAAAGACACTCTTGGAAGTACCATAATCGCTTTTGTTTATTAAAAGTAGTAACAAAATAATTGACACTCTCGCCATGACTGGTTGGTATCTCAATGAATTGAGAATGCAAAGCATCAGAACAGAAAATAAACCTAAAATTGACCCGAAGTCTGCTTTTAAAATTAGAGCACCTAAAAAAGTGAGCAGATTTTAACACGCCGTGAGCAAGAAATCCCCACCTCTATAGGTGGTGGGATGAATTGCGATTAACACGGCGTTTCTTGACTTTAGAATCTTGCTGTGTTACAATGTATTTACAAATCAGTCGTATCTAACGGAAAGGATATAAATATAATGCAATTGGATACAAATAATCATTCGGTATTCATGTTACACTATCATTTGATTATGTGTATAAAATATCGTAACAAAGTAATAGACGATATTATCTCTAATCGTTTGAAAGAGATATTTGAAAAGATTGCTCCTGCCTATAACATTACATTAGAGGAATGGAATCACGATACAGACCATGTTCATATTCTATTCAAAGGGCAGCCGAATACAGAAATCAGCAAGTTTATCAATGCATATAAATCCGCAAGTAGCAGACTCATAAAGAAAGAGTTTCCTCAGATACGTAAGTCTCTATGGAAAGAGATGTTTTGGTCACAGAGTTTTTGTCTGCTGACCACAGGTGGAGCTACCGTAGATATTATCAAGCAGTACATAATGTCACAGGGGAAGAAAAATGACAAACAAAGCAATTAAGTATCGCATATATCCTACAACTGAACAAAGTATTATGTTCTCTAAGACCTTTGGCTGTTGTCGTAAGGTCTATAATCTTATGCTTTCTGATAAGATTGAGGGCTATAAAGCAACTGGGAAATTCCCTACTGTAACACCTGCTAAATACAAGAAGGATTATCCTTATCTTAAAGAAGTAGACAGTCTTGCACTTGCTAATAAACAGATGGATTTGCAGGCAGCATTTCGTAATACATTTAGTAAATCACGCAAAAAGAAAAACGGATTTCCTAGGTTCAAATCTGCAAAGCATAGTCGTAAGTCTTACACTATAAACAATCAAAAAGGCACAGTAGCTATTCTGGACAACAGATACATCAAGCTCCCTAAAGTGGGTAAGGTGAAGGCTGTTATTCATCGTATTCCCGATGATAATTGGATTATCAAATCTGCTACTATATCACAGGAATCAGATGGTAAGTATTATATTTCTGTGCTTTTTGAGTTTGAAAAAGTAGAAAATATTTATATAGCGGATAAAACTAACGCCATTGGATTAGATTATGCTTCTGATGGCTTATATGTAGACAGTAATGGCAATGTGGGTACTAATCATAAGTATTACCGTGAAAGTCATGATAAGCTTGCCAAAGCACAGCGCAAACTGTCTCGTATGCAAGGCTCTAAAAAGCAAGAAGATAAATCTAATAACTATATTAAGCAACTCCGTAAAGTAAACAAAATTCATAGGCATATTGCTAATCAGCGTTTGGATAACCTACATAAAATATCTACTGAGATAGCCAATCAGTATGATGTTGTTTGCGTAGAAAATCTAAATATGCGTTCTATGGCAAATAAGGGTTTTGGTAACGGCAAAGCGACACTGGATAACGGATATGGAATGTTCCTATCTATGCTTGAGTATAAGCTGTCTGATAGAAATAAGTATCTCGTAAAAGTAGATAAGTGGTTTCCGTCATCACAAATATGCCATTGTTGCGGTGCATTGCATCCCGATATGAAGGATTTAGCTAACCGCAAAATGGTATGTGATTGTGGTCTTACAATAAACCGTGACCAAAACGCTGCTATCAATATCCTAAACGAAGGATTACGCCTACTTAGTGAAGTAGCATAAACAAAATATATAGTAGGGATGGAATTAGCCCAAACTTATACGCCTGTGGACATTGTGTAAGACATTGAGTTGCGTAACATTGCAGCCAACGCAGTAGTGGTTGAAGCAGGAAGCTCCGACTTCTATAAGTCGGAGCAGTTCACTTTCATACAAAAAAGGGCGTTTTTTCTTCAAGTTTGAAAATTTACATCCTCTTTTTATGGTTAAATTATTAAATATTTGCACACTCACTAACGTGGGTGTATAGGAAAGAATAAAGTTTAATTTTATTTGTATACAATATACAAGATATTTACTAGAATTTTGAAAGGAGGGGGATTTAGCTGGTTTCTCCGCAGAAAAGAATATTTGATGCAGAAGAAAAAATGCGTCAACTGAAATTTGAAAAATTAAAAGAATTATTGCTTGGAAGTGCAAAAGGTACAAAGTCTAAAACTTTTACCCAGTATACTAAAGAGCAAATAAAAAAATATTTACAGAACCCTTATGCTAATATTCAGAATATTAGAAATGTCTCTATGTTCTTAGAGAGAAATTCAATGATATATAAAAAAATCATTGATTATTATTCTAAAATGCCTCTCTTTGATTATAACATCACTTATAAAATTGATAAGATTGGGAGTATCAAATCTTCTGTAATGAATGAATATATTCAAGTATTAAAAAATTTACAGGAAATACCTATGAAAAAAGAGTTTTCAAAAATTATAGCAACTGCTTTAAGAGATGGAGCATTTTATGGATTTATATATGATGGAGAAGGTGATGGATTTTTAATTCAGCCACTAGACCCTGCTTATTGTAAAATTACTGCTCAATCCTCTTCAGGTGAATATATTTATGCGTTTGATGCTACTTTCTTTGACAAGGGAAATAATAAAGAATATTTATATGGTACAGGTGAAGACACTGAAGGTGTCTGGGATGATATTTTCATAGATGGGTATGAAACTTATAAAAATCAAGGTATAGATTATCGGTGGTTTGAAATACCGATTGAACGTTCTATTTGTATTATAAGTGGAAATGACCCAGACATGCCACTGCCATACTTTTTGCCAATTTTTATAAGTTTATTAGATTTATTAGACTTAGAACAAATATTGGCTTCAAAAGCCGAATTAGAAAACTATGTATTGCTGGTAAGTAAAATCCCATTATTACAAGGGGCTAATACACCAGATGAATTTGCAGTATCTCTTGAGATTGTTCAAGCAATGCAGAATTTAATTGACGAAGTTGTACCTAGCTTAGTAGGCACTGCTTATTCCCCATGTGAACTTGACGTAGTTCATTTCGACCAAAGTAACAAAGCAGAGGATACTAACAAGCTTGCCGAGTCTATGCATAATTTATTTTCAAATCTGGGAATGTCTGAATTAGTTGTTTCTGGTGGCTCTTCAACAAACTCTGTTGGTCTAAAACATTCAATTCAAAATGACGAATCTATTGCTTTTTCTTTTATGGAAGCTCTGGAAAGCTGGATGAATTCTTACATAGAATTAAATTATTCTGATAAATTCATATTCTATTTCCACAGGACAACTTATTTTAGTCAAGAAATTTTTGTAAATCAAATTAAGGATGCAGCTACATTGGGCTTACCCGTAGGGATAGATTATGCCACTGGACTTGGGTATACACCTTACGAAGTTATGTGCAATACATTTTTAGAACAGGCAATCGGTATTAAAGATGGACTTTGGAAACCATTGTCCACTTCTTACACTGAGTCTGGAAATGACAAATCTTCAGGTGCTCCTCAAAAAGATGAGGGAGATTTATCTCCTGAAGGAATTAAAACAAAGGAGGGAGATAAAAATGCAGGAACAAAAGCCTCTAAGTAATTTTATTAAAACAACAGACAAAAATACTGCTGAAAAATTACGACATTTAGGATTTTATGAAATAACTGATAGTTCTCCCGGTTATTTTGTTTTTGTAAATTGCATTTGCAATTTTGCAAAAGCTGATATTGATATGAAGAAAATACAGTTTACTAATGTACTGTGTTTTTAGAAGGGAGAATAAATGAGAATTATTACTTTAGACCAGTTGCAATCATACTGTGAAAAATATAATCTTTCTCACTACTCTTCTACTGCCAACGATAATGCAATGGTATTTGTTCAAGTTCCCGGAGAATTTAGAAAAGATACTTCTATAAAATTTTCTGATGAAGAAACTGATGGATTATTACCAGTCACACTGCAAAGTTGTCATATCTATGAAAACCGTAATGGTTCTTACATTTCTAAGGCAAGCATGAAAAAAGCTATGCCATCTTTTTCAAATCGACCTATTCTTGGTCATATTATTCAAAAAGATGATGGAACGTATGATTTTGATTCTCACAACATGGAAATTGTCGATGACCCTTGGAATGAAGGAGAACAGCGAACACATTATATTGAACAACCTATAGGTATTATACCTGAAAGTTGTAACGCTAGGTTGGAATATGATGAAAAAAAAGAAAAAACTTATGTTGTGGTAGATGGATGGATTTACGAAGATTATGGCAATGGTGCTGCTGAAATTATTAAAGAAAAAGGTGGTACTAAAGTTTCTGTAGAACTTGGAGTAAAAAATTTTTCCTATAATTCTAAAAAGAAACGTTTAGAAATTGAAGAATTTGTTTTTATGGGTGTCACAGTATTAGGAGAACATGTTGGTGAAGGAATGTTGGGTAGTAATTTAAAACTATCTGATTTTTGTAGTGCAGAAAACAACCTAATTGATTTCACACAGGTAAGTAAGGAAATACAAGAATTAAATGAGAAAATTAAAAATATGGAAAAATTATATTTTGAGAAAGGAGGAAACGGATTGAAGCTGGACGAATTATTAGCAAAATATAATGTAACTAAAGAAGATTTGGATTTTGATATTGAAGGATTAACTGAAGACGAGCTAGAAAAAATCTTTTCAGAAAAATTTGAAGATACAGACTCTTCAGTAGAAGAAGTTGAGGATGATAATTCAGAAGAAAATGATTCTTCAATTGATAATTCAGAAGAAAGCGAACCTCCTGTAGATGTAGAGTTAGACTCAGAAACTGAAGAAACAGATTTACAGGACAAAGAAATTGAAAACACTGTATCAGAAACAAGTGATGAGTCTAAAAAGAAAACATATTCTATTAATTTAGGTGAAAAAGAATATACATTTGAATGTTCTTTAGACGAGGTTATTTATGCTTTAGAAACAGTTGTAAACAATACATATTCTGAGCAGGATAATACATATTACACAGTTAAAGTATATGACAAGCATGTGGTTATGTTAGATTTATGGACTGGAAAAGCATTCAAGCAGAATTACAAAGTACGTTCTGGTTCTTATTCATTAACTGGCGACAGAGTTGAAGTATATGCTCGTTATGTTACTAAAGAAGAAGAAACTGCTTTAGATGAAATGCGTAGTAAGTTTTCTGAAATGGAAAGCAAATTAAATGACTATATTGCTAAAGAAGAAGATGATAAAAAGAAAGAATTAGTAAGTTCAGAAGATTATTCCTTAATTTCCGATAGCGAAGATTTTAAGGCATTAGTTGACAATATTAATGAATATTCTTTATCTGAATTAGCATCCAAATGTGATGCACTATTATTACAATGTGCAAAACAAAAAAATAATTTTAGTTTTTCCAACAATACAGATGGAAAAAGAAAAGTCCGTACAGGAAACCAACGAGAAGAAAAATACTCACCTTACGGAACATTATTTCAAGAATATAAGTAAAAAAATTTGAAGAACCTTGAGAGGTTCTTTTTTAGTGTAAAAAAGAAAGGAGACTTAAAATGGTTGATTTTATTAAATTTACTAAGCATGCCTGTGCGGGTAGTTCAAAATTAAAAGCTACTACTGCCGGACATATTTACAATATTTTAATTGAACAGGATTTAGACAATGGTTCTGTGGTTGCTAAAGGCGATTACGTAAAACCAGAAGTATATAAAGCAAAAGATAGTACAGGATTTGCAGGGAAAATTGTTGATGTAGCTGCAAACGGAAATTTCTATGTAGAAGTTGAAGATCCGGGAGATGCAGTTTTACTGTTGCAAGTTCCTATGATTTATGAGGAATATACAACTGCTATGCAGCATGAATCTAATTTTTATAATGCAAATGGCGACATTGTAAGAGGCTATGAACTGTATAAAGGAGACATCTTTGAACTTTCTAAAGAAGGTTTTGAAGGCACTCCAGAAAAAGGTAAATCTGTAACTATTAACAGCAAGAAAGTAAAAGTTGAAGATTAAAGGGAGGAGTAAGAATATGGTTAATAAAATAAATTTTTCAACAGAAAATTTACAGAACGTATTTGCTGTAAGAGACTATAACGAATTCTCCCAGTTAATGTTTGACACTGGAATGAATCGTGAAAAAGTTTCAAAAGATGAAGCAAATGATAAAATTCGTGAAATCATGTTTAACATTTTAGGAACAGATAAATATTCCACAAAAAAAGAAATTAGACGTGCTTTCAGACGACATAAAGATGAAGTATTCGAGGTTATTGAAGAAACAGTTGAAAATCTGTTAGTTAGCGGATGGGGAGACAATCCTTTCTTCAATGAATTTGTAGAAATTAGAAACATGAATGATGGTGATACAAATGAATTTTATGTTCCTGACGATAGTATTCTAACAGTTTCTGAATTATCAGGAAATCACCACGATATAGTACGTCAAAGATTAGCAGAAGGAAGTACATTCCGTGTTAAAACTTCTTGGTATGGGGTTAAATTTTAGCTCCAAAGTATTGTAAAATGCTTTAAAATTATAAACACATTGAATTGCTGGAAATCCTTAAAGCTAATTACACCACAGCATAAGTATGAAATATGACTAAGTGCGAAGGTTGTGAAAACAGAAAAAAGTAATTAGATGATACATGGTTAAATCCTAAATATCAAAAGCAAGAAACACCTATTTTAGGTGTTTTTATTATGCTCAAAATAGGCAATCAGCAGCGAAGCTCCGAACAGGAGAACGTTCAACGACTATCTCGTAAGAGAGTAGGGTTACAAGCTATTGGTAATTCGAAGTGGTGTGCAGTCACCTACGTGTGGCTGAAGATATAGTCTAATCTTTAGTGAAAGCTAAAGGGCTTTTGCCAACAAGGAGTAGCGTCCTAATGATAACATTTTTCGAAATAATTACAAAAAGAAGGTATTAATGAAAGATAATTTAACTGAAGAATTATGCGGTATTTACTGTATTGAAAATACAATAAACGAGAAAAAATATATTGGAATGTCAAGGAATATAAAAAGAAGATGGAATGAGCATAAGTCTTATTTAAACAATCATACGCACGCAAATCAATATTTACAATCAGCGTGGATTAAGTATGGAGAAACAAATTTTAACTTTTATGTTCTTGAGTTGTGCGAAGAAAAAAATCTTAGCGAAAGAGAATGTCATTATATTAAATTATACAAATCTATGTCGCATCAAAATGGATATAATTTAACCCCCGGAGGAGAAAATACTTCTATCGGTAAGGTTGTTATATGTCTAAAAGATAAATCCACCTATAATTTTGTGCATGAGGCAGCGAGCAGTGCAAATGTTAGTTCTGCAACAATGTCTATTTGGTGTAAACAAAAACGAAATTACATGTATCTGGAAGAATTTGATGAATTAAGTTCAGAAGAAAAAGATTATTGGATAAATTTTAATTGGGAAGAATATGATCATGTCAGATTAGGAAAAGCCCATTCTCGTGAAAACTTATCTAAAGAAACACTGGAAAAATATAAGCAAGCCCTTACAGGAGAAAACAATCCAAGAGCTACTAAAGTATATTGTCCTCAATTAGATGAAGCATTTGATTGTATCAAATATGCGTCAGATAAATATGGAGTTAATCGAGGAAGTATTACTTCATGTTTAAAAGGGAGATTAAAAAGTGCTGGTAAACATCCCGTTACCGGTGAAAAACTAACATGGGAAAAAATCGAAAAATGATATCAATTGTTAAATAAAAATGTAAAATTTACGCAGAGTATGAGAAGTTTATGACTGGTAAAATTGATTGGGCTAAATTCATTCAGAAAATTTATGAAGCTTATGACAAACTTGTAAACGATATGGTATATAAAGCAGTTATGGCTGCTGGTACTAAGGTACTGCCTTCTAGTCAGTTTAATAAAACAGGTAAATTAGATGACACTACAAAAGCTCAGTTCGTAGAATTAATTGAAGATGTACAGGCTGCTACTGGCGATGAAGTAGTTATCATGGGTACAAAATCCGCTCTTTCTAAATTAAATGGTATGATTGCAACAGAGTGGATTTCAAACGGAATGAAAGATGAACGTCATACAACAGGTAGATTGGGAATTTGGGAAGGAATCCGTCTGGTTGAAATTCCTCAGTCTTTCGCTCCTAATGATACAAGTAAAAAGCTGGTAGACAATACAAAATTACTGATTATGCCTGTTGCAGATAATAAGTTCATTAAAATCTTTAATGAAGGTGAAGCCAATATTAAAGAAGTTAATGATGGCAACACAAACATGGATATGACTATCGAATATGAATTCCAGAAGAAAATGGGCGTAGCTACTATTGTAGGTAAAAAATTCGGTATGTGGACAATTGCTGGGTAAACCAGTTTTTTAGAGGTGGTATAAAATTACCGCCTCTTTTCAAATGGATAAAAAGGAGATAAAAATGGCTAAAGCAACAAATGTAGAAGCTGTTATTAAAACAGCAAAACCAATAAAATCAGAACAAGAAAAAGTTGTTCGTAAATTTGAACCTGAAGATTTAGTTCTTGTACGTTCTATTACTCAGGGCACTCTTCTGCTTCCGGGAAGTAAGAGTCAAATACTTTATACATGGGAATCTTATGGAGATATTGTACAGGTTGAATATCGTGATTTATATACTTTAAAAGCAAGTCGTTCAGGGTATTTATATAAACCATATTTTATAATTGAAGATGAAGAATTGCTAGAAAATCCACACTGGTCTGATTTAAAGAAATTATACGATAGTTTAATTACTACATCAGATATCAACACTATTATAAATCTTCCTGTTGCTGATTTTGAAGAAACTTTAAAAAGCCTTCCTGAAGGTTTTAAAGATGCAATTAAAATGGAAGTTTCAACGAGATTAGATGCAGGAACATTTGATTCTATTAGTAAAGTAAAAATTGTAGATAAAATTTGTGGTACAGACCTTTTCAATCTCTTGTAAAAAGGAGTGATAACCTATGACTTCTTATGATGAAATATATGAGAGATTTTCTACAAAAATTACAGATTATAAGTTGTTAGAGCTGTCTGATAAAGATGTTAGGATGATGCTGCATGATTGGTTAAATGGTGCTATAGCAAAATTTAGACGTTGCAAGACAGATTTAACAAATAGGGACGATGAATTAAACAGTTTTAGAGATGATTTATTAGATATTGAAAAAGAAATATTAGCTGAACTAATGGTGGGAGAATGGTTAGCTCCACAATTGAATTCTGTATTATATACATCACAATTCTTTGGGGGTAAAGAAGAAAAATTTTATGCCCAAGCAAATCAGCTTGATAAACTTATGGCTTTAAAAGAAACTAACCGTGTAAATTGCCTAAATCTCATGAGGGATTATGGTTATCAAAATTTTATTTGGGGACGTAAAAATGAATAAAACAATTTATGGAACAGTTCCTATAAAATCCCTTAGAAACAATTATTCAGATATTATCAATCAAATCTATAAACTCTTACCTCTTAAAGAAAATAATAATTCAGATATTGATTATTATTTTTCAACTCTTCTCTTCCGCATTCGTGGAATGTCAAATCTTTTTCCAAATGAACCAAGATGGATTACCATATTAGCTTTAATTGAAGCAGCTAGGTCTGAAAATGACTTTAAGCTATATAGGAAAGCTGTTTTAGACTCATGTTCAATTATAAAGAAAATGGGTGAATATTAATGCTTGAACTTTATAGAAAAAGACTTAAAACATCTGGGAATTATATGGGAGAAGCATTAAAAAAACAATCAGACATGATTATGGATAATACATTTACAAGAGACATTGCTTACAGGAAATGTTATATAGATAACCAGCCTGTAGATGCAAAATACATTGTACATACTTATTATAGCATCTCAAAAGACGCTGTAGATTATCATTTACAGTTTAGACCTGGAGTACATTATCCTATTGGAACTTTTGTTGATATTCCAGATGATGTAGGAATGTATAACAGATGGCTAATTGTAGGTAGAAGTGATGAACCCCAGTTTGTTAAATATAATGTTTTGAAATGTAACTGGACATTTAAGTGGATTGTAAATGGTGTTATACACGAATGTTTAGGAGTATTGAGATCACGCTCAAGTTACAACGCCGGAGTATGGCACGATTATTACACTACAACTCCAGAGAATCAAACACAATTCATCGTACCAACAAATGAACATACACAAACAATAGATTACAATATGCGTTTTTTAATCAGTGATAATAAAATCAATCCTATTGCTTGGGAAGTATCAAAACGTGAAGATACTTTTCCGGTAGGAATAACTAAAATCACTTTAAAGCAAGATTTATTTAATCCAAATATGGATAATAAGGAACTTATGATTGCTGATTACTATAAAAATAAAGTTTTAGAGGACAGTTCTGAGAAGGTTGAATATGAAATAACCTATTCAGGAAAACCTAATCTTAAAGTTGGAGGCTCGTATAAAACCTACTCTATTCCTAATATAGATTTTTGTTCATGGAAAATCACTGGAATAGATACGAAAAATTATCAGGTTATCACACCTTACGACTCCAATCAAATAAAAATCAAAATCATTAAAGACTACAATTTAATAGGAAGTGTATTTACTTTATCTGCATACAAAGGTGATACACTGCTAGATGCAATAGATATCGAGGTGATTAGTATATGATAAGAGATATCAACAATATAGATGACTCTATTATTAAAGCTAAAAGAATTATAAAAGAAAAATTATATTCAGACCAAGATATTATTGAAGTGTTAAATAATCCTAAGCTTAATCCTGATGAGCCAGATACATATTTAGATGAAAATATATTTGATTATATTCGTGTTCCGGGAACAACAACAGATACAAAAAATTTTATATGCTTTGATATTAAGCAACAGTCAATGAATGTTAAAAATCAACACATGAGAGATATGCTTTTTATATTCAATGTGTGGGTGAATGAAGATAATATGAAGACACCTTATGGCATCTCTCGACATGATTTGCTCGGTTATTTAATCAGAGATATATTTAATTACTCTAATATCTTAGGAGCACAATTAGTTGAAATTGCAGATGTTCCGGGAATTATGGATGCATATTCATCAAGCAGAACTATAACATTTAAAGCTATTCAACCAGCATCATTAAATGAAGCAGTAAAAACTAATAAATATGAATTTGAAAATTTTCATAGGAGAATATTATGATTGATGAATTGAAATTATATGTTGGCGAAAAGTATAAAATAAATGACTGCATTGCTGTGAACAGTCCTACAATAGGAGATGTGATTTCTGTAGGAGAAAATAATTATTTTACCGTATTACATCTTTTAACTGCTATTCCATCTGATATGAAAGCAATGTTGTGGGATATGGGGATATGCTGGATGGATATATCTGATTTTGATTTTTTTTGTTTATTAACAAGAAATTTAACTTCTCAAGATACAAGAGTTTTTTTAGGAGATTTAGATTTAAGTATCATGGAATTCGGACAGAATAATAAAACTGGAGAACATGTACTATTTCAGGAAAAACCTTCTGGTGAAGAAGTTATAATTGACAATCAAGTCTATCAACAAATCGTAAAAATTCTAAGAACAATTCATAATATTACACCAAAAGTTGAAAAAGTAAAATCCGATACTATGAAAGAATTACTGGTAGAAATCAATAGAGAAGATATTGCCAAATCTGCTAAAAAAGAAAATACTTCTACTCTTCTGCCGCTTATTTCTTCAATGGTGAATTCATCAGGTTTTAAATATGATGTAAATTCAATATGCAATTTAACTTATTATGCATTTATGGATGCGATAAGTCGAATAAATGCAATTAACAATGCCAATGCCATGCTTAGTGGTATATACGGTGGATTTGTTGATACGTCCAAATTGGATAAAAACCAGTTGAATTGGATGAGAGATTTTAGAAAAGAAAAATAAATTAGAAAGTTATTAGAACCTTTATAGGTTCTTTTTTATTACATAAAGGAGGATAAAACATGGATATTAATAATTTTGCCATTGACAGAGTTATAAATGGAACAATGTTTTCAAAAACTAATGGCGAGTTACTTTGGAGAGTTACACAGGTTACTAATCCAAGTTTAAATTGCGCTACTGAAACAACGGACATTGTAGATGCAATTGGTACACCAATTATGACATTAGATAGAGCTAAAACAGCAGAATTTTCCGGCGAAAACTCTCTGTTTGACTTAGGTCTGGCAGCAGCACAGCTCGGTAGCACTAAAGAAATTATGTCTAGTGAGAAAAAACAGATCGTTCCAATTAACGAAGAGTTTGTATTAGGAGAAGACGCTACTACTATTACATTAAGTAAAACACCAGTAGGAGCAATTCCATTTATTTATTTAATTAAAGCAGATTCTTCTGTTGCTGAAAAATATAAAAAAGGCAGTGAAGCTAATGCAACAGATTTCACTCATACAGACAAGCAGACTTCTATTAAATTACCAACAGGTTTAAAAGCTGGTATGAAGATTTGTGTTCCATATTCCTATGAACGTGAAGACGGTGTGTCTGTAACTAATTATGGAAATAAATTCCCGAAAGCTGGTAGATTCCTGTTGGATGTATTAGGTTATGATATTTGCAATCAGGAACATATTGTACATGCATTAGTTGAATTCCATAATGCTAAATTAACAGGTGATGTAGACTTCAACTTTACTACAGAAGGAACACATCCATTTACAATTAAATGTTTACAGGATTACTGCGATGCAAATAAACGCCTCTTCACAATCTATGTAATTGATGAGTAATTAGAGAGTTTATCTCTCTAATTATGGAGGTGCTTTTATGAGAAAATGTTTATTATGTCAAAAAGAATATAAATATTGTCCATATTGTGCAGAAGACGCTTATAAACCTAAATGGATGGTTTTATTTCATGACGAAAACTGTTCAGAGATATTTGATGTACTTCAGCGTCATGACCAAGGATTTTATACAGATGAAGAAGCCATTATTCGTTTAAAATCATTGGACTTAACAGTGTTAAAAAATGCTACTGAAAATGTTAAAAATCAGGTTAAAAGAATACTTTCAAAAGAAGTGAAAGAGGATAAACAGGAAGAAATAAAATCTCCTGTAATGATAAAAAGTAATACGAAAAAAACAAACAATAGAAAATAAGAAAGGTAGGAGGTGCGTTCAAAAAATAGAATACATCTCCTATTTTTACTTTGAAAGGAAAAAACGGATATGAGTCAAGTAAAATCGAAATTTGCAGAAATCCCTACACATTATGATACTAAAGATGTATGTAGGATTGTTAATATAAAACAACACATGTTGTACATGAAACACGGATTATTTCCAGTTGATATGTATTATAGCAAAGGGCTTTTAGTATATGTATACGATAAAGCTGAAAGTGAAGAATGTTATAAAAAATGGTGTGAAAGGACATTGGAATAATGGAAGAAAAATTAGTATTTACTTCTCCTATTCCACCTAGCGTTAATCATTACTTAGCATACCGCACAATTATTAAAAATGGAAAACCAATGGCTATGAGTTACAAAACGAAAGAAGCTAAGGATTACCAAAAAAATATTATAGAACTTATCAAAAAAGAAGTTGAAAAACAAAGATGGGTAAAGTCTGATAATAAATTTCAGCATTATTATATGGATGTAGTCTTCTATTTCCCTAGAGTCGATATGGATGCTAATAATTATTTCAAGTGTTTAGCAGATGCCATTACTGATACTGAATTAGTTTGGATAGATGATACACAGCTTTGTGAAAGAGTTATGGGAATTTATTATGACAATAAAAACCCAAGAATGGAAATTGAAATAAAACCTGTTAATTATAAAGGTATCTTTCCTAATCAAAACACTTATGAGGAATTTGTTTGTAAATGTGAAACATGTAAAAGATACAAACGTAATTGCAGTATTTTAACAAAGTCTATTGAAGGAAGAATTACGGAAGACATTGAAAACTTAGAATGTCAAAAATATAAATCAATTGAAAAAGAGGATAAATAATATGGAAAAGAAAATTACTGTAAAACAATTTATTGATACATATAATGCAGCAGCTAATAAACAGGAAGTCTTAGAAAGTGTTGTTGTGAATAAATATATTCCATTTCGTATCAAATTAGAGTGCGCCAAACTCATTGTAGAAAACCACAATTTAATTAATAAAGAAATTAAATCTGATACGGGAAAAATGTATTTAAGTTTCACTGCTTCTATTTTAAGACTATATACAAGACTTGAAGTTTCTAATACAGATACAGATTTAGATTATGATTTACTTCAGGAACAAGGATTGGTTGATATTATTTTAAATACAATCGGAAAAGATTTGGAGGAATACAGAAAAATCTTTGCAATGTGTGAAGAGGATTTTAGAACCAACTATCTTTCTACACCTTCTTTTGTACAAAGGCAAGTTACAAGAGTTATTCATGTGCTAGAAAAATACGTACACAGTTTACAAAACTGGTTAAATAAAATAGACAACGACAAAATAAACATTCTTATTGACGAAATTCAAAAACAAAATAAAAAACAATAGGTGATTATGTGAATTTAGACGTAGCATTAAAAAAAAGATTAGAAAAAGTTCTGGAAAAAAAAGTTAAAGAAAGAGCTGAGGAAATTTATGCTGAATGTGTTGATTTAGGAGATATGGCGATAGCTCAATTTTATGCTGCCTACTCTCCTATTCACTACAAACGTATGCATTCTTTTGACTATGTGTGTTCTCCGTTTAAACATAAGCTTTCATCTATCAAATATGAGGTTGGAATACGTGTATTAGAAGGTGTCGCTGTTGGTCATAAAGACAAGCTTGGAGATGAATATGTATTTCATGGAGTTATGGAATTGGGTATACATGGGACATCTTCAGTCGCAGTATCAACTCCTCCTATGGAAGTTATACGAGATTATTTTGCAAAATTTGACTAATGAAAGGAAGTGATTAAATGGCAGACCATATAGAACGAGTCATAGTACAGGGTGAGGTAGAGTTAGATACTAGCGCAGCAGAAAAGAAAAAAGAAAATCTTGCCAAACCTATTAAAATCGAATTGAGTGCAAATGATAAGGCAATTTTTAATAATATTACCAGTGCCATTAATGTGCTGCAAGTAAAAATAGACCGCTTAAATTTTAAAAATTTAGAGAAGAAACTATCTAAAAGCCTTGCTGAAAGTTCTAAAAATGGCGTAGATGAAATTAAAAATCAAGCCAAGTTGATTGACGATGCTTTCAATAAAACCTTATGGAAAAGCATGGATAAAAATGGGAATAAGACATCTCATACTTTTGCTGGCGTCTTGAGAGATATGCGACAAGAATTAGTTTCTATGAGCACATATATAAGCAAGCTCACCAATTCTAAAGACAACGAACTTAGTCTTAAAGTAAAAATTGAAAATATCAATGATTTTACTCAAAGTATGCAGGAAGCAAAAGGTCGGATAGAAACATTTCAAGATGTATTAGATCAGTTAGATAACAATTCTGTTTTTTCTTTACTCAATGAGCAAATTAAGGATATCACTTCTTCCATACAAATTCTCACCAACAATTTTAAAGAATTAAATACAGCCGCTGAGAAATATGCTAACCTACCGGATAAAGTTCCGAAGCGTAAAAAAGTATCTTCTGACAAAACCATTGGTCAAATATATGAAGAAAAAAGGAAAGAAGAAGAAAAGAGAATTGCTGCTGAGAAGAAAGCTTTAGAAAAGCTACAAAATGAAGAAGATAAAAAAGCAGCAAAGATTCAAAAACAAAAAGACTCACAAACTTCTGTTAATTATGTTGACATGGCAATTGCCAGAAGAGAAAAAGAAGCCAGAGATTTTGCCAAAAGATTAAAAAATGATATGTCTGAAAGATATGATATCAGCAAAACTTTAGACAAATTCCAAAAATGGGATGACAAAATAAAGTCCTATAATGAGTTAGGAAGTAAGTTTGAAGGTGCTACTGCATATCAGAAAATCCTTCCTGTACTAGAAAAAGTCAAAAATGCTTTTTCAGACATTAACTCAGAGATTGCAAAAGGTGATAATGCTGATTTTTCTAAAATAGAACAACAGATGAATGAAATTGCTTCATCGGTTAAAAAGGTTGATACAGCTTTTGAAGGGTTACAAAAACCAGCAGGTAATTTAGGTAAAATTGCTTCTAATGATACTTTAAGTTGGTTAGAAAAAAATACCAAAGCATTAAAAAAATATGGTGAAGAGTTAAAAGAAATTGCTACTTTGCAAGCAAAAGCAACTACTAAGGGAGAATTAGACTCCTTAACAGGAAGACGTAACGAATTAGTTTCTTCTGCTAAACGAGAAGGTTTAGTTGGGAAAAACTGGACAGACTCTTTTAAAAAGAGTTTGGGTAGTCTTTCTCAAATATTTGGTTCATTTTCTTTATTAAATCGAGCTGATGATATTGCTCATGAAATGATTGGTACAATTCATGAAGTAGACGATGCTTTAACTGATTTACAAATGGCTACAAGTGTTTCAGATAAAGAAGCGCAATCCTTAATGGAAACTTATAGCCAAATGGGTAAAGAATTAAAGGCTACTGGAGTTGATGTCGCTAAGTCAAATACTGAGTGGCTCAAACAAGGCAAAAGCTTAAAAGAAGCTGAAACCTTAACAACTGACTCTATTATTCTCTCTAAAGTTGGCGATTTATCCTCTGAGGAAAGTACAAAATATCTTACTTCTGCAATGAAAGGCTTTAAGGTAGAAGCCAAAGATGCTTTGAATATTGTAGATCAGTTATCTGCTGTAGATATGGCATCTGCTACTGATGTAGGCGGTTTAGCGGAAGCAATGTCAAAAACAGCAGTTACCGCACAGGATGCCGGTATTGAAATGCAACGTTTAATTGGTTACATAGCTACTGTTGGTGAAACCACTCAGGCTGATATGGGTTCTGTTGGTAACGCATTTAAAACAATCTTTACCAGAATGTCTGATATTAAAGCAGGAAAGTTTAAATTGATTGATGAGGATGGTACAACAGAAACTCTTTCTGATGTAGAGCAAACTTTATCAAATGTAGGTATAGATTTAAGAAAAACTGTAACAGAATATAACGATTATGGCGATGTTTTAGACAACTTGGCATCTAAGTGGGATAATCTGTCTCAATTACAACAAAATGCTTTAGCAAAAGCCTTTGCTGGAACAAGACAAGCGGAAGTATTTAGAACCCTTATGGCAAATTATGACAGTGCCAAGAAGTATATGCAAACAGCTAATGAAAGCGAAGGATATGCTACTGAAAAATTTGAAGCTTATCAAAATTCACTTTCAGGTGCAATTGAAGGGTTTAAAAATTCATTTCAAACATTATCTAACACAGTTGTCGGTTCAGATTTCTTAAAAGGAATTGTAAATGCTGGTACAACAACTCTCAATATTTTAGATAGTATAATTGAAAGATTTCATACAATCCCCTCCTTATTAGGAGCATTCGGTATTTTTCAAGGCTTTCAAGGCGGTGGTTGGAGTTCACAGAAAATCGTCTGTGTATCTCTATAGATAACCTAAGCCACCGAGGAGTTTAATGGCGACATGTACGAGCTATTATATAGCAAGGACTCCTGTAGTTAAATGCTGGAAAATGGTTTGTTGATAATACAACAAGCTACCTTTTAATGATTAAGGTACGGGAAACTTCCTTTATAAATATCTACCAAACTATAGTAGAAATATTATATGTGGCAAATGTGAAAGCACGAGGTATGGTAACAACGATATTTATGGAATAATCCGCAGCAGACAGTCCGTATGGGACTATGCTCAACGAGCAGTGACAGCAAGTGGTGTTTTTACATTACTAAGGTGTGCTCTAACGATAGGTTGTGTATAACCGAAAATCATTCATATAAATCCATCTTATATGTATACACATGTTTTGACGTAGTACAAGCGTTGATGGAATGTACAAATTTTGTAAAAAAATAACGATATTTTTTTGTTTATCTCTCGCTCACCTGTGCTATAATATAAGAAAAAGTTCAGGAGGAATTATTATGGCAAGAGGTAAACGATTAACAGGAATTGATTTGTTAGAAAAGAAAATTTCAGATTTAAATGAAAAAATTGATAGTCATGAAACAATTATTTATAATTTGAAAGAACAGAAATCTAAATTAGAAGAAGAAATGAAAAAGATTAAATTGGAAGAATTGTCTTCTATTATAGAAGAAAAAGGATTAAGTATTGAGGAAGTTAAGAAACTGATTGATAATCAGGGTTCTGAAAGATAGTAAATAAATAAGAAATATCAACCCTCATTCTATACTTATAAAGATACAATTGGAAAGAATTTTATTAATAAATCAGGAGGAAAAAGGATGGCAGTTTTAGCGAAACCAAGTAAAACTCAAATCGTTGTAGATGCGAAATCATCCAAAGATTTTATAGAACGTTTTAATAAGAATACAATTACTCCAAAAATGTTAGAGTCTTGTGCAAAAGCTGAACGCCTTTTTAAGCGTATCAAGTAAAGTTGTAAATATCTTTTCAGATGTTATCTATTATGAGGAGAATATAAGAAGCAGAAAGAGTATTACTCTCCTGCTTCTTTTTTAATCGTATTATTTTTTCACGACATGACCACAATCATTACATACCATATCGACCTTATTGGTCATAAAACCTGTAATAAAACTCCATTTCCTACGGACAGGCGTAAAATTAGTGCCAGCGCATTTAGGACAGATTAGTTGATGTGATTGAGATTGAGCGGCTTCTTCATTGCGTTTTTTCTCCCAATTATCTTTTTGAAGCTGTATTTGAAATTCAATGTCTTCTCTTCTATTCCATGCTTCTTTATCGTAGTATGGATTGTCTGGAGAAAGAACATATCGTTTACGAAGCATTTCTTCCCATTCTCTCTTTTGTTCTTTATCCATTTCTAAACGTATTTTAAACGTATAATTAGTTAAAATAAGTTTATCCCATTCCAAGTCGCAGGTGTTACATTCGTCACTTCTACGTGCGGTAATAATAGAACCACATTTAGGACATATGCGAATTGGTCTATCGTCTTCAATCATGTATTTTCCTCCCTCTATTCATATACATTATTATACTCTCAAAACAAGTATAAATCAACCATTCGTTGTTAGGTAATCGCTATCTCGATTTTGTTAATAAGAGCAAAGGTGGAAAATACACTTCGGCAAGCAAAGCAGATATTGAACGATACGATGAAATTATAAGCGACTTCCAAAACAATAAATTTAAACGTGGTTCAAGTTTTGACGTTAAAAAATGGGCAGATGGTTTTGGTGGACTAAGCTCTGACGTTGTAGACTTCTTATCCAATGTTCAAGATGGAGATGATATTCTTGAAGGTCTTGCTAACTCTATGGGAAAGACGACAAAAGCTATATCATCTTCTGGAGAAGAAATTCAATTAACAGGAAATAAATTTAAAGACTTCTTTACTAAAACAAAATCTTCCTTTGGTACATTTGGTAAGGTTGTCGGCAACGGCTTAAAAGGCTTTGGTAAAGCATTATTAGGCAGTGGACTTAATGTACTTCTCAATGCTGGTATTGGAGCAGCATTATCATTAGCCTTTAAACTCTACGATACTGTAGCTCATGCACAGGATAATGTCATAGAAAAAGGCAAAGAAGCTTCCGCTGCAATTAAATCAAATTATGATGCTATAAGTAATAGCAATCAATGGAAAACTTCCAACTTAGAGCGTTTCACTGAATTGGCTAAAGGTGTTAATGAGTCAGGACTTAATATGTCTTTAAGCTCTGATGAATTTGCAGAATACCAATCTCTCGCTTCGAGTTTAGCTGATACGCTTCCTAATTTAGTTGTTGGATTTAATAGCTTGGGTCAACCAATTATAAAAGCTGCTACGGATATGGAACAGCTCAATCAGGCTTTTAGAGATAACGATGTTGAAAAATATCAAGAGAATATTAGCAAGGCTTCTGATGTAATCAAAGGTTTCAAAACTCAGTATGATGAGAGAGGTTCATTATTTAAAGATACTGGTGCAAAGCAAAAGCAAGACATCTATAAATATATTCTTGACAGTTATAAAAACCTTGATGTTGAAAATTTAGAGTCTTGGAATAGAAGTATAATGGACGGACTAAGTGAAAAAGGGTACAACCTTTTTGAAATTGATGATGCGCTAGGAGAAATAGGTGTCAAGAAAATTGATGATAAAAGCATTGCAAAGGGCATCGACAAAATATCAGAACCTTATCAGAAAGGACAGACTGAGCTTGAGCAATATGCTTCTTCTGTAAAAGAAACACTACCTAGTTTCTTTATGATTTCAGATGAGTATGCAAAGCTTGTAGAAAAATCTCCTGCAATAGATACTTTTATTCAGTCTATTACAAGCGGATTAAGTTCAGACTATGTTAATGAAAATTTCCCTACCACTGAAAGCATTGAACAATGGACTTCTTCTATTACTTCTGCTTTAGGAAATAAAAAAGTTCAAACTTCAATCGAGGACTTATTCCAGTTAAATAAAGACAAGGATAAAATGTCTTTCAAGGAATATGAACAGGGTGTAAATTCATTGGTCGATACTATTTCTGGTTCAATGCCGGGAATTACATCTGATATGATGAAAGCAAGCCTTGGTATTGATAGAGAGCTTGAAAACATGGCAGCTCATTACTCTAAAGTCTCCGCAAAAGTTGGAAAAGAATTCGCTGACAATCTTTCAGGAGCAGATTTAGAATTAGCTTCTGATATTATATCTGAGAAAGATGTAAGAAATGCTGAAGAACTAAAACGAGCAATGATTGAAACAAAACAAGCTGCTCAAGACATCAATGCAAACCCTATTTTCGACTCTATCAAAATGGCGGATGAAAATAGAAACAAGGGTGACGACTATTTAGATGCTCTGAAATATATTGAAGAAGCCAAGGAAATGTACGATAAAGGTCTTATTGGTACGGATGACTTCAAAGCAAGAGCAAAATACTTATCTCCTACTGGTGCGGAAGACCCAGCTAACTTTATAGAAAACTACTCTAAGGCTACAAGATACCTTACAGAAGACAGCACTGGCGTACAGAATTTCTTAAATGACCTTGAGAAAAAAGGTTATGCTACATTTGAAACACTTTCAGATGGTACAAAACAGTGGAGTTATAACATATCTGATTTAGAAAGTGCCGCAGAGAATATGGGAATGGGATTTGAGTTCTTCATGGATATGTTCGGTAGACTCGAAGACTATGGGTTCTCTAATAATTTCTTCTCCACACAAGAAGAAGGAATAGAAAAAATCTCAGAAAAAACAGCTCAACTGGCAAAGGCTAAAAAAGAATTAGCTGAGATGGAAACCACAGGTCAGTACACTACCACTGACGAAAATGGAAACCAAGTCCAAACAGAAGCTAATCAGACCGCTATTGATGCAAAAAAGGCAGAAATAGCTGGACTAGAAAATGATTTAAATGAACTGCAAAATAATCTTGAAGCAGTCACTCAGAGTAATATAGACCGTATCAATGAACAGATTATAGAAACAAAGGAACAATACAAGTCTTTAAAAGAAGAAAGAGACAAAATTCTTGCTGAAAATAGATACGGTGAAAATACAGATGAGGTTGTTGCAGCTTTAGACGAGCAATTAAAAGGATTGGCTCAAGAGGGATACTTTGAAATTGACGGTGAAATGAACATTGTCAATGAAGATGAGGTCAGAGAAGAAATCGAGTCTGAGCCTATCGAAATAAATGCAGAAGGTAACTTTGAAGAATTTAAAGGACAGGCAAAAGACTCGGTAGACATAGTTCAAAAATTGCTTAATGAAAACAGTCAGGGCGTTCCTATTAAAATAAACTTAGACTCTGACAGTGTATTTGATATTGATACGCAAATTGCTGGTATTATGTCTTCATTAGATAAATTGAGGAATGAAGACGGCACAATAAACATTGAAGCTGAAGGTGCTCAAGATGTGATAAATGTATTATTAGCATTGATTGCTAAAAAACAGGAATTAAATGAGCCTGTGATAATGACGGCAGATACAAGCAATGTTGATGCAAACGTATCATCTGTAATTGGAAAGCTGCAAGAATTTCAAAATGCCTATAACGAACTTGAAAGATTGAATACCTTAAAATCTGCTGGTGTCGATGTAGATACTTCAGCAGCTCAGGAAAAACTTAATGGACTTGCTTCTGAAATTAGCAGTTTTGATGGTAAACAAGCAGAAATTTTGGCAACACTGAATGTTGACCCAACTTCTATTGAGAGTATAAAATCAACAATATCAAGCATTGGAGCAAGCGACTTAGCAAATGTAGGTGTAACCGTTGAGGCTAAGACAGAAGGTAAAACAGATGTAGAGGCTTTATCTAGTGCCATAGAAAAAGTTCAAGGTAAAACAGTAAGTGTTTCAGCTTCCGTAAGTGGCACAAGCTCTGTTCGAGATTTATCTAATGCTATATCAGGATTAAAAAACAAAACTGTTACTGTCACTACAAAACGTGTAGAAGAAAAAGCCTCTAAAGCATCAGGTACAATGCTCTCTCCTGCTCATGCAGAAGGTACATCAAATTCTATATCGGCTTATGCTGGCGGAAATGTTGCAATTCAAAAAGACGAAAAAGCATTGGTCAATGAATTAAAGAAGCCAGAAAGTATAGTACGTGATGGGGTTTGGAGTATTATACCCGGTGGTGCTCATATTGAGCAACTAAAAAAAGGCGACATTATATTTAATGGAGAACAAACAGAACAGCTATTAAAACACGGGAAAATCGCAGGTCATGGAAAAGCTTATGCTAATGGCACTGTTCCCGATGGTTCTATTGCTTCAACCTTAGCAAGTGCTTATGCAGGTGGTTCTGGTGGAGGTTCTTTCCAAGGTGGAGCTGCAACTGGCACAGATAAAAAGAAGCCTTCTTCAAGCAATTCTAACTCCAGCTCTAATAAAAAATCATCTAATAAAAAATCATCCAACTCCTCCTCTTCTACTGACGATGCAAAAGAATTTGAGGAAGCTTTAGATTGGATTGAAATCAAGATTGACCGCTTAGAGCGTAAAATCAAAAGCTTAGATAGAATTGCTGGAAGTGCATTTGAAACCTATGCTACAAGAAGTAAGGCTCTGGCTGAACAAATGGGCGAAGTTTCAAATGAAATTACGGTTCAACAGCAAGCCTATGAGCGTTATTTGCAACAGGCAAATTCTATCTCATTATCTGATGATTACAAGACTCAGGTAAAAAATGGTACAATTGATATTTCTACAATTACAGATGAAGATTTAAAGAAAAACATTGATGATTATAAACAGTGGTATGAAAAAGCCCTCG
Source organism: Blautia hansenii DSM 20583 (assembly GCF_002222595.2). NCBI lineage: Bacteria > Bacillati > Bacillota > Clostridia > Lachnospirales > Lachnospiraceae > Blautia > Blautia hansenii. The sequence continues at coordinate 2,018,557 of NZ_CP022413.2, forward strand.
ATTGCAAAGATGCGGTTGAGGAATTAACTGAGTCTGTAAAAGAATTATATCAACAGGCGTTTGACAATATTGTTGAGGAATTTGACAATTACATCAGTCTGATTGAACACAATAAGAATATCATAGATGGCTATATCGAGCAGGATGAAAATGCTGGATATTTGGTCAGTACAAAATACTATGACTCTCTTATTGCATTAGAAAATCAAACATTAAATCAACTTACGGAAGAAAGAGATCGTTTAATTGCTTCTTTAAATGAAGCTGTTTCAAGCGGAAATGTTAAAGAATATTCTGATGCGTGGTTTAAAATCAAGCCACGTAATCTATTTTATTGCGGGAAAATCCCCATAACCCTAATATGCTACAACGTAACTGGAAACAGTAAGCGTGAATGCGGTATGTGTTTATAACACGACAGTCAAAAGATAGAAACCATAAAAAATATTAGGCTAGGGACAACCGAGTGTGCAAGTCACTCAGACGCAGCGAACTACCTAAATCATACATGACATGGTAGACGTTCAACGACTAACCCTTTATGGGTGGCGAAAGCCTTAATGTAGGAACACAAGCGATTGGTGTTTCGAAAAATATAGACTATCTATTTCATTTTACACAATTTTTCATTGCTCATAACACAATTATTTGGTATAATATAACAAATAATTTTTAGGAGGTAATTCCGGTAATGAAAAATAACAATTCAATGTCATTCAGTTTTAAAATTCCCCAAATGTTTAAAAATAAAATTTCAATAAATATTGAATGTGAACTTTTAGGCATACATTATACTATATTCAATAATACCTTAGAGCTTATCTCACGTACTATAGCTAATGAGTCTAAGGAATTCCAAAAAGAATTGAAACCTGTAACTATATGTTTCCAAGAGTATGACTCCTTAGATGAAAATTTTAAAATTGATATTGAAAACTCCACAATAATATACAATATGAAAGCTATGAAATTAATGAGGAGTTTTGATTTTATATTTTATATTTTTATCGAAGGTTTAGTTTGCTATTACTGGAAAATCCCTGATACTTATGAAGCAAAAATAAAGGCACTCAATATTATAAAGACATTAGCTGAAAGTATGGAAGTAAGTACATTGAAAAAATGGGGATTAATAAGTACGGAAGAATAAAAAATAGATAGAAAATATAGTCTCAACTTCTGGGTAATACCTAGAGAAGTTCATAAGAGAACTGCATAGTGTAGCGAGCTATGTGAAGATTTTGTTAAAATGCAACAGGATATAAACGATGTTAATGAAGCTATTCAGGACTCTACATCTTCTTTAATTGATTACAAAAACGCAATACAGGAAATTCAGTGGGATATCTTTGATAAAATTCAGGATAGAATTTCTGATATTAACAAAGAGTCTGATTTCCTTATTGAGCTGATGTCTAATGATAAATTGTTTGATGATAAAGGGAAAATCACAGATAAAGGCAAAGCTACTATGGGGCTACATGGTGTTAATTATAACACTTATATGGCTCAAGCTGATGATTATCAAAAAGAAATGGAGAAAATCCAGAAAGAGCTTGCTGAAGACCCTCATAATCAAACTCTCATTGACCGTAAGCGTGAATTATTAGATTTACAGAGAGAAGCTATTCAATCTGCTGAAGATGAAAAAGAAGCTATTAAAGACTTGGTTGAAGAAGGTATCGAAAAGCAATTAGACAGTTTGCAAGAGTTGATTGATAAATATAATGATACTTTAGATAGCCAGAAGGATTTATATGACTATCAAAAAGAAATTGCTGAAAAGCAAAAAGAAATTGCTGAAATAGAGAAACAGCTTGCAGCTTATAAAGGAGACAATTCAGAAGAAGGTGCAGCAAAACGTCAGGAATTAGAAAATGCACTTGCAGAGTCTAAGGATGATTTAGCTGAAACCCAATATGAGAAATCCATATCAGAGCAAAAGAAACTTCTTGATGAATTGTATACAGAATATGAAACCATACTCAATATGCGCCTTGACAATATTGATATGTTAATTTCTGATGTTATTGCAAATGTCAATTCCGAGTCTTCTGGCATCAAAGATACAATTACATCCGAGGCTGATAAAGTAGGATATACAATTACTGATAGTATGAATACAATTTGGGGTTCAAATGGTATTTCAGGTGTATTAACCAATTATAGTAACAACTTCTCTTCTACTATGACTGGTGTAATGACAGCAATTAATGATATTAAAAATCTCATTTCCAAAGCAATCGAAGCTTCAAATAACAAGTCTCAGTCTAACATTAGTCAATCTCAAAATAATCAGTCACAACAGGGAGTAGAAAAACCATCTCCTCCTCCAACACCTCCAAAACCAACTTCACCTCAAGGTGATGGTACACCTAATATGGGGGATAAAGTTGTTTTTGTGAGTGGTAATTATTATTACGACTCTTATGGTAAACGTCCTTTAGGACATCGCTATCAAGGTCAGGAAGTTTATATTACTAAAATAAATCCGAAAGGTTCAAAGCCTTATCATATCAGCAGAGGAAATAAACTTGGTGATGGAGATTTAGGATGGGTTAATTTAGAACAGATTAAAGGATATAAGACAGGTGTGAAATCTGTTCCTAAAAGCGGATTATACTGGACAAATGAAGATGCTCCTGAAACTATTGTACGTAAAAAAGACAATGCATTACTAACTAAGCTTAATTTGGGAGACACAGTATTAAAGAATTCTTCTCATAATCACATTTGGGAAATGGCAACTAATCCTACTGATTTTATTGGTAAATATATGCCTAAGTTTTCTCCTACTATCCCATCTAAGTATGTAACAACAGGTAATAATCCAACTGAAATTCAAATCAATATAGGAATAGAAAAAGTACAAGATTATAATGATTTTGTTCGTCAACTACAAGCTGATGACAAATTTGAAAAACTTGTACAATCTATGACCATAGATAGAATTGCAGGAAAAGGAAAGCTAAATAAATATGGAATTAAAATTTAAGGATGCGTGAAATATCGCATCCTTTTTTGAAAGGAAAAAATGGATGAGTGATTTAATTACAATGCAAGAACAAAATGAGTTGCTGATAGAAACTCTTAAATCTATAAAAAATTTTTCAGGCTTGCCTGATGATGTTAAGATTACTTTGCGTAATCTACAATCCATAGAAAAAGAATGGAAAGATATTGTAGAGAGATTAAAAGAACGTGAAAAAGAATATGTAAAATTGATAGAGGAAGTTAAAACTCTTAAATCGGTGTTAGAATTATAAAATAATGGAGGTGATTGTCACGATTGCGGAAAATTTTGAGTATGCAGGAGAATTTCTAAATGACAAAGGATATATTATTTGTAGCCCAGACAATTCAGGAGGATTTGAAACAATAAACTCGGATTCTCAAAGAAGTTTTAATACACAATCAATGTTTAATGGGAAAATGTTCGAACTTACTCACAGTGCTTACGAAGATAGAATAGAAATAACTTTTTGTATATGTAAACATTCTTGTCAGTCACCTATTCCAACTCCTATTACTACTACAGAGTCAAGGGTGTTAAAACGTTGGTTAAATAGACCTGATTTTCATAGATTTAAACTGTTACAACCAAATTGGGCTGATATATATATGGAAGGTAGTTTTAATGTAAAAGATGTTGAATGTATGGGACAAACATACATGTTAGAACTTACATTTATAAGTAATAGACCTTTTGCACTACATGAACCAATTACATATAATTTTACAACATCTAATAACAATACAAGTTTTACGATATATGATATATCAGATGAAGTTGGATATATTTATCCTGATATTGAAATTAAGTGCTTAGAATCAGGAAATTTAGAAATTTTAAATTCAAATGAAGAAAGAAGAACGATCATTAAGAATTGTTCTAATGGCGAAACAATTACATTTACAAGAGACTTAATAATGAACACATCTATCATTTCTCATAAAATCCAAAATGATTTTAACTACCAATTCTTGAGGATATCTAATTCATATTATAATAGAAAAAATAAATTAACATTTTCAATTCCTGTGCAAGTGTCTTTGAAATATAGTCCCTATATAAAGGCGGTGAGCTAATGAGCGCAACTATTAAATTTGATACCGCAGGTAATCCAGAAATCCCTACTCTCATCTTATCAAAACAAAATGGTGATAAAATCAATGTATTGCATAAAAGTTATAATATTCATTTTGAAGATGCAATGAATAGTCCTAGCGAATGTTCTTTTTCGTATCCTAAATATGTGAATGGGAAAATTAGTGCGTTATGGGGAGAAATAAAAGATTTTCGAGTAATTCATGTTCCTGAGTGGAAAAAGAGATTTAGCATATCCGTGAGCGTTAGTGAGAGCAATGAAAACGTTAAGAATATTTCTGGAGTATCTTTATGTGAGTATGAACTATCTCAGGTGAATTTATATGAGACTGAAATTAATACCGAGGCTGATATTGCAAGAAAAGACTATGTAAAAACAGTTTTCCATGACAAGAAAAATACAAAAGGTTCTTTGTTACACAGAATTTTACATGATAAAGCTCCTCATTATAAAATCTTACATGTAGATAGCAGTCTGGAAAATTTGCAAAGAACTTTTTCTTTTGACGATACGTCAGTTTATGACGCATTGATGGAGATAGCTGATGAAATTCATTGTTTATTTGTATTTGGGGAAGAAACTGAAGATGGATATTTTAGAACAATTTCTGCCTATGACTTAGAAAGTTATTGTAATGATTGCAATAATAGAGGAGAGTTTCACGATATATGTCCTAAATGTGGAAGTTCAAATATTGATGAAGGCTATGGAGATAATACGCCTTTAGTTGTATCAAGCGAAAATTTAGCTGAAAATATTGAATATTCTATAGATACCGACTCTGTTAAAAACTGTTTCAGATTGGAAGCAGGAGATGACATTATGACCGCAGCAATTGTGAACAGTAATCCTTCTGGTTCGTCTTATATTTGGAATATCACTTCTGAAATGAAACATGATATGTCTGAGGGGTTGGTTTCTAAACTCTCTCAGTATGAAGAGGAATACACTTCTTATGAAACGAAACATGAATTTTCATTAGATTCGAATATTGTTTCTAACTACAATAACGTAATTAAGAAATATCAAAAATATGATGATAAACTATCTATTGTTGACAATCCTATTGTAGGATATCAAAGTTTAATGCAAGCATATTATAACACAATAGATTTTGATGGATATTTGCGTAATAGTCTTATGCCATCTATAAAAATCACACATTCTACTGCAAAGGAACAGTTAAAATTTTTAACTCCTGAAAACTTATCTCCTATTTCTGTAGAAAATATCAAATACATATCTCTTGCCACTGCTAATAGTGCAATCTTAAATTATGCAAAAGTATATATCGACTCTGCAAAATTTAAAATCAAAATTAAAGATAGTTCTATTTCAGGTGTTGCGTGGAGAGGTAGTTTCACTGTAACAAGCTATTTTGACGAAGAAGATACTGCTGATAGTACAGAAATTGATATCATCTTTAACAATGATTACGAGAATTTTTTAAAGCAGAAAATTGATAAGGTATTAGCAAAAGAAGATGAAGATGTTAGTATTATAGGATTGTTTAAAAAAAATGAAGAAGAATTTACTTCTGAATTACAGAAATACTGCTTATCTTATCTTCTTATCTTTCAGGATGCGTGTGAAGCATGTCTTAACATTTTAATTGAACAAGGTGTACCAGATAAAGACTCTTGGAATTCTTCTTCTAATCCTGAAAGTGATTTATATGGAAAATTATATCAACCGTATTTAAAGAAAAAAGAACTTATAGAAAAAGAAATTCAAATACGTGAAAATGAACTAAATATAATTACTGGTAAGTATGATACAGACCATAATTTAATATCAGATGGCTTACAATCTGTATTGGGAAAAGAGCGTAATGAAGTTTTAAAAAGATTAAACTTTCAAAATTATTTAGGTTCTTACTGGAGTGAGTTTTCTACTTTTCGTAGAGAAGATACGTGGAAAAATGAAAATTATATATCTGATGGTTTAGATAATGTAGGTATATTTAAAAAAGCAAAAGAATTTCTGGAAGCTGCCAACAAAGAACTTATCAAATCTTCTACACTTCAACACCGTATTTCTACTACTCTTAAAAATCTCTTAATTATGTGTCCATTTGCAGATGTAAGAAAATACTTTGCATTAGGGAATTGGCTTAGACTTATTGTAGATGAAAAAGTTTATAAATTGCGACTTATTTCTTATGAAATCAATTATGATGATTTAGATACTATTCCTGTTGAATTTTCTGACGTACTTACAGGCACTACAATTACAGACATTGAAAGTATTCTAAGTCAAAGTCAATCTATTTCTACTTCTTACAATTCTGTTAAAAGACAAGCTACTCAGGGAGAAGAAAGTAATCAAACATTAAAGAATTGGGTAGAAAAAGGTCTGGATACTTCTGTTACAAAGATTGTAAACAATGCAGATAATCAGGATATTGTATTTAACAAAAATGGTCTTTTATTAAGGAAATATGATGATTTTACAGGGAAATATTCTGATGAGCAAACAAAGCTTATCAATTCTTCTATTGTTATGACAACTGACAATTGGAAGACTTCAAAAGTGGGGATTGGTAAGTTTACTTATTATGATCCGAAAGATGGTCAAATGAAAGAAGGGTATGGTATTATTGCCAATCAGCTTGTAGGCGGTCTTTTATTATCAGAAGAAATTGGTATTTACAATAAGACTGGAAGCATGACATTTGATGATAAGAATGGTTTGAAGATTTCAAATAAAACGAATACTGTTACCATCAATCCAAATGAAACAAACTTATTTGTAATAAATAAAGGAAATCAAAAAATATTCTATGTAGACGATACAGGAAATTTGAATATTACAGGTACTCTTACTGCTGGTTCTGGTTCTAAAATTGGTTATTGGGGAATTACCGATACTGCAATTTACAACACAAACGCTACATGGGGAGCTACAAACGGAAAATACTTTGGTGACAATGGGTTAAGTATTTCAGATAAATTTAAAGTAGATGCCTTTGGTAATGTTACTGCATCTGGTACTCTTACACTTGCCAATGGAAAATTTAATTTCTCTGATGATAACTTAATTGTACAGGCTGACGTATCTACGGAAAATTTAAGAGCGACTGGTGGTAAAATTGCAAACTTTACAATATCTCAGGGATATTTACACAATGGTATCTCAATTGGTAAAGCAGATAGTTGTGGATTATCCTCTGGTACTTTAAATGGCGGTTCTGACGATAGAATGTTTTGGGCTGGAAATGATACTTTTAGAGTTACAAAACAAGGCAAGCTATTCTCAAAAGATGCGCAGATTTCTGGTGGTAAAATTGGTGGATTTAATATAGAAGAAACAGGATTATATTCTGGAAAAGACAAGCTGTTTGCTGGTATTGACACAGATATTACTTCACCTGTATTTTGGAGTGGAACAACTTATGCTGGTAGAAAAACAGCACCTTTTCAAGTTGCATATAGTGGAAAAATGAAAGTTCCTGAAGTATTGGTGAACACTTCTATTGGTTCTATCTTCGTTGGAGAGTCGAATGATACGGGCATTAACACAGTCTCTATTTTACCAAGCAAAGATAATACAGGAAGTATTGGCTCTCCTACAAAGCGTTGGAATGCTATTTATGGAAATGTAATTGGTCAATCACCTGTTAATCTTTATAGAAATAACGATAATTTTGATATTTCAAAAGCTTATACAGAATTAGAAAATATGCAAATATACTCTTCTACTTCTGAAAACGAAAAAATAAATATAAATGCACTACCAAAATCTATTCAATCAGGAGATACTTTTAATCTTGCTGATTTACTCTATTGGTCAATTGCAGTTATGAAAGCTGCTCAAAATCGAATTAAAATTTTAGAAAGCAAATTGGAGGAAAAGGAAAATGGAAAATAAACCTATGTCTGTAATACTGAATGAAGTAAAAGGCAATATTGTAAATATTATCAATCAATCTGGATTACCTATTTACATTACAGAAATGATTTTAAAAGATATTGTCAATGATGTTTCAGAAGTAAGTCGTCAGGTACGTGAAAAGGAATATCAGGATTATATTCAAGCAGAGCAGACAAAAATGGAAGAAACAAAAACTCAGAAAACAGTTGATATGGAAAAGGCTGATGAATAATCAGTCTTTTCTTATGCTCAAAAATAAAGGAGGAATTTATTATGGCTACATATAATGTACATGCAGGACACTGCCCTCAAGGAAAAGGAGCTTCAGGTGCTTGTGGATACTTAAAGGAGTCTGTGGAAGATAGACTGGTGAAAGATGCTCTTATTGCAAAGTTGAGAGCTGCCGGACACACAGTATATGACTGTACCGATGACAGTAATTGCACTGCTTCTCAAAATTTAAAGAATATCGTAACTAAGTGTAATACGCATTCTGTTGACTTGGATATTTCTATCCATCTTAATGCTGGTGGCGGTACAGGTGTTGAGACTCTAATTTATAACGAAAAAACGAAAGCCATTGCAACAAAAATTTCTCAGGAAATTTCAAGTGCTCTTGGAATTATAAACAGAGGTGTAAAAACAAGAACAGGATTATATGTATTAAGACATACAAATGCTCCTGCTCTCTTAGTGGAATGTTGTTTTGTAGATAGTCAGAACGATTACAATAAATGGAATGTAGAAAAATGTGCAGAAGCTATCTATAGAGGTATCACAGGGCAATCTTCTACTGATGTTAAAGAAGAAGGATGGCAAAAGAATGATACAGGCTGGTGGTATCAACATTCAGATGGTTCTTATACAACAAATGGTTGGGAGAAAATTAATGGTAATTGGTACTACTTTGATGGTAACGGATATATGTACGAAGAAGGTTGGCATCAGATAGGTGGTGTTTGGTATCACATTGATAAATGGGGGGCTATGCACACTAAATGGCAGTACATAGATAATGGATGGTATTACATGGATGAGTCAGGAGCCATGTTATCAGGTTGGCAACTCATTGACTCAAATTGGTATTACTTAAATGAAAACCATGATGGGGATTTTGGAAAAATGCTCACGGGCTGGCAGTCCATCAATGGTAATTGGTTTTATCTTAAATCAGATGGAAGTATGGCAAATCACGAATGGTATAAAGATGAAAACGAAAATTGGTTCTGGCTCAAAGATGGTGGCTATATGGCACATGATGAAATCGTTTGGATTGGTGATAGAGCCTTTGCTTTCTTATCGGATGGTCACATGGGTAGAACCGATGAAAATGGAGCACTCTACTAAGTTATATATTATTTTACGAATGGGTTAGTTTTCACTAATCCATTCCTTATAGGAGGAAAATATGTCAAATTTACTTAATTCACCGCAAATGTTAATTAGGTTGCATCATGATATATTGACATCTGTAAATGCCATTCAAGGTGATACTGGCAGACTATGGAATTTTGTAATTGACGATTATGAAATTCCTACTGATGCAGAAATTAGATTATACCTTGAAAAACCCAGTGGAAAAAGAATTTATAATCCCGGTATTTTGCAGAATTCTATTATATCTTTCCAACCTACGGAACAGACCTTAGCAGAAATTGGTCAATCTATTGGTCAAATTCAAATTACGCAAAATAAACAGACTATCACTTCTTATCCTTTCTTTTTAAACGTGTCAAAAAATTATGTATTAAATGCGGATATTCAATCTACAGATGAGTTTCTTGTGCTAGATAATCTGATTGATGAAGCGCAAAAAACGATTGCTAATATGAAAGCTTTAATGCAGAAATTCACAACACAAGAAAATGCAAGGATTGAAGCAGAAAAGAGAAGAGTTAGTGCTGAAAGTGCTCGTGTCACCGCTGAGAACAAAAGACAGACAGATACCAACTCTGCTATCTCAAAAGCAAATACAGCTACCACAAATGCAAATAATGCTGCCAATAATGCAAATAGCAAAGCAACCTTAGCTAATGATGCCGCTACAAATGCAAACAATAAAGCTACTTTAGCAGACAGGGCTAAAGAGCTGGCAAATCAGGCGACTACAAAAGCAAATCAGGCAGCTTCTACTGCTGAAAATGCAGCTACGAAAGCAAATAATGCTATTGCTGGAATACCAGTGGAAATAAAAAAACTAATCAATGATACTTCTGCTTCCTCCACTGCTACATATTCCAGTACAAAAATAAATGCTTTGTTTTCATCAGCTAATGTAAAAGAAATAACAAATAGTCAGATTGACTCTTTGTCCAACTTATAACTGAAAGTAAGGAGTGATATAGAAAATGGATATAAAAGAAGCATTAAATTTTAGTGGACTACAGCGTTTTTATACAACTCATATAAAACCATTAAGAACAAGAATAAATCAATTGGGAACAGCATCAAATTGCACCGTTGTAAATAACTCCACTACTACTTCTTCTAATACAGTTTTAGATGGTAGAATGGGAAAAACACTAAAGGACGAAATAACCAATATAGACGCCAAAACAATGAATAAATATGCTGTTGGAATAGGTAACGCGCCTACTATAAAATATTCATATTTCATAGAGGCAACTTCAGTAGTACCAATTGGTAATATTAGTGTGCCGAATTATTCAAAAGGAGTATTTATAACTAATGGTGGTAGTGATGGTTGTTTGTTGATGGTAGACCCACAGTGTAACTTATATGTTGGATTTCGAAACGGTTCAACTTGGACAGGAAGAAAAATATAATTGTTGAAAGGAGAACAAATATGCAGAAAATTGTATTTACAGATAAAACAGAATTTGAAATCATGCCGGGCGCAGGTTTAAATAACATTACAGTTCTTTTAAATGATTTCGTTGCTCTCGGAAAATTTACAGAAACTTTGAGAAAAAAAGGAAATTTAGATTCCGTACAGTTCAAGCAAGATGAACTCATTACAGGAGAATATAAAAAGCTTGCGCTTTCATCTTCTATTTATTCTAACGTAGATGTAAACGAAGATGGAAAAGTTTTAGCAACATTCGGTTTCAGAGAAAAAACAAAACTCGAAATTACAGTTGAAACTATTCAGGCTGACCAGGTAACACAGGACGGAGCAATTATGGAACTTGCTGAAATGATTGGAGGACAGGCATAATGGTTAATTTTTATGTTAAGAAAATTATAAGAGAACAGATTACAATTGACGATGTACCTATTCATTGGAAAGAAAAAGTACAACAAGAACTGGATAAATTAAAACAGGAAGAATAAACGTTCTTCCTTATATTTATATAAGGAGTGCTTATGATAGACACATTTACAGATTACATACTCGCAGATATCAGCAGTCCTATTACTCTTTTACTTCTATTAGTCGTTTCTATTTATTTCATTGGCAAGTTTTTATTTAAAAACTGGGGAAATATCAAGTCCTATTTCGAAAATTCTTACCAAAATCGTAAAAAAAAAGAAGAGCTATATGAAACCGTAGAGGTCTTACAAAAAGCAAAAGACGACATTATTGCAGAAACAAAAGCACTAAGTCAGGCTCAGAAAGACTTCTATGATGAACAGTTAAAATACCGCAATGTTTCTCAGCAGCTAAGAGATAGCTTGCAAGAAAAGACAGATATTGCTGTAAAAAAATCAGAAGAAGCTTTAAATGAGATTAAAGAACTTCATTTGATTTTAGAGCAGATACAGACTCGACAGGAAGAAATTGATGCAGACAGGAAATCTCAGAAAGTAAATGAGTTAAGGCAGGATTTAATTAACGCTTACCACTACTTTACCTCAGTGGAAAGAAATCCAAAACAAGAATGGAATGAAATGGAAGCACATGCTTTTTGGAGTATGTTCGGAGATTACGAAAGATATGGCGGTAATGATTTTGCTCACAGAGTTATTCAACCAGCAATGAATAAGTTAAAAATCATACCGATTACACAGGAGGATTAGTTTATGGAAATTGCAGTAATTATGAATGTATTAGAAATACTGCTTTACATTGTGCTTGGTGGATTGGCACTTTGGTTTAAAACAAATTCAAAAATAAATAATGCAGTAAATGGACTGATTGCAAAAGCAGAAGAAGAATTCACCGGATTTAAACAAGGAAATGAAAAATTTCAGGCAGTTGTGAACTGGCTCTATGAGTTAGTTCCGGCATTTTTAAAACCTTTCTTCCCGAAAAAATTTGTGGAAGCTTTAATACAGAACGCTTTTGAGCAGTCAGCAGCTTATGCAAAACAACAATTAGATAAGATTGTTGACAAAACAGTTAAAACAGACGATAAGTCAATTGAATAACTATCAGAAAGGAATATAAAGCATGGCTCTATCTTTTAAAAATTCTAAGAATTCAATTGAGAAGTTATCTACAGAACACATAGATAAGAGTATCATGCCTACTGTTCTCGCAGAAAAAGGCATTGACACACTTCAGGAAGTTTTTACTCGAAGTGACAAATACGAATGGTACAATAACTATTCTGATGAAAACTTTTCAATTGTAGATGATAATAAAAATATTTCAGTAAATGAAAAACAATTAAATCTGACTCAAGAAGTAAACAGTCAGTTCATTCCATTTGAACTTTCACGTTATTATGATGGAATAGACCTTATGGAAATGTCTTTTCGAGTACATTATGTTAATGCCGAAGGTGGAGAACATTATTCCACTCCTATAAATGTAACATATAGCGAAAATAAAATCCGCTTTGGGTGGCTAGTAGATGAATATGCTACCGCCCTTGAAGGGGATTTAAAATTTGAAATCGTTGCTAATGGCACAAATGAAAAAGGTCAAAATTATATTTGGAAAACCAGACCAAATGGAAAGGTTAATATTTTAAAATCTTTATCCGGGAATGGGGTTATAAAACCGGATGAAGATTGGTATACACAATTTGTAACTTTAATTGATGGAAAAGTAAATGAGGCAAGACAGGCTGCAAAAGAGGCAAAAACTTCTGCTGACAATGCTCAAAGTTCTGCTAATCGTGCTCAAGGGGTTGTTGACGGAGCAAAAGATGAAATCTTACAGCAGGTCACTGGTTCTTTAAATGAACAGCTCACTACTGCTCTTTTAAATTATTATACAAAGCAGCAAGTCGATAATTTGATTAAAAACATTGACTTAACAGAGGCTTTGAAAGAAGTCAATGACAAAATCGACAAGATTGATGGACTGGCAAAATTTAAGGTAGAATACGATGATACGACAAAAACTATTAAGTTTTACAACGGTGAAGACTTAATTAAATCCATTACAATTAACACAGACCCAAGTACACAATGGGTATCATCTTATAATAAAATTGTAGATGAAAAAGTAAAAACTGGTACAGATGCGGTCAAACAGGAGTTAGCTACTTTTAAAACAAAAACAGAACAGGATTTAGCTGCTATCCACAAAGATGTTGACGGATTACCGGAAACATTGAATACACAGTATTATAAGAAACCTGAAACAGACGCTTTATTAAATAAAAAAGCATCAACAGAAAGTGTTGAAGGAATTAAAAATGAAGTATCTGTCATGAAATCCTCTGTACAGCAAATGGAGGGAAATGTTACTGCGTTAAGTGGCGATGTAACACGTATCGAGGATATCGTCAATAAAATCAACGAAAAGCCCTCGAATACATACGAAGCAACTTACGTAGATAATGTTTTCAGTCTTCTTGAAAATGGAGAAGTTAAAAACCAATTTACAATTGTTGGTGGAGGTGGCAGCGGCGCAGACTCTACTACAATTACCATTGAAAGAATTACTCCTGAAAGTTTGGTTGTTTTATTGGATGCTCTAACCAATATTGAATTCAATTTCACCTCTGTTGATAGTGCTGGTGATACTACTGGCAATGCAACAGCAACATGGAAAGTGGGAAATACAAAGGTAGCTACTTCTACGGTTATTCAAGGTAAGAACTCTTTTGATATTACACCACATCTCAAAATTGGCGCAAATACAATTCGTATGACTGTTACAGACAGTTTTGGTACAGTGTCAGCTAAGACTTGGACAATTACTGTTGTAGAATTTAAGATTGAGTCAAATTTTGATGATACTTTATTTTATTCAGATGAAGTAATTTTCCGCTACACTCCATACGGAAATATTTCAAAACAAATTGTATTTAAATTAGATGGACAACAGATTGCCACAATAGGTACTTCTGTCACTGGTAGACAGATGACTCAAACTATTCCGAAAAAACCACATGGCGCACATCTTCTTGAAGTTTACATGACAGCGGAGATAAATCAGCAGTCTGTAAAAAGCAATTCTATTTTTAAAGATATTATCTATATTGAACCCACAAATAATACTCCTGTTATCGGATGTTCAATATCAAAGTTTGAGGTAAAGCAATACAACACTTATAATATCAAATATGTTGTATACGACCCTGAGCATAATCCTTCTACAATTACTCTTTATGAAAACGAAAAACTTCTGTCTACATTAAAGGTTGACAGGACAGGTCAGACATGGAGTTACAAATCTGCTTCCACAGGAGCAAAAACTTTAAAAATCAAATGCCGTGAAACAATGAAGGCTCTGAATGTTACGGTAACGGAATTGGGTATTGACGTTAAGCCTATTGTAACAAACCTTGCCTTTGACTTTAATCCTGCTGGAAAAAGCAATGCAGACTCAGACAGGTTATGGCAAGATGTTGACAAAAATGTACACATGACAGTATCGGATAACTTTGACTGGGCGAATGGTGGTTATCAGTTAGATGCAGACGGAGATACCTATTTCTGTGTAAAAGCTGGTACTACTGCGACCATTGACTATAAATTATTCGGTGATGATGCAAAGAAGTTGGGTAAAAACTTTAAGTTTGTATATAAGAGCACGAATGTACGTGATTATGACGGTAAAGTTATGGAATGTGTCAATGGCAAAATTGGTTTCAGAGTAAACGCACAATCTTCTGTATTATCTTCTGAACAGAATACCATTACTCTTCCATTCTGTGAAGACAATTACATGGAATTGGAATTTAATATTCTTCCAGACAGCGAATATAAAGAAATGGTTATGTGGATGGACGGAATTCCAAGCAGGATTGAACTTTATTCTGAATCCGATAGTTTTACACAGGCAGAACCACAGGGAATTACCATTGGTTCTGAGGATTGTGATGTATGGGTGTATCGTATGAAATCCTACACAATGAACCTTACAGATGATGAAATCTTAGATAACCATATTGCTGATGCAAAAAATGCAGACGAAATCATGAGTCGCTATGCAAGAAATGATATTTTAGACTCCTCTGGTAATCTTGATCCAGATTTACTTGCTGAAAAATGTCCAGATTTACGTATTATTAAGATTGAAACTCCAAGATTTACAACAGGTAAAAAGGATAAGGTTACGGTTACTTCTTTCCAGCAAATCTATAAAAACGGAAGACCTGTAGATAACTGGGTATCCGAAGCTGGAGTTTTATCTGGTCAAGGTACTTCTTCTGAGTATTATGGTGAGTCTTCTCGTAACTTAGACCTAAACTGTAAAAAAGGATTTAAGTTTGAAAATGGTGAGTCTAATTCAAAATATGCGATGACAGAGAATTCTATTCCTGTTAATTATTTTAACATCAAAGTAAATGTTGCCTCTTCCGAGAATATTAACAACTCTACTTTGGCACAGGAATATCATCGTTTCAATCCGTATTTGAGACAGGCAAGAAAAGATGACCCAAAAGTACGTGATACAATGGAATTTCATCCTTGTGTTGTGTTTATTAAGGAAACAGACTTAAGCAATGCAGTAGAATTTAAAGACGGAGCTTGGCACTTCTATAGCTGTGGAAATATTGGTAACTCAAAGAAAAACCATGAAGCCTTTGGTATGAACCCTGATAATCACAAAGAGTTTATTGTTGAGGTATCTAATAATACGGATAAGCAGTGTCGTTTTCTCTCTGATGATTTATCTCAGGAAGGATGGGACGGAGACACTAGCTTTGAAATGCGATATGAAAATCCAGATTGTAGTCCTGAAGAATTACAGGCGGGGAAAGATGCTTGGCAGACATTCCTGACATGGGTAGTAAACGTAACGCCAGAAAACTTCGTAAAGGAATTTGACCAACATTGTATCCGTGACTCTGTATTATTCTTCTACCTCTTCACGGAAAGACACACAATGGTTGATAACCGAGCAAAAAATACATTCTGGCACACAGAAGACTTGGTACATTGGGATTTATGCTTTGACTATGATAATGATACTGCTATGGGTAATAACAACGAAGGTGCTCTGACACTGAGTTATGGATATGAAGATACTGATACCATTGGCACAAAGTCTGTATTTAATGCATGGGATAGTAAAATTTACTGTTATGTGCGTGATTATTTAAAAGAAGACCTTGCTAAAATGTTTATTAAGATGGAAAGTAAACTGGCATGGTCTGCATCTCGTATTCTTTCTGAAATGGAATCTGAACAGGCATTAAAACCTGAAAGATTATGGATTATGGACATGAGAAGAAAATATTTCAGACCTTATGAAGATAATGGTACAACTTCTTATTTAACCATGATGTACGGAGATAAAAAGCATCAGCGTAGACAGTTCCAGAAATATCAGGAAAAATATATGTCAAGTAAATATGCTGGAACAGCTTGTACTTCTGATGTTATTACTATTCGAGGTTATACTCCACGGGAATGGACTGGTGTAAAACCAGATGGTACTTTTCATATTGTTCCTTATGCAGATACTTACGTGGTAAACCGTTTTGGTTCTAACCAGACTTCTGTTCGTGCAAAACGAGGTCAAACATATACAGTAAAATCTCCAATTCCAGCAATGAATGATACAGAAATTTATGTATATAACGCTTCTATTATTCAGTCTATCGGTGATATTGCTCCATTCTATCCGGGTTACACAGACTTTAACCAAGGTATAAAATTGACAGATTTAACAATTGGTTCTGGCGTATCTGGATATAAAAACATGAACATGGATGATTTTGGTATCGGTAAGAATATTCTGCTTGAGAGATTAAATCTGCAAAATCTTCCAAATCTGAAAAAGACCATTGCGCTTACAGAGTGTACAAACCTTACAGAATTTTTAGCTGATGGTTCTGGTATTACGGGTGTTATCCTCCCGACAGGAGGTAAAATACAGACAGCACATCTTCCTGCAATTGCCTCTCTTACTGCGAAAAAGTTATTGGCTCTCAATGACTTAAAAATCTCATCTTACGAAAATATCACAACACTTTCTATTGACGATTGTCCTACAATTCATGCAAAAGATATGATTGAAAAATCTCCAAAATTAAACCGTTTACGTTTAACAGGTATCAACTGGAATTTAGAAGACGACAGTTTATTAAAGAGATTGATTAAATTATCCGGTATTGATGAAAATGGCTATAATACAGATGTTTCTGTACTGACTGGTTCTGTTCATGTTCCTGTAATGAGACAACAAGAATTAGAGGATTACAAGAAAGCATGGAAAGATTTGGATATCAATTATGATACCATTATTACGCAGTATACTGTAAAATTCCTGAACTACGATGGAACACTGTTGGACAAACAATATGTTGACAAGGGTTCTAAGCCTGTTAATCCAATTACACGTCCTGACTCTCCTATTCCTACACCAACAAAACCTAGCAATGTAAGTACAGTCTTTACCTTTAAGGGTTGGGATACGGAATTTGCTCCTGTATTCTCCAACTTGGAAATCAGAGCCACTTACTCTGAGTCTTTAAGAACTTATATGGTAAGATATCTCTCAAGAGGAAATGTATTACAATCTTCTACTGCTCCTTACGGTTCTTCTGTATTTTACAAAGGTGACATCCCTACTTATACGGGAGAAGAAACTGCTTACAAATACTATCTTTTCACAGGTTGGGATAAAAGCGGTTTTGTCAGTGGAGATAAAGATGTCAATGCTGTATTTGACTCTTGTGAATATAATGAGGGATATTTCGATGATAAGCCATTATCAAAATTACGTCCCGTTGAAATGTATGCCTTGACAAAATTAGGTATTGAAGAAGATGTTGTAAAATTGAAAGACTCATTCTCTTTTGAATTAGGACACGACTACAGCTATGATGACATTTCTGAAAAGGTGATTATCAGTGAGAAAAAAGTATTTACAGGCACAGAACATTACGACACGAATATTTCTCTCTTCGATGAAGATAGAGATTTCACACTTGCAATTGATTATACTTTTGATGGAACTTCGCCTCAGGCTTCTGTTATTGCCCAGTGTTTCCAAAATGATGGTACAAATGGGTTCCGTATTTGGAATAACAATAATCCGAAATTTTCATGGGGAACTTCTTCTACTTCTGTTGCTTCTTTTAATAAACGTGAAATGGTTGTTATGAGACATATTAAGGGAGAAACAGGTATCCATGTATACTCTGCAAACCTTACAGGTGAAGAACCTCAATATATTGAATTAACAAAAAACAGAAGTACAAAAACCAATGCGACTTTGGTATTTGGTAGCGGTAAAGCAGATGACGGAATGTTTGAAAATCATGCTAAAGGAACTGTATATTGGAGCAAAATCTGGTATGCAGACTTGGGTGATGAAGCTTGTAAAAATCTTTCCATGTGGACGCATGAAAAACTGGAAATGGAAATGTGTGGCTTCAAGCGTTATTACTTAGCAGACGGAACACAAAAACGTACATCCATGAGCTTTATTGCAAAACACTTGTTATCTATTAACAAGACTTTGAGTACTTCCTCTGAAAATACAGGAGGTTGGGCAACTGCGGAACTAAATAAATCTTTAAATAAACGTTTATACAATGCTATTCCGATAGCCTATAAACAATTAGTAAAACAGGCACGAATTAGTTCTTCTGTTGGTAATAAATCCACAGACGTTTCCACTTCCAACTGTTATATTCACATTCCAGCAGCTTACGAAGTAGACCCGACAATGACAACTGAACCATATATCTACGAAGGTTCTCCAATCCCGTATTTCACAACAAATGAATCAAGGACTTGTTCTTATGAAAATGGAGATGTTCATTCTTATTGGCTTCGTTCTCCTAACATTGAATATACAACTTATTATTATCGTGTTGAGGATAATGGTACACTTTCAGGATACTATTATTCCTATAATGAGGATGGTGTCCGTATCATGTTTTCAATATAAAAATATTGAAGTGGGAGTTTATCTTCCACTTCTTTTAATTAAGGAGGCAACTATGTTATATAAAGTAATAAAAAACAATAGAGTCATTGATGTCCTTTCTCAACTTGTATTTTGCAGATATGATGAAAGCATTGATACTGTAATAACATGTTCAGAAGAAGATGCTCAAGCAATTCTTTCTTCTTCTAAAAATTATATCTGGCATATTTCTTCTTATCCTTCTTTTCCAAAATCTGTTGTGAATAAGTACGATACGGTGGACATTGTTGAAATAGATGAATACGAATATAAACAGTTAAAAATATTGGACTATAAAACGCCAGAAGAAATTATAGATGCATATACATTATCACTTATTGAAGGAGGCGTGCTATGACTCAATTAGTAGAAAGCTTAAAAAGACTTTATGAAAAAGGAAAACTATCAGAAGAAAAACTTCAGTCAATGATACAAAAATCAACTATCACTGATTATGAATATAAGTACATTATTGGTGAAGTTTAAAGAAAGTTGGTGATATCTATATATACCATTTTAATAAATGAGAATAATGAACTAATCAATACTACGCCAAAAGAACGTATTCTACAACGTAGCAAATTAGTAGACAAATTACATTTCCTTACATCTCCTATCTATAAAGATTTCGATATGACACTTTTCACTGCAACTCTGGAGTATGTCTTACCCATTTCAAAAAAATATCGTTCTGAAAATTTAATTTTATCTGAAGAACTTTATAAAGAACAGTTAGAGTATATCTTACCTATAGACACTGCTCTGACGCAAGAACATGGCGACATTGAATTGCAGATTACATTTACCTATGTACATAGGAGTAAAGAAGGACAATTAGTTCAACACGTGCGAAAAACCACTCCAACTACTATCACTATCACTCCAATTGCTGCTTGGTCAGACCTTATTCCTGATGATGCTCTTACAAGCTTAGATCAGAGACTCTTAAAAATTGACGCAATGATACAGGATTTGAACGAGTTTAATACAAACTTGGATAAAACTAAAGCAGATAATATTAGTTTAGAAAAGAACATCATTCAATTAACTTCTCATGGAAATAAAATAGGCGATGCACATTTGCTACCTTCTGGTGGAAATGTAAATGAAAACGGTGTGCCTGTCGTAGAATTCGGCAACACAACATCTCGTTCAGTGGAAGTAAACAAAGATATTGGATATGAAGTTGTTGAATTTTAAAAACTATATTTAGCAACGTATTCTTTTATAAAATTTATTAAGGAGGATTTTTATGGCTACAAAATTATCCAAACTTTCATTTGGAAATAAATTAGATATTGAAGCCGCAAAAAAACAAAATAAGATTGATGAGTACGATATCATTTTCCTTGATAATGGTGAAATCGGCTGGTTAAACAAAGAAAAAAATACCATAATAAATACTCCTCGTACTCAAAAAGCTTATACATTAAACGGAACGGATTTTGGTGCATTAAGTTCTGGTCAAACAATTCCATCTGAAACTTCTTTAGATGAAATTATGGCAATGACAACACAAAAGTCAATTAAGCCAGAATATGTAAAACCTCTGGTTACTTTAAGTAATAACAAAGGAACAGTTTCAGGAATTGTAGAGGTTGGAACTTCTATAACTCCAAAATTAACAGCAACTTTTACACAAAATGATGCAGGAAAATTAACAGATATCGTTTTTAAAAAAGGAAAAGAACAAGTAAAACAAAGTCCTACTTCTCCTACTAATTATGATGGTAAACCTTTTATCATTGGAGATGAAACTATTACTTATTCTGCTATTGCAACTTATAAAGAAGGTATTATTAAAAATGATAACTTGGGAAAACCATATTCTGATGGACATATTGTGGCTGGCACAATTGCTTCTGAAGATTATAATTTTACTGGAAAAAGATGCTTATTTTACGGCTCAGGAAATGGAGCGAATTACATACCTACATCTGAGAGTATACGGGATTTAAACAAGCATTTAAACCCAGAAAAAGGTTATCGTTTTACTATGCACATTCATATCGGTGCACAATACATTATAATTGCATATCCTGATTTTATGTCCGATATAGAAAGGATACATTACATTGAAGGAAGTGATCCAAATCTTGCAATGAGATTTAAGAAATCTATTGTGCAAGTTGCAGATGCCAGAGGAGGGCAAGAAGGAAAAATAGCATACAAATGTTATGTACTACAGCTTTCTACCCCCATAAAGGCAAATATGACATTGGAAGTGATACTTTAAGGAGGTTCAAAATGGCAGATTACAAACCAGAACAGTTATATGTTGTATTAAAATCAGCTTCTCGAACTGAGCCACTTCCACTCGACTCTACGGAAATCTGGGATAGTCTTTCAAACGCACAAGCTTACATACAAGAGGCAAATGCTTATGCTGGGCAAACAATAAAAGCAAAGCTTAATGATGGAAAATATCATACCTACACTATCCAGCCATCTGACAATGGTTGCGTTTTAGAAGAATTAAGCTCTGCAAGCAGTTTAAAACAATATGTCATGATTGTGGATAAACTACCAGACTCTTCTCAGGAACAAGGAGTTCTGTATATTAATAAACTGGAAAATACTGGTTATATATGGAATGGCAGTGGATGGCAGATTGTTTTTAAAGATATTAGCATGGAATTTGATAAAGTTAAAGACAAAGTGAAAACTCTTGAAACAAAAGTGAATATCCCAGAAGATGAAACCCTGACATCTTACATAGATAAGGTTGTGGGCGCAAATACAGACGTAACAGAACAGATTAATACTGCAAAGAAAGAAGCAGTTGCAAAGTCAAAAGAATATGTTCAGAGTTGTCTAACGATTACAGAATTTTAAATAGACAGAAAGGAAATCACATGGCAGAAATGAAAGAAATACTGTCTGTTGTGATTACGAATGGCAGTAAATTACATGAACTTCCAGTTAAACACAGCCAGTTAATTTTTATCAAAGACACAAAGACAATTGCTTTAGACTACAACGGGATAAGGACAACCTATTCTAATATTGTAACGTTGCAAACAGAGCAAGAAAGATTGGCTATTCTTGCACCTGTTTGTGGGTTATTCTATTTCATTTTAGAAACATCTTGTTTATGGGCATATGAGGACAAATGGAATCAAATAACTTCTCCTCCTCATGATGTTATTTTCAAGGGTGGAGCGACCAATGATTTTCCTCCTGTCGGAAATGAGTTGTGTCTATATGTTGCGGAAAGTGAAAACAAATTGTACCGTTGGGACGATACAACAATTAAATACTATTGTGTCGGAAGTGATTACAACGACATAAAAATCATAAATGGTGGCGGTGCATAACTGTCACCATTTTTATAATAAAAAAGGAGTAAAAATATTATGGCAAACACAACATTAAATACAAGAATTATACTTTGCAATGATACAACTGTAAATTGGGGTACTTCAGAAAAAGTCCTCTTAAAAGGTGAGCTTGGTATTGAAATTACAGGTGGCGCACCAAAAGTAAAAGTTGGTAATGGTACTGATACTTTTAAGGCATTACCTTATATTACAATGACACCTCCAGAAATTGAAGCTGCTATCCAGAAGGCTGTTCAGGCTGCAAACCATAGTCATGCCAACAAATCCATTCTGGATGGTATTCAGGTTGCACTGACAAATGCTTTAAAAGCAAATTATGATGCTGCTTTTGCTCATTCTAAAGCACCTCATGCACCTGTTGGAGCACAGGCAAACATTATTGAAAGCGTAAAAGTAAATGGTGCTCCATTACCTATTAGTGAAAAAGCAGTAAATGTTTCTGTACCTACAAAAGTAAGTCAGCTTACTAATGATAGTGGATTTGTAAGCACAGATACTAAATACAACCTTGCTACAGCAAAAAGCTTAGCAAATGGTAATGTAAAAATTGATTTGGTTGGAACTGATGGTAAGAATAGTGCTGTAAATATCAAAGGTACAGGTATCGCTTCTGTTACAACTGATGAAACAGGTAGCATTGTTGTTAATGCAACACAGAGAGACTATGTGCATCCTACATCTGGTGTAGAAGCAGGTACATACAAATCTGTTACTGTGGATAATAAAGGTCATGTTACAGCAGGTACAAATCCAACTACATTAGCTGGCTATGGAATTGTGGATGCAATTCAGAAAGGCACAAAATTTGGCGATGCTGATATTACAGGCATGAATGCTAATAAGCTGACAGGTACAATTGATATTGCAAGATTACCTCACGGTGCGTTGGAAAGATGTAAAATTGTTGCTGATGATGTAGCAAGATTTAAACTTACAACTGCTGACGTACAGACTGGTGATACTGTAAAGGTTACAGGTACAGGAAAAATGTACTTCGTAAAAGATGACAGTAAATTAAATGTAGAAGATGGTTACGAAGTGTATACTGCTGGTTCTGCTACTTCTGTTCCTTGGAGTGGTGTAACTGGAAAACCTTCTACTTTCACACCTTCTGCTCATAATCAGGATATTAGCACAATCAATGGTCTTCAGGCTGCATTAGACAGTAAAGCTGCCAATAAAGATATGACAGGTGCTACTTCTGGTGCAAATGGTACTCATGGTCTTGTACCTGCTCCTGTTGCTGGTGCTCAGGGTAAATATCTTAGAGGAGATGGTACATGGCAGACACCTCCAAATACTACTTATGGTAATGCCACAGGAAGCAATGCTGGTCTTATGTCACCTGCTGATAAAACAAAATTAGATAACATTGCACCAAATGCTAACAACTATGTACACCCAACTACACCGGGTAATAAACATATTCCTACTGGTGGTCAGGCTGGTCAGTTCCTGAAATGGAGTGCTGATGGTACTGCTGTTTGGGCTGCTGATAACAATACAACTTATGGTATTGCAAATGCATCTACTGCTGGTCTTGTTAAATCTGCTACAGGTGCAAACAAAGTTAGTGTAGATGGTAGCGGAATTATGTCCGTTGCAAGTGTTTCCACTGATACAATCGTAAATGGTGGTAATACACTTATTTTAAATGGTGGAGGGGCTGCTTAATGCTCCTCTTTTTAAATAAAAGGAGATTTTTAAATGGCTCAAAAAATTATAAATACGAAAATACAAGAAGCTTATGATACAGAAGCAAACTGGATAAAATATAACCCTGTTTTGCTTGCTGGTCAATTGGCTTTTTCTAAAGATAAATATGGTAAATATAAAATTGGTGATGGGATAGCCAAATGGAGTCAATTACAATATATGACTTTAGGATGGAATGATATTACTGGAAAGCCGAGTTCTTTCACGCCATCTTCTCATACTCATGACGATAGATATTTTACAGAAACAGAAGCGACAAACAAATTTTCTCCAAAAGAAGGTAGTGCTTCTTTAAGTAAATTGGCTTCTACTATTACACTTGGTGCAGGAGATGCAGCTACTATACTTCAAAATGGAAGCACATATCAACAGAAAATTGAAATCATTGATAACAGTACTTCTGGTGATGCAGTATTTGGATTTTACCAGTCAGGGGATAGTGGAAAAAATTTTAATAAACTTATGACCATCAATGATGATGGAAATGTTGTTGCAAATAAATTTACTGGTGCTTTAGCAGGTAATGCTTCAAGTGCAAATTCTGTTCCTTGGTCTGGTGTCAGTGGTAAGCCAAGTACATTTCCCCCATCCACACATAATCATCCTGCTTCACAAATTACAGGATTGCCAACAAAACTTCCAAATCCTTATGCACTTACAGTAAAAGGAAATGGAGCTTTACTAAATACTTATGATGGTTCAGGTGCAAAGGAAATCAATATTACTCCTGCTGTAATTGGTGCGGCAACTTCAGGGCACACACATTCTCAATATGCTCCAACGAGTCATAATCATTCTGCCGATAATATTACAAGTGGAGTGTTACCTATTGGTAGAGGTGGAACGGGAGGAACAAACCTTACTACTACCGCAAGCAATCTCCAGTTTGAGTCAATTGGGGAAGGTGCTACTACTATTCCGAACAACTCTGACTTAAATACATATTCAACTCCGGGTACATATGTGTCTCAGAGTGCCAAGAATACCGGTATAAAAAATAGACCTACTGGTACACAGGGGGCTTTTAAACTTGTTGTAAAATATGCGCTAGGAGATAACGGGTATATCCAGCAAGTTATGACAGGATACGATGCAGGAACTCACATGGAATATACAAGATATTATGACGGATATGGTAGTAATAAAACATGGTCACGATGGGTAAAAACGTTTGCTGATAACAGTGTAATCCCCGTAACAAGTGGAGGCACTGGTGCGAATACCTATTCAACAGCTCTAAAAAATTTAGTTATTAATGGTGCTGTTTCTGGTTCGGCAGTTCCTACTGATACAAATTGGTATTTATGTAGTGATAATGCTGATAGTAGCGGAACTCCAGTAAGGCGTTCAATGTCATCGTTGTGGAGTTATATTAAAGGTAAAACAGATGCAAATTATCTTAAACTTAGTGGAACTGCTGTATCAGCATCATCTATTAAAGTTCCTGATACACGGGATACTAACCCAGCACCTAATAATGCTGGATTTAAAAAAAATGCAGTTACATTTGACTTTAAATCTGCTTCAAAAATCAATTCACCTATAAGTAATACTTATGTTGGCTTAATGTCGTTTGCTCCTTGGAGTGAAACATCAGGTGGAAATGGTTATCAGATGGCTTTTGGATATATAAATAATACAACACCAAGACTTATGCTTAGAACTGCTGATTTAGGAGCAAGCACTTGGGGTGCATGGTACAAGGTATATACAAGTGCAGATAAACCTACCTTATCTGAATTAGGTGCTGCTGCTACCTCACACACACATAATTATGCAGGTTCTTCCTCTGCTGGTGGAGCTGCCAATAGTGCGAATATGTTAAATGCAAATGCAGGTTCTAGTACACAGCCTGTATATTTTAGTGGAGGTAAACCTGTGGCTTGCGCTTATACGTTAGGAAAATCAGTTCCTAGTAATGCTGTTTTTACTGACACGAACACTTGGCGACCTGTTCAAAACAATCTTACTTCTACTTCTACTTCTGATGCTTTAAGTGCTTATCAGGGTAAGGTATTGAAAGATTTAATTGACGGCAAAGCTTCTAGTAGTCACTCTCACGATACTGGTATATGTACTATTCAAGAAAAAAGCAATGCAGGAACTCGTTATGTTAAAATTGCAGAATTAGTGTGCAATCGTACATATCATAGATTAAATCAACAACTAATTTTTACCAGTAGAGAAAGAGCAGTGTTACTAAATGTTAGGGCTGCATCTGGAAACGATACTATATTTACCGCTAGTATTGATTATGTTCCTATTTCTGAAAATTCACATAATATTATAAATAATTTGTATGCTGGCTTAGTTAATATCAGTAGTACACAAAATAGAATTGAAATATGGTATAAACAAGTACAATGGGCAGAAAGTTTACGTATCATTCCTCTCGGTAGAAATGCAGAAGGTAATGCTTTAACGTTCAAAAATTATAGTTCAACAGATGCTGGAAGTACAAGTGCTCCTACATTTACCAAAACTATACCTATAAACAGTGTAATTCGTTGGGAAAATGTAGTAGGAAGACCTTCTTCTATGCCAGCATCTGATGTCTATTCATGGGCTAAAGCCTCTACAAAACCAGCTTATTCAAAGACAGAAATAGGTCTTGGAAACGTAGACAACACAGCAGATAGTAATAAATCCGTTAAATATGCTACAAGTGCCGGAAGTGCAACAACAGCGACAAATGTTGCATGGTCTGGAATAACGGGGAAACCTAGTAGTTTTACTCCTAGTAGTCATAGTCATACAATAGCGAATATTACTAATCTCCAATCAGCTCTTGACGGAAAGGCTAGTACCAGTCATACTCACGAGTTTTACGCAACAACAAAACATACCCATAATACCATAAATGATTTAATGTCTGGAAATCCTATTGGTATATCGACTTCTACCTACATAACCCCTGCAACAGCAGGCGAATACGATATAGTTGTTGCAAATACAAGCAAAATTGGTAATAATAAATGTGTCGTAATGAGTAAAGTAAGCTTTGTAGAGCATGTAAAAAATCATATAATTGAGACGTTCCCATTAAAAGCTATTACTAACTCTCAAATTGACAGTTTGGCTAGTCTATAAAATAAAAAGAACCGCTTATTAAACGGCTCTAGTGTTATAACATTTGCATATATAATACAAATAGCAATATCATTATATGAATTTAAAATGCAAATGTCAAGTTATAGTTTGCAAATACTTATTGAGGTACTGTTACGTACCTCATTTTTTACTATTTACAATTTCATAGAAAGGATATATAATAATGCTATAAATAAATATTAACATACGATGTATTTAAATGTGGTAAAAGAATTAGTATTTATGATGAATAGTAACGCATGGCGTATTTAAACATAGTCAACAAGATATGTTTAGCATTTAGATGAATAACAACGTGTGACGTAAGCTTAACCTCTTAGCAAAAAAGCTAGGAGGTTATTTTTTTACTTTTTAGTGCCAGTAATCATAAGGATTGCTTACCTTCTTCACTGGTTTCACATTTTTTATTGAACTTACTGCTTCTTCATACGTTTCGTAAATTCTATGCTTTGGAAGCCTAATCACTGTGTTGTCAAATTGAATGGTTATTAAGTTGCCGAATATATTTACAATACGTACCTCTCTTACAGATAAGTTATTTTCTACAATCCATGCAGTGTCGTTTTTCTTTAACATAATTTCACCTTCTTATAATACAAAAATGACCACATGTTTCAGTAGTCATTTTTGCAGTTCAATATTTAGCTCAAATCTCTTCTTACACTATTTCCAAATATGTAAGTTCAAAATATATAGTAATACAAACATTGACATTTTGCAATAAAATTTTATCGACAAATTATTGCACAATCTGTTATATCATTTTCATTTTAACCATTGGAACAACTATAACAGGTTTGTTATCTACAATAATGGTTATTTGGGATATTTCTTTCTTGTGATAAGTATTATAGAATTTCAGTGCAGCTTCTTCTGTGATATAGATTTCTCCTTGTAGGTTAATCTTTTCGATGATTGGAGTTAGATTGATTACTTTTCCTTCAATAAGTAATCGTGCATTTTCGTTCTCGTATGTTATCATAGTACACCTCTCAATACAGTCTGTAAGCTTCTATTCTGTGTCTAAAATCAGTTTTATGTTATTTTCCGTATATTTTATTATAAGTGTAGTGAAATTTGTTTTAGACGTATTTTAGGAGCTTATACAGACTTTAGAACATTCGTTTGTATATTTATATTTCCTATTATATAAACGTTTGTTCGAGTTGTCAACTGGGAAAATTTGGAAGGTTGTACAAAAAAATAAGCACTTACATAAAAACAAGAATTTCTCGTATTTATGTAAATACTTATTACTTTGTCATATATAGAAAATACTCCTTTCTTTATAAATTTTATAAGTATATTTGTTCTTGATTAGATTTTTGATTAGATAATTTTTTGTAAATACCGAAAACCCTTAGTTTTACTGGGTTTTCGGAGTGGACTTGAGGGGAATTGAACCCCTGTCCGAAAGTCTATCCCTTGCGGCATCTCCCATCACAGTTATTCTTTTAACATTCCCTCACACAAACGCCGAATAACAGGCTTTTGCACTTAGTAGCTTCATAAAATCTTCCACTTTCTCAAAGCTTTGAAAGCGAAGTGCCCCGCAAAGTCGATGCCAGGTTCTTAAACAGCGGGTGGTTTAAGGCTGACAAGCTGCAATTAGGCAGCTAACGCTACGTTATCGTTTGCGTTTATATTTAATTTCCAGGTTGGTATGCAGTCCCGGAGTCTGCAGATGGCTTCCTCAACTTCAAAACCCCCGTCGAAACCAGTACAAGCCCTAAAAGCATTCTGGTTGTGCAAACGAGAATAACATACTTCCTTTGGCGCAACTATAATACTAAACGTATTTACCTCATTTGTCAAGGGAATATTAATTTCTCGACAAATAGAAATGCCGCTTCAAGATTTTTCAATCTCAAAGCGGCGCTTTTCATTACAAGAATATAGCAGAAAGTAAATTATCTACCAAACTGCATATCATTGTTACCAGATTTTGTTTCCCACATTTCAAGCATGTTAATTGGGTCATTGTAATCTGCTAACCAACCTTCACGAGCAAAGTCAAATTTACCAGCTTTTCTTTCTTCAAGGAATGTAGACCATTCACGTGTTTCTACTGTCATGTTAATACCGATTTCATTGAAATCCTGCTGCATAGCTTCACCAATCTTAACATTACCTTCAGAGTCATTTGTCAGGTATGTAATATTAATTGGTGTTTCTGGAGATAACATACCTGCATCATCAAATTTATATCCAGCACCTTCTAATAATTTTCTAGCTTCTTCTACGTTAGCTTCTGTTTTTTCTGGATCATAGTAACCAACGTTTTCTGCATCTGGATAAGTATAAGCGTCATCATTTGCTCTGAATTCGCTACCCTGTCCATCTAACATACCTTCCGGAATAAATGTGTTAGCTACTGTCTGATCAGCCTGAGCGATTGTATCTACAATATACTGACGGTCAATCAGTAAGGAGAATGCATGACGCATATCTGCTGCCTGCTGTGCTGTCTTTCCTGCAAATAATTCACTCTGAACATTAAATCCTGAGTAATATGTTCCTAAAGTAGCAATTTTGTGGAATTCAGGTGTATTTACAACATTTTTCATTTCGTCTGTTGGAATTGTATCACTAAACTGTAAAGAACCATCTTTAAATGCGTTAAATACAGCTGTATCATCAGCACTTAACATAAAGTTGATTTTCTTCAAAGAAACTTTTCCAGCATCATAGTAATTTGGGTTTGGTTCATAAGTCATAGACTCATTGTGTTTCCACTCTTTTAATGTGAACGGACCGGATGTTACAAATCCAGACTCCAGACACCATGCACCCGGGTTATCTGCTGCGCCTTCAGCGGACTCTACGTTCTGCTGTGGAACTGGGTAAAATGCAGGGAATGCACATAAGTCAAGGAAGTATGCACAAGGTGCTGCAAGTTTTACTGTAAATGTTTTTCCGTCTTCAGAAGCTGCGATATCAAGTGTACCGTCTTCTTTCTTAGCAATACCGTCTGCTAAGTAAGAATAGTCAGCACCTGTATTAGGATCTACAAGTCTGTTCCAGCTGTATGCAACGTCTGTTGCGTCAAGAGCTTCACCGTCAGACCATTTCAAACCGTCTTTCATTGTGAAAGTATAAGTAAGACCGTCTTCGCTCATTTCATGGCTTTCAGCTAAGTCCGGAACTAAAGCTCCTGTTTCATCATATTTATATAATCCGGCAAATGAAAGAAGTGCCAGACAAGCGCCGTCTACTGCTGAGTTTAACGCCGGATCAAGTTTATTTGGTTCAGATGCAACCTGTAAGGATAATTCATTATTTGGAGCTGTTGCAAATCCAAAATACTTAAATCCGAAAAGGTTAGAGTAAATACCTTCTACATCTGTACTCTGCATATAAACATCGTTGTAGTAGTATAAAGGAACAACTGCCCATGTATCCATAAGCATATCTTCTGCTTCGTGCATCATTGCCTCACGTTTTACAAGGTCTGTTTCCTTCTTGATGTTGGCAATTAATTCATCATAAGCTTCCCATTCCGGTGCTGCAGAACCTTCTTCTGCTGTTTCTTTTCCATCTTCTGTGCTTGCTTCTGGTTTGTCGCTGGAGCCGCCACATCCTGCCAGTGAACCGGCAACCATCGCAGAAGCAAGAAGCATTGCTAAAACACGTTTTTTCATTTTTGCCTCCTTCTACTTATTTCCTTCATAAGTATACATTTATTATACAAAATTCCTAACGGAATGTTGTATCACTATTTATTCCAGCATGCAACCTGATGTCCGTTACCTCTGTCAGTTAATGTCGGACATTCTTTTGCACACTGCTCTGTTGCATATTTGCAACGTGTACGGAACGCACAGCCTGTTGGCATGTGCAGAGGACTTGGTACGTCACCTTCCAGAATAATACGCTGTCTTTCCTTTGCCATCTTTGGATCCGGATAAGGTACTGCGCTTAATAAGGACTGTGTATATGGATGAATTGGACTTGCATTTAATTCATCTGCATCTGCAATTTCAACCACACGTCCCAGATACATAACTGCAATTCTATCTGAAATATGATGTACAACCAATAAGTCATGGGCGATAAACAAATAAGCAATTCCCAGCTTATCCTGAAGTTCTTCAAACATGTTGATAACCTGTGCCTGAATAGATACGTCAAGAGCGCTGACCGCCTCATCACATATAATAAACTTTGGATTTGTAGCCAATGCTCTGGCAATTCCGATACGCTGACGCTGACCGCCGGAAAACTCATGTGCATATCGTGTTGCATGCTCTGCATTCAGACCTACTAATTCCATAAGATGTAAAATCTTATCACGTCTTTCTCCCTTAGAAGTATATAATTTATGTACGTCTAAAGGTTCACCGATAATATCCTCTACTGTCATACGTGGGTTTAAGGAAGAATATGGATCCTGAAAAACCATCTGCATATCCTTTCTCATAGACTGAATACTTTTTTCGTCTACACGCTGACCATTGTAAAAAATATCGCCGCTGGTTGGTTTATATAAGTGTAACAGAGAACGTCCTACTGTTGTTTTACCACAACCGGACTCTCCTACCAATCCCAGAGTTTCTCCCGGTTTGATTGCGAAGGATACGCCGTCTACCGCTTTTAAAGGAATTGTTTTACCAAACCCTGCTTTGATTGGAAAATACTGTTTCAGATTATTTACTTCTACCAGATACTCTTTATTTGGTACGAAATTATCACTCATTACTTCCGGCTCCTTTCTGGTTCTCCATAAGTTCTTTTACGCTGAGCCAGCAAGATGCAAAATGTCCGTCTGGCATCTGTACTTCCGGTGCCTGTTCCTCAAGACAAATTTTCATTGCATTTTCACATCTGGGACAGAAAGCACAGCCTTTTGGCATATTTAATAAGTTAATCGGTGTTCCCGGAACCGGAACCAGCTTTTCTCCGATACGGTCAACATTCGGAATGGAGCGAAGCAGACCTTTTGTATATTCATGCGCCGGTCTGTAAAAGATATCTTCTGCTGTACCACGTTCACAAACTCTACCGCCGTACATAACAATGATTTCGTCGCACATATCTGCAATAACACCTAAGTCATGAGTAACCATGATAATAGCCATACCTAATTTTTTCTGAAGACTCTGCATCAGCTCCAAAATCTGAGCCTGAATGGTAACGTCAAGCGCTGTTGTCGGTTCATCGGCAATCAGGATATCCGGTTCACATGCCAGTGCCATAGCAATCATAACCCTCTGGCGCATACCGCCGGATAACTCATAAGGATACTGTTTGATACGTTTCTCCGGTTCGTTTACACCTACTAAAGTAAGCATTTCCACTGCACGGGCTTCTGCTTCTTTTCCTTTGCGTTCTGTATGTAACTCAATGGCTTCTTTTAACTGGTTTCCAATTGTAAAAACTGGATTTAAGCTAGTCATAGGATCCTGGAAAATAATGGAACAACATTTTCCACGGAACGCCCTCATCTGTTTTTCTGAAAATTTTGTAATATCTTCACCTTTAAATAAAACTTCACCCTGTTTGATGCTTCCGTTTTTCTCCAGAATTTGCATAATGGAATATGCAGTAACACTCTTTCCGGAACCGGACTCACCTACAATACCAAGGATTTTCCCTTTATCCAGATTAAAGGAAACGCCGTTTACGGCCATTACTTCACCTTTTTCTGTTGTAAAGGAAGTACAAAGATTTTTTACTGAAAGGATTGTCTCGCTCATTTTTCTATTACCTCCTTAATTTTGGATCGAACGCATCACGCAGACCGTCACCAATCAGGTTAAAGGAAAGAGTGATAAGACCAATCATCAGTGCCGGGAAAATCAGTTTATAAGGATACGCTGAAATACCTGCACGAGCCGCATTTGCCAGAGAACCAAGAGAAGGCATTGGCGCCTGAACACCCAGACCTACGAAGCTTAAGAAGCTCTCTGTAAAAATAGCGGAAGGAATTTGTAATGCTGCGGAAATAATAATAACGCTGACACAGTTTGGAAGAATATGTCTGCGGATAATTCTTCCCGGTTTTGCGCCACTTACTTTTGCAGCAAGTACGTATTCATTCTGTTTAATTGTAAGGATCTGACCTCTTACCATACGAGCCATACTGGTCCAGTATAAAAGACCGAATACAATAAACAGAGAAATCATATTTGTACCCAGCTTGCTAAGCGCCGGAATTGCATCCAAGTTCAAGGTTTCACGAAGCACTACGGATAACAGAATAATCATCAGCATATCCGGCAGGGAATAGATAATATCCACTATTCGCATCATGACCAAGTCGACCTTGCCGCCGAAATATCCGGAGACACTTCCGTAGATAACACCGATTAGCACAACGATACAACTTGCAAATACACCTACCAACAGGGAAATTCTTGTTCCGTATACAACACGTACAAAATAATCTCTACCCATTTCATCAGTACCCATAATATGAGGGAATACTTCACCGCCCTCTTTCATATATTCCTTTTCTAAATCAGAATACTGGAACGGAGCCATATTTGCCGCTGTTTTGTCACGCTTACCGTTTACGGTAACAATCTGTGAATATTTATACGGTACAACGTATGGTGTAATTACAATAGTAAGGATAATTAAAAGCAATACAATAACACTTCCTACTGCCAATGGGTTTTTCATCAGCTTACGCATACCGTCTTTAAAGAATGTGGAGGACTCGCTCATAACCTCCTGCTGTCTTTTTTCTTCATCTGTTGCCTTTTCAAATTTACTCAGGTCTACCTGAAAGCTAAAAGGAGATTTTTTAGGCATCTGATCCAAATTTTTATTTGTATTTTCCATGTCTTATGTCTCCTCCTAATCTAATTTAATTCTTGGATCAATGAGTTTATATACAATATCTGTAATCAAGTTCATTGTAACCATCAATACTGCAAGGAAAATAGTTACACCCATAATAAGCGGGTAATCTCGGTTGATAATACTATCAACAAATTTTGCGCCAAGTCCGCCGATTGTAAAGATTTTTTCTACAACCAAGCTACCTGTAAGAATTGCTGCTGTCATCGGACCTACGTATGTAACAACCGGAATAAGAGCATTTCTCAATGTATGTTTGAAAATCACCTTCCACTGTGCAACACCTTTTGCTCTGGCTGTACGCACATAGTCCTGTCCCATTGCATCCAGCATACTTGTCTTTGTAAGACGTGTGATATAAGCCATAGGGTAAGCTGCCAATGCAATTACCGGAAGAATATAATTCTGATTATCAGGACTCCATACAGGAACCCATTTCAGCTTGATGGAAAATACCAAAAGCAGGAGGGAACCGAGTACAAAGCTGGGAAGCGATGTAAACAATGTGGAGAAGAAAATAATCAATCTGTCAGGAAGTTTATTTCTGGTAAGCGCAGCAATACTTCCTAAAACCAATCCGAAGATAATTGCTGTTACTACTGCCATAGCTCCCAGCTTCGCTGAAACCTTAAAAGATGTGAAAATTGTTTCTCCAATATCACGTCCTGTTTTTGTAGAGATACCAAAATCACCCTGGAAAACATTTCCCATATAAATTACAAACTGTTCCGGAACCGGTTTGTCAAGGTTATATCTCTTTTCTAATGCCGCTTTTACTTCTGGTGTCGTTGCTTTTTCACCATCAAACGGTCCACCCGGAATTGCATTCATTGCAAAAAATGTGATTACGCATACAATAAAGATTGTTGCGATTGCAAGTAAAATTCGTTTAACAACATATTTTGCCATTACAACTTACTCCTTTTCCTTTATATTTCTTCTTGTAACTTCAGGTCTTCTCATACATCTGTCTTTATAGGAAAGACATTCGGCGTAAAATAATAATCCAATGTCTATACATTAGATTTCATTTACACTAGCACTTTAATCAACTGAATTTACGTATACTAGCTATTATATAGTCTTCGATTGAATTCGTCAATCTTTTTTCTCACAAATTTTGCATGAAAATTCACATTTGTTTATATTTTGTTTATTTTTTATAGAATTCGTTTAATTTTAAAAACTTTTCTATTGCTTTTAAACAGAAAAAGTGCTTACAAAAAAGCACTTTTTCTCTTACGTTTTTTATCATTTCTTTAAATTCTCTACAATTTTCGCAAGTACTCCATTTTTAAACGGAGTTTCCAGTCCTGCCTCCTCTAAAAGCTCTGTGTGGAACTTAGCCGCAGACATTCTGCATAATTTCAAATAACTCTGCCATGCAGCCTTTCTGTCCTTATCCATCCAGATTTTATATTCAAAAGCGCAGAGCTGCGCAATTACATAATCGATATAATACAGCGGAAAACTGTAAATATGATGCTGCTTCTGCCAAAAGCAGCCGTTTTCAAAGAATTCCAGCCCATCATAGAACAGATGCGGCTTGTAATCCCTCTCCAAATCCTTCCACACCTGCTTTCTCTCCTTTGGTGTCAGATTTGGATTGTCGTATATTATATGCTGGAATTCGTCAACCATGCAGCCGTAAGGAACAAAAATCACAGCGTCCTCTAAGTGCATATCTGTATATTCCTGTGCGGTTTCTTTTCCAAAAAACAAAGGATACCACGGCTCAGTAAAAAATTCCATAGACATAGAATGAATTTCTGCGGTTTCCATTCCGATATCTGCGTGTTCACGAATAGGATCTGCTGCTGCCAGATATCCCTGAAAAGCATGACCACACTCATGTGTCATAACATCTACATCACCGCTTGTTCCATTGAAATTAGCAAAAATAAATGGTGATTTATAATCCGGAATATAAGTCATATATCCGCCTACTGCTTTTGTTTTTCTTCCAAACACATCTAACAGTTCATTATCCATCATAAAATCAAAAAATTCTTTTGTTTCAGAAGAAAGCTCCTCATACATCTGCTGTCCTGCCTGCAGGATTTCTTCCGGTGTTCCTTCCGGCTGTGGATTTCCTTTTGGGCTGTATACTACTTCATCTGTATAGGAAAGTTCAGATAAGCCCAGACGTTCTTTTCTTTTCTCAAAAATACTTTCTGCAAAAGGAACCCAAACTTCTTTTACCTGACGTCTTAAATTCTCGATTTCCTCTCGCCCATAGCAGTTTCGCTGCATACGCAGATAACCCAGAGGTGTATAAGTTTCAAATCCCAGCTTTTTCGCCTGTAAAGTACGGTTTTTTACCAGCTTATCATAAAGCTCATCTAATTTGTCCTGAATACTTAAAAAGAATTCATTCTGTTTTTCCTGTGCTTCCCGTCTTATTTTTGCATCTTTATGCTTTAAATACGGTGTCAAAAGTGAAAGATTTAATGTTTCCTCTCCCCAGGGTATCTGAGCACTTGCCAGAAGTTTTTCATACTCTGTTACCAGTGTATTTTCTTCTTGCATAAGAGGAATAATTTCTTCTGACACAGACTTCATGGCAATCTCCATATTTTTAAAAGCTACCTGTCCAATCTTTTCTTCTAATACCTGTTTATATGGAGAATGGAACAAGATTTTCTGATATTCTACACACATATTAGAATATTCAGGAATTTGTTCATCGTAATAATTCTGTTCTTTTTCATAAAATTCATCCGTAGTATCAATGGTATGACGAATAGAACAAAGTGTTACCTGCGTCTGAATTTTATCATTTAACTGATAAAATTCTTTATGAATTTCAAACTGTTCTTCTCCACTTTTTGCCGCTTTGGATTTTTCCATAATTTCTGAAAGTTCTGCTTTTGCCTTCGCAAAATCAATTCTTTCATAAGGCATATCCTTAAATTTCATCCTGTTTTCCTCCCATTTAATATAGATTTTTCACTTTAAATTCTCTCTCTGTTTCCCTTCTCTGGTCTTTCTTGGCAATATCCTGACGTTTGTCATATAATTTCTTTCCTTTTGCCACGCCTATTTCCACCTTTACAAGACTGCCTTTAAAATATACTTTTAAAGGTACCAGCGTATATCCTTTTTCTCTTATTTTCCCCTCAATTTTTCGTATCTCGTAAGAATGAAGCAAAAGCTTTCTTACACGCAAAGGGTCTTTATTGAAAATATTTCCTTTTTCATAAGGACTGATATGCATACCAAAAATAAAAACCTCACCCTTGTCAATCTGAATAAAGGACTCTTTAATGCTGCATTTGCCCATACGAAGGGATTTTACCTCTGTACCGGCTAAAGCAATTCCTGCTTCATAAGTATCTTCAATAAAATAATCATGATAGGCTTTTTTATTATTTGCAATCAGGCGATTTTCTGATTTTTTTGCCATTTTTTCTACCCCATCCTTTCTATTTTAAAATCCACTGTCTTTGTATTCTCATCTGCATTTTCCACCCAGACCTTTACTCTTTGCCCCATCGTATAAGTTCTGCCTGTCATATCGCCTACAAGACAATATCTGTCTTTATCAAAGCTATAGTAATCATCTGTGAGACTGTTTACATGTACCAGACCTTCCACTGTATTATCCAGTTCCACATAAAATCCCCATTCCGTCACTCCTGAAACAGTTCCTTCAAAGGCTTCTCCTATATGTTGTTTCATATATTCTGCCTTCTTCATTTTAATTGTTTCCCGTTCTACTTCTTCTGCCCTTCTTTCCATGGCGCTGGACTGTCTGGCTACTTCTTCCAAAATTCCTCTGTAATGCTGAATTTTCGCCTCTGTCATTTTGCCACGGAGAGTTTCTTTAATAATTCTGTGTATCTGTAAATCCGGATAACGGCGAATTGGCGATGTAAAATGACAATAATATTTTGCAGCTAAACCAAAATGTCCAGTATCCTCTACGGTATATTTTGCCTGTTTCATAGAACGCAAAATCAATCTTGCAAAGAAAGGCTCACATTCCATTCCTTCCAGCTCTTTTAAAATCTTCTGAACTTCCTTGGGAGAAATGGTTTCCTTTCCTTTTTTTACTTTTATGCCTGCCTGATGAACCATCTCCAGAACCGTCTCCATTTTTTCCATATCCGGATTCTCATGGGTTCTGTATACAAAAGGCAATCCCAGCATACAATATTCCTCTGCCACGGTTTCGTTGGCAGCCAGCATGAAATCCTCAATCAGGCGGGTAGCAATATTCTGTTCGTAAGGATAAATATCAACCACTTTTCCCTTCTCATCTAAAACCAGCTTGCTCTCCGGAAAGTCAAAATCAATAGCTCCTCTTTTCTTTCTTCTGTTTCGAAGAAGCTCTGACAGCTCTTTCATCTGGAAAAACATCGGCAGCAGCTCTTCATAGCGTTTTTCAAGCTCTTCATCTTCCTGCAAAAGAATTTTCTTTACATTTGTATAGCTCATTCTTTCTTTTACATGAATAACGCTCTCCACAATACGATGAGAAACCACTCTTCCCTTTTTATCAATATCCATCAGACAACTAAGCGCCAGTCTGTCTTCCCCTGCATTTAAGGAACAAATTCCGTTGGAAAGCTTTTTGGGAAGCATGGGAATAACTCGGTCTGCCAAATATACGCTTGTTCCTCTTTTTAAGGCTTCTTTATCTAAAGCGCTGTTGTACTGAACATAATTGCTCACATCTGCAATGTGTACGCCTAAATGATACAAATCCTCCTCTTTTGTAAGGGATACGGCATCATCCAAATCCTTTGCATCTTCTCCGTCTATGGTTACCATGACAACATCCCTTAAATCTTCTCGACCGTAAAAATCCCCTTCATTTAAAGTTTCTTTTATACGCTCTGCCTGTTTTGCTACTTTTTCAGGAAATTCCATAGGCAGCTCATAACTTTTCGCCACACACAGAACATCTACGCCGCATTCTCCCGGTTTTCCCAGAATTTCAATAATTTTCCCTTCCGGAGAGCGTCTTTTATTTCCATGGTCTTTAATTTCCGCAAGAACTTTATCTCCGTCCTCTGCTGTCAGTGATTTTCCTGCCGGAATAAACACATCTTTTAAGAAACGCTGATTATCTGTCACGACAAATCCAAAGCCGTCACATTGCTGATACGTCCCTACAACTTCCCTTGTGCCCCTTTCCAGCACCTTAACAACTTCTCCCTCACATCTTTTTCCGTCTTTGCCGTCTTTTTTCACTACAATCTGCACCGTATCTCCGTGAAGGGCTGTTCCTATACTCTCCTCTGGAATAAAGATATCTTCTTCCGCTTCCGGAATTTCTAAAAATCCAAAGCCTCTTGGATGGCTGATAAAGGTTCCTGTATAATACTGACCTTTTTTTCTCTCTGCTTTTACAGATTTTTTTTCAGCTTCTTTTTTTGCCGCACTGCTTCTCACCGCTTCATATCTGCCTCTTTTATTGATACTGATTTTTCCTTCTTCCAGAAGCATATCTAAAATTTTATGAAGCTCCTCCCTCTTTCCTGCGGGGATTTGAAGGAGTACTGCCAATTCTTTTGCACGCATTGGCTGGTATTCCTTGCAGCACATAATTTCATATACGATTTTTTTTCTTTTTTTAATTTGTTGATTTTTTTTCAATGTTTTTATCCTCAAAAAAGATGACACCCTTGCAATGCAAGAGTGTCATGATTAAAATTTCAAATTCAATACTAAAGCTAACACAAAGAACAATACACCAAGAATTCTTGTTACTTTTACTAAAGTACCTTCCATGGAGCGTCCTTTATTTTTTCCCCAGTAAGTCTCAGACATACCGGAAAGACTTCCAAGTCCCTGAGATTTTCCCTCCTGCATCAGAATGATTACAGATAATGCAATACAATCTATAATGAAAAGCACAGTTAAAGCAATTCTTAAATATTCCATCGTTACACCTCCTAATTGCTAAGCACTACAAGTGTAACACAGGAACTTTGCAATTTCAACTATTATTTTTCATAAATGGATTTCTGTACTGTGCTTCTTTGCCTAAATCATCTTCAATTTCCAGAAGCCGATTATATTTTGCTGTTCTTTCTGCCCTGCACGGCGCTCCTGTCTTTATCTGTCCGGTTCCCGTTGCAACTGCCAAATCAGCAATAAAGGTGTCCTCACTTTCTCCTGAGCGATGAGAAATAATGGCACAATATCCTGCCTTATGCGCCATCTCCACTGCCTCCATAGCCTCTGACAGACTTCCGATTTGATTTACCTTAATTAAAATGGCGTTTCCTGCACCCATTTCAATTCCTTTTTGAAGACGTTTTGTATTTGTAACAAACAAATCATCTCCTACCAGCTGTACCTTATCTCCCAGTCGCTGTGTCATTTTCACCCAGCCTTCCCAGTCCTCTTCACAAAGTCCGTCTTCAATGGAAACAATGGGGAATTTTTCTAAAAGCTGCTCATAATAATCAATCATTTCCTCTGCACTTTTTCTCACTTTTTCGCCTCGCATAAAGCTCTGTCCCGGAAAATAATACATACCGTCTTCATAGAGCTCGCTT
This sequence comes from Blautia hansenii DSM 20583, assembly GCF_002222595.2. NCBI lineage: Bacteria > Bacillati > Bacillota > Clostridia > Lachnospirales > Lachnospiraceae > Blautia > Blautia hansenii. Next base: position 2,059,253 of record NZ_CP022413.2, read on the forward strand.
GCTGCCACATCAAGAGCAAAAGAAATTTCTTTTCCCGGTATAAATCCCGCTTCCTTCACTGCCCTTACCATATACTCCAATGCTTCTTCCGCTCCTTTTAAGTCCGGTGCAAATCCGCCTTCATCACCTACCGCTGCCGACAAGCCTTCTGACTTTAAAATTTCTTTCAGCTTATGATATACTTCCGCACACATGCGAAGCCCTTCCTTAAAACAGCATGCGCCTACGGGCATAATCATAAATTCCTGAAAATCCACGGTATTATCTGCGTGTTTCCCGCCGTTTAAAATATTCATCATGGGAACAGGCATACAATGCGCCTGACAACCTCCCAGATATTGATACAAAGGAATACGAAGCGCCTTTGCCGCTACGTCAGCCGCTGCCAAAGATACTCCTAAAATGGCATTTGCACCCATTTTCTCTTTATTTTCCGTTCCATCCTCTCTTTTCAGCAAGGTATCAATATGCCTTTGATTTAAAACGTTTTCTCCTAAAATACACTCTGCCAATTTATCGTTCACGTTCTCTACTGCTTTTAAAACGCCCTGACCGCAGTAACGATTTTCTTTATCTCTCAGCTCTAAAGCCTCGTATTTTCCTGTGGAGGCGCCTGATGGAACAATGGATTTCCCTGTATATCCGTCTTTCCCCACAATCCCTTCTCCTACCGTCACTTCTGTCTCCACTGTCGGATTGCCTCTGGAGTCCAGCACTTCTCTGGCGTAAACCTGTCTAATCGGTAAATAACGATTCATGGTACAACCTCCTGTTTTTTCATTTCCAGTATTAGTATTCGCATTCACCGATTTTTCATACAAAGATATTTCTTTGCACAGGGCAATTTTGCACAATAAAAGAAACTGCCTTTTGGGCAGTCTCTTTAAAAATTTTTATTTTTTAATCAATAAAGATTTTCCTGTCATTTCTTTTGGCTGTTCCATACCCATTAACTCAATCAGAGTTGGTGCAATATCTGCAAGGCATCCGCCTTCTCTTAAATCATAGGATGGGTCTGCATTTACTAAAATGAACGGAACAGGATTTGTAGTATGCGCTGTAAACGGAGCTCCTGTTTCGTAGTCTACTAACTGCTCTGCGTTTCCGTGATCTGCACAGATAAACATCTGTCCGCCAACCTCTTTGATTGCATCCACTGTTTTTCCTACACATTCATCTACTGCTTCAATGGCTTTAATTGCAGCTGCTTCTACACCTGTATGTCCAACCATATCCGGATTTGCGAAGTTAATGATAATTACATCATATTTTTCAGATTTGATTGCCTCTACCAGTTTGTCGCATACTTCGTAAGCGCTCATTTCCGGTTTTAAATCGTAAGTAGCAACCTTCGGAGATTTCACCAGAATTCTGTCTTCTCCTTCGTTTGGTTCTTCCACACCGCCGTTGAAGAAGAAAGTAACATGCGCATATTTCTCTGTCTCTGCAATACGTGCCTGTTTTTTGCCGTTTGCAGCCAAAAATTCACCGAATGTATTGGTGATTGCCACTTTATGGAAAGCAACTTCTTTATTGGGGATAGTCGGGTCATATTCTGTAAAGCATACAAAGGTTAAATCTAATCTCTTTTCTCTTGCAAATCCTGTAAACTCATCATCACAGAAAGCTCTTGTAAGCTCTCTTGCTCTGTCAGGACGGAAGTTGAAGAAGATTACAGAGTCTTTATCCTGAATAGTTCCTACCGGTTTACCGTCTTTTACAATTACAGTCGGCATTACGAATTCATCTGTTTTTTCTTCTTTATAGGATGCTTCTACGGCTGCTGCCGGACACTCGGCCTGTACACCTTCCCCTTTTGTCATTGCATTGAATGCCAGTTCTACACGGTCCCAGCGATTATCTCTGTCCATTGCATAATAACGTCCCATAACAGAGGCAACCTGACCTACACCCAGTTCTTTCATCTTATCGCAAAGCTGTTCCACATATCCTTTACCACTTGCAGGAGGTGTATCTCTACCGTCTAAGAAACAATGTACAAATACTTTGGAAAGTCCTTCTTTTTTCGCTAATTCTAAAAGACCGAATACATGAGTTAAATGACTATGCACACCACCGTCAGATAATAATCCGAATAAATGCAGCGCTGAGTCATTTTCTTTTGCATTTTTTACTGCTTTTAATAAAGCTTCGTTTTTGAAGAAATCTCCGTCTTCGATTTCTTTTGTAATTCTTGTAAGCTCCTGATAAACAATGCGGCCTGCACCCATATTTAAGTGACCTACCTCAGAATTACCCATCTGTCCGTCAGGAAGTCCTACTGCCATACCGCTGGCATTTCCTTTTACAAAAGGATACTGCTCCTTTAACATATCCATTACAGGAGTTTTCCCTTCGCATACTGCATTTGCCTCACATTTGTCATTTAATCCGTATCCGTCAAGGATCATTAACACGGTTGGTTTTTTACTCATAATTTTTCTCCCTTCTATATCTATATAATAGAAATACCGATTTCTCATTTCATGTTGTTACCAAAGGTATTCTATCACGAAATAGGAAATCGGTAAATGCTTTTTTCTATAATTTTCTAAGACAAAACCTTAGACAAAAATTCTTTTGCTCTCGGTGTCTTTGGATTTTCGAAAAATTCTTTTGGTGTGCTGTCCTCTAAAATTCTTCCTTCATCCATAAATAAAATTCGGTTGGCAACCTCTTTTGCAAATCCCATTTCATGGGTAACAATAATCATGGTCATACCTTCTTTTGCCAGAGCCTTCATTAAATCCAAAACTTCTCCTACCATTTCAGGGTCAAGCGCACTGGTAGGCTCATCAAAAAGAATAACATCCGGGTTCATTGCCAGAGAACGCACAATGGCAACCCTCTGCTTTTGGCCTCCTGATAAAGTAGAGGGATAAACGTCTGCTTTATCCTCAAGCCCAATTCTTTTTAACAAATCAAGAGCCTGTACCTTTGCCTCATCACGAATTTGTGCTTTTGTAGTAGTAATCGGAAGAAGCTCTTTCTTCTGCGAGGAAAAGACATTCTTCACCTTTGTCACAAAATTCCTTCTCTTTGTCTGGCTCAATTCCTGACATTTTACATGTACCGGCGCCATCATAATATTTTGAATAACCGTCTTATTATTAAAAAGATTAAAATGCTGAAAAACCATTCCCATGTGGCGGCGATGGATATTGATATCTACTTTCATGTCCGCAATATCCACACCGTTAAAAATAATGCTTCCTCCGGTCGGGTCTTCCATACAGTTTAAACATCTTAAAAACGTACTTTTTCCGGAACCTGATGGTCCAAGGACAACCATAATGTCACCTTTATTTACTGTGACGTTGATATCCTTTAAAACCTGAACATGATTAAAATCTTTTTTCAAATTAATTACGTCTATCACTCTTTTTCAGGCTCCTTTCTAATAATTTCACCAGCAGAGAAATAATCAGTACCAGAACAATGTAAATCAATGCCATTACCAGATACGGTACCATAAATTCATAGCTGTTGCTTCCGATATAACTAAATGCCACATATAAGTCAGCAGCACCGACAAAACTTACGATTGAAGTTTCTTTAATTAAGGAAATAAATTCATTTCCCAAGGTAGGCAGAATGTTCTTCACTGCCTGTGGAATTACAATTTTTACCATACTTACGCTAAAGCTCAAGCCCACTGCTCTTCCGGCTTCTAACTGTCCGGCGTCCACAGACTGAATTCCACTTCGCATAATTTCTGAAATATATGCGCCGCTGTTCAAGCCGAATACAGCCATAGCAACAACTTCTCCGGAAGTACGGATTCCCATAATCGGAAGAAGTACATAGTAGAAAACCAAAAGCTGTACTACCATTGGCGTTCCACGGAATAATGCCACATAAAAGCTGCAAATTCCATTTAAAATCCGAGGCAGACGTTTATATTTTGGAAGAACTCGGACTGTTGCAATCAAAGTACCGATTAAAATACCCACGATTAAGCCGACAATGGCAATCATTAAAGTATTTTGCAGACCTTCTATAACCTTCACATAACCGTTCTGCTCCAGAAAAATTTCCATAAACTTATTTATTTTCTGTTCAAAGTTACCCATTTTTTCACCTTTTCACTTACTGCATTTCATTGATTGCTTCCGTGATACATTTTGCAGGAGCAGCATCTACCATTACATAATCAATATTTCCGTTAATTAAATCCTGTACTGCTAGAGAACTGTTTTTGTAAGTAACGCATTTTGCAGGAAGTCCCGGGAATCCCCATTCTTCATCACCTTCGATGTAATACTGACCTGTTGTTCCTGCCTGTACGCCGATGCTGTCAGACTCTTTTAATTCATTTAAAAGCTTTTCTACGTCTGCTGCTTCTTTACAGTCATCAAAAGCTGTATTATCACTGGATACAATTAAACGCTGAGAAGCTTCATAATAAGTATCGGTAAACGCTACCTGTTCTGCTCTTTCTTCGTTTACAGTCAGACCAGCCATTGCAACATCACATTTTGACTGTCCTACGGATAAACAAACAGCGTCAAAGTCCATGTTCTGAATTACCAGCTCCTGATTTAATTCCTCTGCAAGGAGGGATGCGATTTCCATATCAATCCCGTAATACTCATCGCCCTTTGTAAATTCAAATGGTTCAAATGCCGCATTTGTAGCAACAACCAACTGGTCTTTGGATGTATCCAGTTTTGCAGATTTTACTGCTGTCGGTTCTCCCTCTGAGAAATATTTTTCACAGATTTCATCTAAAGTTCCGTCTTCTTTGATTTTTGCAATAAAAGTATTTACCTGCTCTAATAATTCCGGCTGTTTCTTATCAACACCGAAAGCATATTCTTCATCTGTCAAGTCTACATCAATAATCTTTGCTGTTTTTTTGCCTTCGCTTTTTCCGCCCTCTTCTTTGTCACTTCCACAAGCTGTCATGGACATTGCCATCAATGCTGCTAATACTGCTGCCAATAATTTTTTCTTCATATCTATTCTCTCCTTTATTCATTTCTTATGTATATTTTGTATATTTATTCATCTGTTAAAGGATTATAACAGCTCTTTCCTCATTTGGCAAGTCCTTTTTTCACTTTTTTATATATTTATTCATTCTTACTGTATATCAATACACTACAATCGGTGTATTCACCTCAATATTCTCATAAATGGTTCGTACATTATCAAGAGGTGTATTGATACATCCATGTGAACCGTTTGTCAAATAAATATCTCCGCCAAAGCTGCTTCTCTTTGTCAAATCGTGAATTCCTACACCGCCGTTAAAAGGCATCCAGTAGTTCACCGGTTCTTCATAATCAATGCTGCCGTCCGGTTTTTTTCCTACCAAAGTAAAGGGACTGGCTTTATCTTTTAATCTCCATACACCGCCTTTTGGAGTGCCGTGTCCTTTATTTGGATTTCCCGTAACAACCGGAGTGTCTACCAGACAGGTTCCGTTTTTATAAAACCACATCCGCTGCTGATCAATGGATATTTCCACGTATGTACCATTAATATCATTTCCCTCATGTGTCTGTCCTTTATACAGCCAAGTCGGTTCAAGCTCACCGCTTTGTCCTGCATTTAATGCAGCAATTAAAGCATCTGTTGTTTTGTCCTGCCATACTCTCCAGCCATAATCGCCGGTGGTCAAACGTACGGTTCCGCCTCCTGAGGTCTTAAAATCACGTGGTTTCCCATAAGTATTGTATTTTTCAGACCAACCGATAACTACCGGCTTTACCAGATTGACATCAAACGTATACGTTCCGTCTTCTCCTTTTACCAGCCATGATTTCAGCATATCTCTTGTAACTGTCTCTGTTCCGTTTCCGAAATTTACTGTAATCTGCGTTGCTGTAATTTTATTTAATTTCTCTGCTTCTTTTGCCAGTTCTTCATCATTTTGCAATACAGCAGGTTTTAAATAACAGTCCTCATCTGTCAAAGAAACTTCTGTTCTTCTCTCATCCACTGCCTTTTTAATTACTTCTGTGGTTTTTTCTTTATCCAGAGCAGTTCCTTCTACTTCCGGTACAATCTGATAAGCCGTACCGTCATCTTCCAACCTTGCATCCTGTGGCGGTGTCATATTTGCATCCTGCATACACGCCAGTTGATTGACCGCCTGAGTAAAACTGGCTTCATCATAAGAATGTTCCATGGAGACCGTATATGCCTTATCTTGAAAAATCTGTATCGGCCACAGCCATGAATTTTGTTTTTCTTTTACTTCATTCAATTCCCTGTCATCCTTATACTGAAGCTTAATTGCTTCACCGTTGATAAGTTCTGTTTTATCCTCTTTTTCTTTAATTGTCAGAACATAATCTTTCGAGCTCTTTTTCAGAATTTCTTTGACATCTTCTACTTTCTTTCCTCCAAAAGAATTATCGTTAATCACTGTTCCCGGATAAAATCTATCATGATAATAAACAGCCAGTGACACATATCCTACCAAAAGACATGCTGCACTTCCTCCGGCAATGCCTACAAGAACTTTCCCTGACTTTTTCCTGCTTTTTCCTCCTCGTTCTCTTTTTATTTTCTGGTCTGCCTTCTTTAGCTCCTTTAATCTCTGCTTACTATTTTTCTTATTACTCATCAAATAGACTTCCTTTTCTCAAACTATCTCTTGTTAAGTTTTACGCATTTTCATTTTACTCCAAAAATAGACAAAATAAAAGCTTTTTATCCCCCCTCTTGAAATTGTCATACTTTTTTAATATTATGTTGAAAGAGATAAAATACGAAATAGGTTTTGTTTACTGAAAGGAAATATTTTTGTATGAATTCATTATTGGATACTACCTGCTGTCAGCTTTGTCCCCGTACCTGCAAAGTCAACCGAACAGTCTCAACCGGATTTTGCGGCTGCACCAATGAAGTAAAAGCAGCCAGAGCAGCGCTGCATTTATGGGAAGAGCCCTGTATCAGCAGCACACAAGGAAGCGGTACGGTTTTCTTTTCCGGCTGTACTTTAAAATGCTGTTTTTGCCAAAACTCTCAAATCAGTTGTGAAAATTTTGGAAAAACACTGTCCGTATCACAGCTTAGTGAAATTTTCTTAAAACTTCAGGAGGAAGGAGCTCATAATCTTAATCTGGTTACGCCAACTCAATATCTTCCTTTTATTATAGAAGCTTTAGATAACATTAAAAAGCTTCTTTCCATACCTGTTATTTATAATTGCGGCGGTTACGAAAGACCTGAAGTCATTTCACTTTTAAAAGATTATATTGATATTTACATGCCCGACTTGAAATATTATGATGCTTCCCTGTCATTTTCCTACTCCAAAGCAAAGGATTACTTTTCCTTTGCTTCAAAAGCAATTCAGAAAATGATAGAACAGACAGGCGTTCCCACTTTTAATAAGGAAGGGATTTTACAAAAAGGAGTTCTTATTCGCCATCTGGTTTTACCGGGATGCAAAGAAGACTCTATGAAGCTTTTAGAATGGATGAGTGAAACACTCCCAAAAGACAGCTTTTTGCTAAGTCTTTTGAGTCAATATACCCCCGTTTACAAAGCATCGATGTATCCGAAAATCAACCGCAGAGTAACAACTTATGAATACAACAAAGTCTTGGACAAAGCAATTTCTCTTGGGCTGACGCAGGGCTTTATGCAGGAAAGAAGCAGCGCTTCTTCTGCATACACACCTTCTTTCCAATTAGAAGGTCTTGATATTGAATAGATTTTATGCAACAGAAAAGAACCGGAAAGCTCCTTACAAAGGGAAGCTTCCGGTTCTCTTCAAATCAATCATTTTAATTTGGAATAATTCTTATTTGTAGTTTACAATAGAACCAAAATCTGGTTTTAATGCTGCTCCACCAACTAATCCACCGTCAATATCCGGCTGAACGAATAATTCCGGAGCTGTTGCAGCATTTACAGAACCGCCGTACTGAATACGGATTGCTTCTGCTGTTGCTTCATCATAAACTTCTGCGATACACTCACGGATTGCTTTACAAACTTCCTGAGCCTGCTCTGTTGTAGCTGTTTTTCCTGTTCCGATTGCCCAGATTGGCTCATAAGCGATAACTGCTTCTTTTGCCTGTTCTGCTGTAATTCCCTGGAAACCAACTTTTACCTGCTGACGGATAAAGTCCATAGTAACACCCTGTTCTCTCTGTTCCAGAGTTTCACCACAGCACATAATTGGTGTTAAACTATGTTCAAATGCTTTTAACATTTTTTTGTTGATGTCTTCGTTTGTTTCACCAAAGTATTCACGTCTTTCGGAATGTCCTAAGATAACATATTTAACGCCTGCATCTACCAGCATGTTTGGAGAAATTTCTCCTGTGTATGCACCTTTTTCTTCAAAGTACATATTTTCAGCACCAACCTGAATGTTGCTTCCTTTTACAGCTTCCACAACCGGTACAATGTCAATAGCAGGTACGCAGAATACCACGTCTACTTCTTCGTTTGCAACCAGTGGTTTCAATGTGTTTACTAATTCAACTGCTTCGCTTGGTGTCATGTTCATTTTCCAGTTACCAGCGATAATTTTTTTTCTTGCCATTGGAATGACCTTCTTTCTGATTTTATAATTGTATTTTTTGTTCGCCTTTGGCTTGCTAAGAGCCTCGCAATCTAGTTTATATCAGGGGTATGTTCCCCTTACTAAACTCTGTCTGCGCCTACGGCTTGCCACTCGTCAAGTGCTTACTTATCGTTTGCTGCTGCAACGCCCGGTAATTCTTTTCCTTCTAAGAATTCCAAAGAAGCACCGCCACCTGTGGAGATGTGTGTCATTTTGTCTCCATATCCTAAGATATTTACTGCTGCCGCAGAGTCACCGCCACCGATGATTGTTGTAGCATCTGTATCAGCAAGCGCTTTTGCAACTGCTGCTGTACCATGTGCAAAGTTTGACATTTCAAAGCAACCCATTGGTCCGTTCCATACAACTGTTTTTGCATCTTTTACAGCATCTGCAAAGATTTTTTCTGTTTCAGGTCCGATATCCATACCTTCCCAACCTTCCGGAATTTGTCCGCTGCCTACAATCTGAATATTGCAGTCATTAGAGAAAGCATCACCAATTCTGTGGTCAACAGGAAGAAGAAGTTTTACTCCTTTTTCTGCTGCTTTCTTTTTCATTTCTAATGCGTAATCTAAATAATCATCTTCACATAAAGAAACACCGATGCTTCCGCCTGCTGCTTTGGAGAAAGTATAAGCCATACCGCCGCCGATGATTAAAGTATCTACTTTGTCAAGCAGGTTATTGATAACAGAAATTTTGCTGGAAACTTTTGCTCCTCCAAGAATAGCAACGAAAGGTCTTTCCGGATTATTTACTGCATTTCCTAAGAAATCAATTTCTTTCTGCATTAAGTATCCAACAACTGCTGTATCAACAAATTTTGTAACTCCTACGTTAGAGCAATGTGCTCTGTGAGCTGTACCAAATGCGTCATTTACAAATACTTCGCAAAGAGATGCCAGTTCTTTAGAGAATTCCTCACCATTTTTTGTTTCTTCTGCACGATAACGTGTGTTTTCAAGTAAAACAACTTCGCCGTCTTTCATTGCTTCTACTGCTGCTTTTGCGTTTGGTCCTACAACCTCAGCGTCAGCAGCAAATTTAACTTCCTGACCTAATAATTCAGATAAACGTCTTGCAACAGGTGCCAAAGATAATTCCGGTTTTGCTTCTCCCTTTGGTTTACCAAGGTGTGAGCATAAGATTACTCTGCCGCCATCTGCGATTAATTTTTTAATAGTAGGAAGTGCAGCTACCAGACGATTTTCATCTGTAATTTTACCTTCCTGTAATGGTACGTTAAAGTCACAGCGAACCAGGACTTTTTTTCCTTTTACGTTAATGTCGTCAACTGATTTTTTATTAAGCATTGAGAAATGCCTCCTTTTTCTTATTTTCCCGTCTTTCTTTTATATAGACGAAAAGGGTCCGGTCCACAATAGACCGGACCCTTATTGAGCCTTATAATACCCAAAAATTATTTGTTTAATAATTTTCCGAAGTATTTGATTGTTCTAACCATCTGGCTTGTGTAAGAGTTTTCATTGTCATACCATGATACAACCTGAACTTCTGTTGTGCCGTTATCTAATGGAAGAACCATTGTCTGAGTAGCATCGAACAGAGAACCATATCTCATACCAACGATATCGCTGGATACGATTTCATCTGTGTTATATCCGAAGGATTCTGTGGATGCTGCTTTCATAGCATTGTTGATTTCTTCAACTGTTACGTTTCCTTTAACAACTGCTGTTAAGATAGTTGTGGAACCTGTTGGTGTTGGGATACGCTGAGCAGCTCCGATTAATTTTCCGTTTAATTCAGGAATAACTAATCCGATAGCTTTTGCAGCACCTGTGCTGTTTGGTACGATATTTACTGCTGCTGCACGAGATCTTCTTAAATCACCTTTTCTCTGTGGTCCGTCAAGTGTCATCTGATCGCCTGTGTAAGCATGAATTGTACACATAATACCAGACTGAATTTCAGCTAAGTCATTTAATGCTTTTGCCATTGGAGCTAAGCAGTTTGTTGTACAAGAAGCTGCAGAAATGATGTTATCATTTTCTGTTAATGTTTCATGGTTTACATTGTAAACGATTGTTGGTAAGTCATTTCCTGCTGGTGCAGAGATAACAACTTTTTTAGCGCCTGCATCGATATGAGCCTGAGCTTTGTCTTTAGATGTATAGAAACCTGTACACTCAAGAACTACGTCTACACCGATTTCTCCCCATGGAAGTTCAGCTGCGTTTGCTTTTGCGTAAATTTTGATTTCTTTTCCATCAACTGTGATGAAGTCTTCACCTGCTGTTACTTTATCAGCTAATTCGTATCTACCCTGAGTAGAGTCATATTTCAGTAAGTGAGCTAACATTGCTGGAGATGTTAAATCGTTGATTGCTACGATTTCAAATCCCTCTGCTCCGAACATCTGTCTAAATGCAAGACGACCAATACGTCCAAAACCATTAATTGCTACTTTTACTGCCATGATTTTTATTCCTCCTAAAAGTGATTGATTTAATGTGAGTTCTTTCACAAAATAAATGTACTTTGTTAAAGAAACATCAACCTTGTCCATATTGTACCTGTTTTTATCCAAAAATTCAAGTCTATTTTCAAATTTCCTGAGGTTTCATGCTTTCTCACTTGAAATTGCTTCTGTTTTGCCTTTATAATGGAAGAAAAGCAAAGAATTTTTCATATTTTATTTATACGAAAGGAAAAAATTTATGTATTATGATTTCCATCTCCATTCGAATTTTTCCGAAGACAGTACCAGTCCTATGGAGGATATGATAAAAGAAGGAATAAAACAGAATTTAAAAGGAATGTGTTTTACCGAACATACCGACTTAGATTTTCCGGGAAATAATTTTACTTTTCTGGCTGATTTAGATGCATACGAAAAAACCTTTTTACAATTAAAAGAAAAATATCGGTCTCAAATCAAGCTTTATTTTGGTCTGGAAGTAGGCTTACAGCCACATTTAAAAGAAGAAATTCCTGCTCTGTGTACTTCCAGAAATTTTGATTTTCTTATAGGCTCTACTCATGTTGCAGATTGTTTGGACCCTTATGATAATGCTTTCTTTGAAAATCGCACTGAGACACAGGCATATCAACGCTATTTCGAAGTTCTTCTTAAAAATCTTCAGACCTACTCCTGCTTTGATACCTGTGGGCATATTGACTATGTAGTTCGCTACGGTCCGTCCAAAAATGTACATTATTGTTATAAAAATCATGCCGATATCTTAGATGAAATTTTAAAAACACTCATAGATAAAGGAATTGGTTTGGAATGTAACACAGCAGGTTTTAAATATGGTCTGGGACAGCCACATCCTTCTACGGAAATTTTAAAACGCTACAAAGAATTAGGCGGCGAACTGCTGACTTTGGGCTCTGATGCTCATGCTCCCTGTCATATCGCCTACGATTTCCAGAAGGCTTCCGACCTTTTAAAAGCCTGCGGTTTTCGATACTATACAATTTTCAAAGAGAGAAAATCGGAATGTATTCCTTTATAAAAGTTTTCAATAACTATTGGGATATTTTATCTTCTATACCCCAATAGTTATTCTCCATAAAAACCATTATCACTTTTTTCCGCCCATTTCATATACATTTCTTTATAATTTTCTTTTATAAACTCACGATAATACGAATTTCCCTATCAGATAATTGTCCTATATTCTCAATCGTTGTTTCGCCATTTTTCATAACAAAAAACTTTGCAGAACCCGCATTTTCACAACATCACACATATTCAATCCTCACCTTCTGAATTGGTTTTAAAAAATCTTCCGTATCAAAATATAAGTTTTCAAGAATTGGAATTAAATCTATATACCCTCTTCCTCCTCGTGCCCTTCATATTTAGCCATAACAACTAAATATCCCTTATCCCATTCAATTACTTTCGTATATCGTTCAAGTCTTGGAGATGTTCTAAAACGTATATTATGACTATTAAACCGAAAAGATGTAAACATTTTGTCACTACTTAATATCGCCTCATTCTTCATATTAACTCCACCACCTTAATTTACGTTTCCTAAAAATATTATAACACCCAATAAATGTTATTTCCGTACATTCTGCGTATCCGTTTAAAGACAGAAAAAAGAGCACTCTCTACAAGTGCCCTTTTCCCATTCTCTCTATATTCTCTCATGCTTTTCCTAAAATAATACCGCCACCGGCTACATATTCTCCATCATAAAAGACCACTGCCTGTCCCGGAGTAACTGCTCTTTGCGATTCACGGAAAAGGACTTTTACTTTTCCTTCTCCCAAGTCTTCCAGCGTACATACTGCTCCCGGATGATTGTAACGGATTTTTGCAGTAAATTCTTTTCCTTCTTCCAGATGGTCTATTGCCATGAAATTTACTCTGTCGCAAATTAAATCTGTTACAAACAAATCTTCATTTTCTCCGATAACAACCTCATTGGTATCCGGTCTTATTTCTGTCACAAAAACAGGATGTCCCATAGAAAGGTTCAACCCTTTTCGCTGTCCGATGGTATAATGAATAATTCCCTTATGTTTTCCGATTACTGTACCGTCTTCTAAAACATAATTTCCTTCTTCCAGCTTTTTCCCTGTACTTTCCTCAATAAAGCCTGCATAATCATTATCCGGTACAAAGCAGATTTCCTGACTATCCTTTTTGTGCGCTACGGGAAGTCCCGCTTCCTGAGCAATCCGGCGAATTTCCTCTTTTGTATATTCTCCTACTGGCATCAGTGTTCTGGAAAGCTGTTCCTGTGTAAGATTATATAAAGCATAAGTCTGGTCTTTCTTTGCTGTCACCGAATTTCGAATGGCATATCTTCCGTTTGGAAGCTGCTCCACTCTGGCATAATGTCCTGTTGCAATATAATCTGCTCCGATATCCAGACTTCTCTTTAAAAGAGACTCCCATTTCACATAGCGGTTACATGCAATACAGGGATTTGGCGTTCTGCCTTCCAAATATTCCTGATTAAAGTAATCAATAACCTTCTCTTTAAACTCTTTTCGGAAATTCATAACATAATAAGGAATATCTAAAATCTGAGCAACGCGTCTGGCATCATCTACTGCACTTAATCCGCAGCAGCCACCGTTTTCTTCCTGAAACTCATTGTCTTCCTCCTGCCAAATCTGCATGGTTACTCCGATTACATCATACCCCTGCTTTTTCAAAAGATACGCTGCCACAGAAGAGTCTACGCCGCCGGATAACCCTACAACGACTTTCTTTCCGCTCATTAATATTCTTCCTCGTCTTCTTCATCTTCATGGATATCGGATTTTGGTTTGGAAAGACCTTCAATCTTAATTCCGTGTTTTTCCGCATAATCCCACAGAGCTGCATGAATTGCTTCTTCAGCCAGTAAGGAACAGTGTACTTTTACCGGTGGAAGTCCGTCTAAAGCTTCCATAACTGCTTTATTTGTAACTTTTAAAGCTTCTTCAATAGTCTTTCCTTTTACCAGCTCTGTTGCCATACTGCTTGTTGCAACGGCTGCTCCACATCCAAATGTCTTAAATTTGCAATCCTGAATAATTTGATTATCATCAATATCAAGATAAATTCTCATAATATCGCCGCATTTTGCATTTCCTACTGTTCCTACACCGCTGGCGTTTTCAATTTCTCCTACATTTCTTGGGTTCTGAAAATGGTCCATAACTTTTTCGCTGTACATAATAATTTCCTCCGTTTTTTCTCTCTTATTTGTTCTGTTTTTTTACAAAATCTTCATATAATGGTGATAAATCACGCAGTTTTCCGATAATTTCTTTTAACTGCTCTAATGTATAATCCAAATCTTCTTTTGTGGTATCTTCTCCTAAAGTCAATCGCAAAGAACCGTGTGCAATTTCATGAGGCAGACCGATTGCCAATAGTACATGAGAAGGATCTAAGGAACCGGATGTACATGCAGAACCACTGGAAGCAGCAATTCCTTTCATATCCAGCATAATTAACAAAGACTCCCCTTCTACAAAACGAAAACTGAGATTGATATTGTTTGGCAAACGTTTTACAGGGTCACCGTTTAATTTTACATAAGGAATTTCTTTTAAAACTCTGTCAATAAAATAATCTCTTAATTCTCTTTCTTTTGCTGTACGGACTTCCATGGTTTCTGCTGCTCTTTTTGCCGCTACGCCATAGCCCACAATACCCGGAACATTTTCTGTACCCGCACGTCTCTTTCTTTCCTGTGCACCTCCGTGTACAAAAGAACGGATTTTTACGCCTTTGCGGATATATAAAAATCCGATACCCTTTGGTCCGTTAATCTTATGCGCACTGGAGCTGAGCATATCAATATTCATCTCATCCACATCAATCGGCACCTGTCCGAATGCCTGAACAGCATCTGTATGGAATAAAACTCCGTGTTCTTTCGCAATCATTCCAATCTCTTTTACCGGTTCAATGGTTCCGATTTCATTATTTGCAAACATAATAGAAATTAAAATTGTTTCCGGACGAATTGCCTTTTGTAATTCATCTAAATTAACCAGACCATTCTCATCTACATCTAAATATGTGATTTCAGCGCCCTTTTTCTCCAGATATTCACAGGTGTGTAAAATCGCATGGTGTTCAATCTTTGTTGTGATAATGTGATTGCCCTTTTTGCTGTATGCTTCAAAAGCAGCCTTTAACGCCCAGTTGTCCGCTTCACTTCCTCCTGCGGTAAAATAAATCTCCTCTGTTTTTGCGCCTAAAACTTTTGCAATATCTTCTCTTGCAGTAGTAATAGCTTCTTTACTTCTTTGTCCCACTTCGTAAATACTGGAAGCATTTCCATAGTTTTCCGTAAAATATGGAAGCATTGCATCCACAACTTCCTGAGAAGTTTTGGTCGTTGCTGCATTGTCCAAATAAATTCTTGTTTTCATATCGCTCATCTCCTATATTTAATCACATTTCTGCACTTTAATTTGCCCTTTTTCACGAGCCTTACGGCTCTCCTCTACTAACTGACTGATTTTTATGGAGTCTACTGTTTCCTGAATACTTTTATTAATCTCCTGCCAGACATAACGGGTAACGCATAAATCCTCACCCTGACAATGTTCATTGTTTCCTGCTCCACAGGATACTGCCTCAAGACTTCCCTCCAAGGCTCTTAACACATCTCCAACGGAAATTTCATCCGCCGGCTTTGCCAGTCGATAACCGCCCTGAGCGCCTCGTTCACTAACAACCAAACCAGCTTTTTTCAGCTTTCTCATAAGCTGCTCCAAATAGCTGTCTGAAATATTTTGTCTGTTAGAAATACTTTGTATGGAAACAGCTTCCTCATCACTATATAATGCTAAGTCGATTAACGCTCTTAGACCATATCTTCCTTTTGTAGAAAGCTTCATCCTATCGCCTCTTTTCAATTCCGACTGTTTTACTCTGATTTCTAATCTTGAAGTAGAATAACACCTTTCCTTTGTTCTGTCAAGCTCATTTGAAGAATATATTATGAAAAAGAGAAAATAAGGATTTTACCATGAGTAACAGAAACTTTCTTTTAAAAGGTACGCTTCTTCTGACACTGTCCGGCTTTCTTACAAAAATCATCGGCTTTATTTATAGGATATTCCTTTCTCAAAAAATTGGTGCACAGGGTATGGGAATTTATCAGCTTATTTTTCCCGTTTACACCCTATGCTATGCGCTTGCAGCAGGAGGCATACAGACAGCTATTTCCCGTCTCGTAGCGGCAAAAGCCGCTTTAAAAGATGAGCAGGGAGCGCACGATGTTTTTCTCCTGTCAACTTCTCTGGCTGCTGTCATTTCTATTCTGACAGAATTTTTTCTGTACCGTCACGCGAACTGGTTTGCCGTACATTTTTTATTAGAAGAGCAATGTACCCCTCTTTTAAAAATATTGGCATTTTCCCTTCCTTTTGGTGTGTTTCACGCTTGTGTCAACGGCTATTATCTCGCCAGAAAAAAACTTTCTGTTCCTGCTTCCGCCCAGCTCATTGAGCAGTGCTTTCGTGTGGCAGCCTCTTTTCTGCTGTTTTTGGTCTGGTCGGAAAAAGAAGTTCCAATCACACCAAAGCTGGCTGTTTTCGGACTTCTCGCCGGAGAACTGGCTGCATGGCTATTTACAGGTTTTATGATTTTATGGGACTTCTGTAAAGGACACTACCGCCTTGCTTCTATGACAGCGCCCTTCAAAGAACTAAAAGCTATTACAGCGCTTTCGCTGCCTTTAACCTGCAACCGTCTTCTGGTAAACATTCTGCATAGCATAGAAGCCGTACTTATTCCCGGACATTTACAGCTTTTTGGACTAGACAACGCCTCTGCTCTTTCTATCTACGGCGTTTTAACAGGAATGGCGCTTCCCCTTATTCTTTTTCCTTCCGCCATTACCAATGCCTTATCCACAGTGCTTCTGCCTTCCGTAGCAGAAAAGCAGGCATTGGGCGACAGAGCAAGTATTCGAAAAAACATTCTTTTGTCCATAAAATACTGTTTCTTATTAGGCTTTGGAGCTTTTCTCTTTTTCTATGCAGGAGGAGATTTACTGGGACTTCTGCTTTTTAAAAACGAATTTGCGGGAACTTTTATTAAAACACTGTCTTTTATTTGCCCTTGCCTGTACTTATCCGGAACCTTAAGCGGCATTTTAAACGGACTTGGAGCTGCAAACCAAACCTTTTGGCTAAACACGCTGGGACTCGGCATTCGCCTTCTTTTCGTATTTTTTATTATTCCCCACTATGGAATTGTAGGCTATCTCTGGGGGCTGATTATCAGTGAGCTTATTGTTACTTTGCTTTCTCTTTACTGCTTACGTGAGTTTCTTTTCATCCATTCACTTTAAAGTTTTAAACTTTACATTAAAAAAGTATCGACAATCTCTTTTTTTTGTATTATAATTTACGGAAACACCAAAGGCACACTGCCCAAAATGAGGATAAAAGGAGATTTTTTATGAGCTTCCAATTTGTAAAACAGCTTCCGACTCCGGATGAAATTAAAGAACAAATCCCTATGTCAGAAGAATTAAAAGCACAGAAAAGAAAAAGAGATAAAGAGATACAGGATATTTTTACCGGAGCTTCCGATAAATTTCTTGTAGTTGTAGGACCTTGTTCTGCTGACAGAGAAGACTCTGTATGTGAATATACCAATCGTCTGGCAAAATTACAGGAAAAGGTTTCCGACCGCCTGATTTTAGTTCCCAGAATTTATACAAACAAACCAAGAACCACAGGCGAAGGTTATAAAGGTATGCTTCATCAGCCGGTTCCCGAAGCAAAGCCTGATGTATTAGCCGGTATTCTGGCTATCCGAAAAATGCACATTCGTGCTCTTACGGAAACAGGTTTGACTTCCGCTGATGAGATGCTTTATCCTGACAACTGGCATTATTTATCTGACCTGCTTTCCTATGTTGCCATTGGCGCACGCTCTGTGGAAAATCAGGAGCATCGTTTAATGGTAAGCGGTCTTGATATTCCGGTAGGTATGAAAAATCCTACCAGTGGAGATTTCTCTGTTATGTTAAACTCTGTTGTTGCCGCTCAGGGAGGACACGACTTTATTTCCAGAGGCTGGGAAGTAAAAACAGAAGGCAATCCTCTGACTCATACCATTTTAAGAGGAGCAGTCAGCAAACACGGGAATACCATTCCCAACTATCACTATGAGGATTTGCAGCGTCTTCTGGAAATGTATAATGAAAGAAATCTGGCAAATCCATCTGTTGTCATTGATGCAAACCATTCAAATTCGGGAAAAAAATACAAAGAACAAATTCGTATTGTAAAAGAAGTGCTTCACAGCCGCCTTGTATCAAAGGATATCCAAAATCTTGTAAAAGGCGTTATGATTGAAAGTTATCTTGTAGAAGGCTGTCAAAAAATCGCTCCTGACAATATTTACGGAAAATCTATTACAGATCCATGTCTTGGATGGGAAGATACTGAAAAGCTTATCTTTACCATTGCCGAGCTTTGTTAAAAACAAAAAGAGGACAAAGTCCTCTTTTTATTTTCTGGGATGTGCTTTCATATACACATCCCTAATTTTATTCACATTCATATTCATATAAATCTGTGTTGTGGAAATATCTGAATGTCCCATCATCTCCTGCACGCTTTTCAAATCCGCACCGTTTTGCACCAAATGTGCGGCAAAAGAATGACGAAGCGTATGAGGTGTGATGTCCTGCTGTATGCCTGCTGACACTGCATAACCTTTTAAAATTTTCCAAAAGCCCTGTCTGCTCATAGATTTTCCTGAACAATTCACAAACAGCCATTCACTGCTGTTTTCCCCTAAAAGCTCTACTCTTGCCCATGCCATGTAAGCCTCCACTGCTGTTTTTGCAGTTGCTCCAAAAGGAATTACCCTCTCTCTCTCACTTTGGCTGCATGTAAGATATCCTAATTTTAAATTTACATCTCGCAATGTAAGATGAATTAATTCACTTACTCTAATACCAGTCGCATACAAAAGCTCCAGCATCGCTCTGTCCCGAACACCCTTTGCTGTATTTTCCTTAGGCTGACTCAAAAGTAAGTCCACCTCATCCACAGTTAAAATTCCCGGCGCTTTTTTTTCTATCTTTGGTGCTTTTAAACCTTCCGCAGGATTTTCTCTCCAGCACTCTCTCTGACATAAATACTGAAAAAAGGCTCTTATGGACGCTACACTTCTTGATATGGAAGAAGCCGCAAAATTCTTTCTTTCCAAATACATAATATAAGAATTCAACAAAACAGCCGATACCTGATGCCATTCGAGAATTCCTTCCTGTTTTAAAAACTGCTCCAATTTTTTTAAATCTCTCTCATAAGATACTTCTGTATTTCTGGAAGTGCCTCTGGTATTATGTAAATGCTCAATAAACTCCTGTATTTCGCACTTCATATTTCATTCCCCTTCTTTTAGGCATAGTACGATTATATATCAAATGCACTCCAAAAATCAAACCTTATTTTACAAAAACCTTTATTTTCTCAGTCCTTCTCATATCCAATGCTGAAAAATCCAAATCAGAATGTTTTGATTAACATAGCTTTCCAGCCAAATCCCCAATAAAACACAAATCCCTGCACCAACACCAAAGAAAATATAAGCTTGATAATCTGCCCTTTCCCTTCTCTTCTTGCCCATAGCCTTCCTGCTCATACGCATAACAATCCAGAACAACAAAAGCCAGCCCGGCAAATAAAAAAATATCTGCGGCAAAAAACAGACGCTCCCTGCCACAAGTCCTTTTACTCCGTACTCCAAAAGAAAAATTGTCATCAGGTTTCCCGCCAAAAAACCAAACCATAGAAGGCTGAGTACAACGGCAAAAATCCCAATATAAGTCAACCCCAGAAATATCATGGACAAAAAATAGATACCTCTTTGAAACAGCAGATGAGAAAACAACGCTTCTGCATCTATCCATTCTTTTGATGCAGCCGTACCATATACAGCCAAAATTCCGGAAGAATACCCTGTTTCCCGAAACAATAAATTTGCCCCTATAATTCCAAGTATAAATCCTGACAAATACCAACAAAGAAGAAGCCTGACATTCCTTTTCATACTTTCACCCTGTACATCTTATGCCTAATACAGAAAAAAAAGACCCTTATTTTAAAAATAAGAGTCTTTATCGTTCTAAAAAGTCAACGGTATTACTTTGCGTAATCAATTACACGTGATTCACGAATTATGTTTACTTTAATCTGTCCCGGATATTCCAGCTCAGCCTCAATCTGCTTTGAAATATCTCTTCCCAGAAGCACCATATCGGCATCTGTTACATGCTCCGGAACTACCATAACACGAATTTCTCGTCCTGCCTGAATAGCAAAAGACTTATCTACTCCCTTAAAGGAATTTGCAATATCTTCTAACTGTTTTAATCTGTTGGTATATGTTTCTAATGTTTCACGTCTTGCACCCGGTCTCGCTGCAGAAATTGCATCAGCAGCCTGTACAATACATGCGACTAATGAAGTAGGCTCTACATCACCGTGATGTGACTCTACTGCATTGATAACAATTTGTGATTCTTTATATTTCTTACATAAATCTGCACCAATCTGAATATGAGAACCCTCTACCTCATGGTCGATGGATTTACCTATATCATGGAGCAGACCTGCTCTTTTCGCCATTCGTATATCCGTTCCTACTTCACCTGCGAGTAATCCTGCAAGCTGTGCTACTTCGATAGAATGCTTTAATGCGTTCTGTCCATAGCTTGAACGGAATTTCATACGGCCCAGAAGACGGATGAGCTCCGGATGAATACCGTGAACACCTACCTCCAATGCTGCGGCTTCTCCTTCTTCCCGCATCATTGTTTCAACTTCTCTTTGAGCCTTTTCAACCATTTCTTCAATTCTAGCCGGATGAATACGTCCGTCTACAATCAGCTTTTCAAGCGCAATCCTTGCAATTTCCCTACGAATAGGGTCAAAGCCGGATAATACCACTGCTTCCGGAGTATCATCAATAATTAAATCCACACCTGTCAGTGTTTCCAGAGTACGAATATTACGTCCTTCACGTCCGATAATTCTACCCTTCATTTCATCACTTGGCAGCTGTACTACTGAAATTGTAGCTTCTGCCACATGGTCCGCTGCACATTTCTGAATAGCTGTCACCACATATTCTTTTGCCTTTTTATCAGCTTCTTCTTTTGCCTTGCTTTCTAATTCTTTATAAAGCTTGGCTGTGTCAATTTTTACTTCATCTTCAACAGTTTTCAACAGATAATCTTTTGCCTGTTCGGAGGTCAGACCTGAAATTCGCTCCAGTTCCTGCACTCGCTGTCCTTGTAATTCGTCAACTTTCTTTTCCTTTTTCTTTAATTCTGCTTCCTTCGCTGTGTATTCAGCTTCTCTTTTTTCTAAAGCATCTGCTTTTTTATCAAGAGCTTCTTCTTTTGATAAAACACGTTTTTCATACTTCTGAAGTTCGCTTCTTCTCTCTTTTGTCTCTTTTTCCAATTCATTCTTGGTACGGAGATTTTCTTCTTTTGCTTCCAAGAGAGCTTCTCGCTTTTTTGTTTCAGCAGTCTTTAATGCTTCATCTATAATGCTTCTCGCTTTGACCTCTGCGGTTCCAATGGTTTCTGCATCTTTTTCTGCTTTTTTCTTAACAGTAATATTTGCGGTAACCGGAACTGCAATCAGCGCAGTAAGAATCACAGCAATAATTGCAATTATTACATAGATTGCCACAGGAGCACCTCCTTATTTAATTTTCATTGTACGAATACAACAGTATAATTTTATACTGAATTCTTTAAAAAGTCAACATAAAAGCGGAAACTAACCTGACCTAATCTGTATAATCTATACAAAATCCTTTTACTCTGAAATCTCACGAAAAACCGATAAAATATCAGAAGAAGAAAAACCTCTCCTCAACAAAAAACCATATAATTTTCTCTTTTCTTTTTCATCCATCTGTGTCGGATTGGAACATTTCTTTTCTATCAAGCTGCGAATGGTTTCTTTTGTGTCTGTTTCATCTTCTGTTTCTTCAAAAACTTCAGCTATTACCTCTGAGGAAACTCCTTTCCGCATCAACTCCATTTTTATTCTGGCTTTTCCTTTTTTATTTTTTTGACTCTCTATATACATTGCAACATATCGTTTGTCATCGATATAATGGAAAGACGTTACATACTCCAGCGCCCTTTCAACTGCCACGGGAGGATATCCGCTTTCCTGCAATTTCCTTTCCAGCTCCCAGCGGGTTCTGTCCATTTTCTGCAATAAATACATAGCTCTCAGCTTTGCCCTTTTTGTCAGAACTTCATCTACAAGCTCTGTATAAACGCTCTGTTCAATTTCCCTGTTCTTTTCAAGATGATAGCGAAACAGCTCGCCTTTATACACTACAAAGGCGGGCTGTCCGTCTATTTCAATCTGAAATTTTTGTTTTGTCACAGGCTTAATATCCGTAACAAGCATCTGTTTTTCCTCTTAAATTTCTTCTGTCTCTTCGTTTCCTGTACTTTCTCCGGCAGGTGTTGGCTGTTCTGCACCGTTCTCATCCGGTAAAAGTCCGTAATGTACTCTTACCTTCTGCTCGATTTCTTCTGCAATTTCCGGATTTTCTTTCAGATATTTCTTTGCATTTTCTCTTCCCTGTCCGATTTTTCCATCGTTGTAGGCATACCACGCACCGCTTTTATTCACAATACCAATATTTGCTGCCAAGTCTAGAATATCTCCTTCTTTGGAAATCCCCTCGCCAAACATAATATCAAACTCTGCCTCTTTAAACGGAGGTGCAATTTTATTCTTCACTACTTTAATTCGAGTTCTGTTTCCGACCATTTCTCCGCCCTGTTTTAAGGTTTCAATTCTGCGGACATCCATACGGATAGAAGAATAGAATTTCAAGGCACGTCCGCCTGTGGTAACCTCCGGATTTCCAAACATGACACCTACTTTTTCACGAAGCTGATTGATAAAAATAACAATACAATTCGATTTACTGATATGCGCCGTTAATTTTCTCAGCGCCTGAGACATCAAACGTGCCTGAAGACCTACATGGGAGTCTCCCATATCTCCTTCAATCTCTGCCTTCGGTACTAATGCCGCAACAGAGTCCACAATAATAATATCCACAGCGCCGGAACGCACCATTGTTTCTGTAATTTCCAGCGCCTGCTCTCCGTTATCCGGCTGAGAAATATAAAGATTATCAATATCAACACCGATATTTTTTGCATATGCCGGATCTAACGCATGCTCCGCATCAATAAAGCCTGCAATTCCGCCTCTTTTCTGTACTTCTGCCACCATATGTAAAGCAACCGTAGTCTTACCACTGGACTCCGGTCCGTAAACCTCAATAATTCTTCCTTTTGGAACACCGCCTAAGCCTAAAGCAATGTCTAAGCTCAGAGCTCCGGTAGGTACGGTTTCCACGTTCATATTTGCAGTGGAGTCTCCTAATTTCATAATGGAGCCTTTTCCAAACTGCTTTTCAATCTGTGCCAAAGCACCGTCTAATGCTTTTAATTTATCTTCTTTCACCATCTGTGCCATATTTTTTCTCCTTTTAATCACACTTTCGCAAGCACGAACTTATGTTCGTTTCTATGTTTCATAATAGTATACTTTTTTCTTCTTGTCAACTATTTTTCTTATCCTTCGGGAAGTCCTTCCACTCTTCTTTTGTTTTCTTTGAAATATACAGAGAATACTGCTGTTATGAAAAACTGATGCTGTCTTCATCCGACAGAAAGATATGTATTACTTTTTCAGTATGCACGTTTTCCTCTTTTCTGTCAAGCTGATTTCTCAATTTTTCCATGTCCTGAAATAAAATATCACAGGAAAAAGGAGATGTCACAAAAGCAACATCTCCTTTTTCCTCATTATCTCATAGTCGGCTGTGTGAGAACAGAACGTACATGAGCAACCTCTTCAGGCTTTGCACAGGCTGCCGGAACATAATAACTTTTTGCTCTAGCAATCTGATAAATCTCTTCCTGTGACATTTCACACTGATTTCTCATCTGCTTTAAAGTCTGTTTTAACTGCTGATTTTCTGTCTGTGTAATCATTTCTCCGTAACGTACCAATTCACCGTTAATTCCTGCAAGCGTATCTGCTACCATTGTCTTTTCTGTCATTTCTACCCCTCCTACTGTAAAAACTGCATTAACTGCTGCTTACTTTCCATTGCAGACTGCGCAGACTTCTGGAAGAACTGCTTAATCTGCGGGTCCTGTGACTCCTGTGCATAATCCTGCATTTTACAGTGAGTGGTTTCAAATCCGCCAATCAAATGGCGCAAATTCTGTAAATCAAGTACTGAAATCTCTGTCATGATTATTTCCTCCTGTTTTCTTGTTCTACCTTCTTAGTATGTCAGGATTTTTCATTTCTATGACAGGATACTTTTACCTGATTTTATTTGCCAATCAGCCAATCATACATTTCTTCGTACTGTTTTGCAGAGTTTGCCCATGAAAAATCTCTTGCCATGGCTCTGTCAACCAGCTTGTTCCATTCCCGTTTTTTGTCATAATAAATATGCTCTGCATAACGGATAATACCCAGCATTTCATGTGCATTGTAATTTGTAAAGCTAAAGCCTGTACCTGTGTTTTCAAACTCATTATACGGTTCTACGGTATCCTTTAATCCGCCTGTTTCACGTACAATCGGCAGTGTACCATAGCGAAGGCTCATAAGCTGGCTTAAACCGCATGGTTCAAATAACGATGGCATCAGGAACGCATCGCTGGCCGCATAAATTCTGTGGGACAGTCCATTGTCGTAGAAAATATTAGCGGATACCTTGCCCTGATATTTCCATGCAAAATGGCGGAACATGTTTTCATATCTTTCTTCACCTGTACCCAGAACAACCAGCTGAATACTGTCCTGACATAACTCGTCCATCACATAATTTACCAAATCAAAGCCCTTCTGGTCTGTCAGTCTTGATACAACGCCAATCATCATTGCTTTTGGATTTTCCTCCAGCCCAAGCTCTCTTTGCAATGCAAGCTTATTTTTCACCTTTTCTTTTCTAAAATTCTTTGCATTATAATTCTTTACAATAAATTTGTCTGTCTGCGGATTATATTCGTCATAGTCAATACCGTTTACGATACCTCTTAAATCATTAGAACGTGCCTGCATCAGCCCTTCCAGATGCTCCCCGTAAAACTCTGTTTTGATTTCCTCAGCATAAGTATTGCTTACTGTTGTAATCGCATCTGCATACACAAGACCGCCCTTTAACAGATTGGCATCTTTAAACGCCTCCATTTTATCCGGAGTAAAGAAATGTGCCGGCAGTCCCGTAATCTGTCTGACTGTTTTAATATCCCATGTCCCTTGGAATTTCAAGTTATGTATGGTCATGACGGTCTTAATGCCTCTGTAAAATTCCCCTTGCTGAAAGCTGTCATTCAAATATACAGGTACCAGCCCTGTCTGCCAGTCGTGGCAATGAATAAGGTCAGGACGAAATCCGATTACAGGGAGAACAGACAATGCAGCTTTTGAGAAGAAAGCAAACTTTTCAATGTCAAAACGAATTTCCCCATAAGGCTGATATCCTGAAAAATAATATTCATTATCGATAAAATAGAATTGAATTCCTTCGTATTCCATCTGCATGATACCTACGTATTCCCGTCTGTATCCGATATCCATATAAAAATGAGTCACATACTGCAACTGATTTTTATATTCTTCCTTCATACACAAATACTTTGGAATAATCACCCGTACATCATACTCTTTTTTATCAAAACACTTAGGCAGCGCACCTACTACGTCAGCCAGACCTCCTGTTTTTATAAATGGCACCGCCTCGGATGCAACAAACAAAATTTTCTTCACTAAAACACCCTCCTTGTCAGATAAGATATACCTTTCCACATCTTGTTTTATCTAACAACATTATACTCCTTTTTTCGTGTAAAGAAAAGTTCTTTTATTGTTGTAAATTCTTTATTTTTTATATTCTAACCGTATTTTATCTGCAATAAGAGCAATAAACTCTGAATTGGTCGGTTTCCCTTTTCCCGTACTGACTGTATAACCAAATAATTCATCAATGGTATCCATTTTTCCTCTGCTCCACGCAACCTCTATGGCATGACGAATAGCACGCTCAACTCTGCTTGGCGTTGTCTGATGTTTTTTAGCAATGGTAGGGTACAGTATTTTTGTGATTGAATTTAACATTTCCATGTCGTTTACTGACAGGATAATGGCATCTCTTAAATACTGGTACCCTTTAATATGTGCCGGCACTCCGATTTCATGAATAATATCCGTTACATCTGCTTCTAAATTTCTTTCATAGTAGCTGCCTGTATTTTCATAAGCATCTACTTTTCGTATATCCCTTTTTCTTCCGTCCCTGAAATTACGCATACGCTTAATTCTGGATAACAGCATATTATTATCAAATGGTTTTAAAATATAATAATTTGCACCTAATTGAAAAGCGTCTTCTGTAATCTGTTCCTGCCCCACTGCTGAAACGACAATAAACGCTGGCTGTTTTTTTAAAGCATTGTCTTTTCCCACTCTTTCCATGACGGTAAGTCCGTCCACTTTTGGCATAATAATATCTAAAAGTACAACATCTGGTTCTTTTTCTTTTATAATATCATATATTTCAGCACCGTTATTTGCATGTCCTACCAGTTCCAGCTCTTTATCCTCGTTAATTAAATTCCCCAATAAGTCCAACATTTTCTCGTTATCATCTGCAATAGCGACATTTAACTTCTCCATTAATCTTCCTCCATCAATTTTGTTACAACAACTTCTTCAGAATTTGACGGGCGCCCTTTTTAATCGTCAATAACTGAAGACTATTAGTATTATATTCTCTGTTGTTTTCAGAATCAAGTCAAATCCTTCAACAATTTGTTTTTCTTTGTGATTATTTTCATTCAATTTCGACATATTCATGATTTTTCACTAGATTTTTATAACATATTTTCAATAAAAATCCCGTAACCTTTCGATGAATCCTGTACAAAAACATGAGTAACTGCTCCAATCAGCTTTCCGTCCTGAAGAATTGGGCTGCCGCTCATCCCCTGCACAATCCCTCCTGTTTCCTCTAAAAGCTTCGGGTCTGTTACCTGAATTTCAAAGGCTTTATTTGTTTTGGATTTATTTCGATAGATTTCTGTTATTTCAATATCATAGGCCTTCACTTCCTTATTCAGATTTGTCAAAAGTTTCGCTTTTCCTTCCTTTACTTCTTGTTGATATCCTACCATAACCTTCTTATGAGGCAAACGTTCCACATCAAATACCTCTCCGAAAATACCCAGCTCTGTGTTTTTTTCAATGGTTCCGATTTTTTTCTCCTGCTCATATTCAATATAACCGGATAACTCTCCCGGCATGCCTTTTGCTCCCTTTTTTATAGAAACAATTTCGGCTTCGTACAGTTCTCCTTCTGAAATATCCAGAAGCTCTCCTGTGTCTGTATCACTAATCCCATGCCCCAAAGCGCCGAATTTTCCGTTTTCATCAATATACGTCATTGTTCCAATTCCCTGTGTGTTGTCCCGTACCCAAAGCCCAAGCTTATACTCGTCATTTTGGTCTAATACGGGCGAAATGGAAAGAGGTATTTGCTCACCGTTTCGGTTTACAAGAAGCTCCACGGTTTCCCCGTGACTGGCTTCAATATTTTTAATCAAATCTTTTTTCCCCAAGACAGGTGTTCCATTCACTTCCAAAATATAATCTCCCGACTTTGCAATATGCTCTGCCGGCTCTGCCTGTACGCCGTCCTTACCTGTAATTTCTCCTGTGTCAACCACCAGCACACCCTCGGTTTCCATATACAAACCAGCGGGCATACCACATACCGATACCCATTTTTCATCCGCTGTTTCCACCTGTACATCCTTCAGGTAAAACATATCGAGGAAATAACACGGTATTTGATAACTGCCGTTTTTTGACACATCAATACTTTTCGAATATGTTACAAAAGGATAGTCCAGCATCTGGGAAACGCCTGTTTCCTGTCCCTGGCGGATATAAATAGTGTCCGGAATTGCTTTTTTCAGATAACGAATTCCGAAAACTGTCATAAAGCACATATCCGCTAATAATAATACGAAAATAAGGAGGCGATAATTATGTTTTTTCTGCAAAAAATCAAATCCTTTCCTATTTTTTTCAAATTTCATTGTTATCTTCAAGATAATTTATGGCGTTAAGTATAGTGAGAAAATATATAAATATTCTCACTATAACTTAATGCAACAAGAAAGATTGCACAATAGCGCAATCTCCGCGCGCGAGCGGTTCACAAAATGATAATTTCACTTCCGCGAGCTGCGCATCCTTGCGGAGCATTTTTTATTTCATAGGACGCAATTTCCTATGAAATAAAAAAAGATACACTGCTGTGTACCTTTTTAGTATGTGATTATTTCTTTATTTCACTCTTGTATTTTTTTGTTGCTGTGCCAAATCTTTCATTTCCCTTGCATTTTGCAGCACCGCATTTGTTATCTCTGCGCCGCCCAACATTCTGGCAAGTTCTTCCACAGATTTCTCCTCATTCAATCTGAAAATTTCTGTAACCGTTTCCCCATTTTTTACCTGTTTTTCAATAATATAATGACCGGCTGCCTGCGCTGCAATCTGAGGCAGATGAGTAATGCAAAGCACCTGATGTTTTTCTCCGATTAACGCCATTTTTTCTGCAACCTTCTGCGCTGTTCTGCCGCTAATTCCCGTATCAATTTCGTCAAAAATCAAGGTTTCCGTACAGTCCTTATCCGCCAGCAGCGTTTTAATCGCCAGCATAATTCTGGAAAGCTCACCGCCGGATACCACTTTGGAAAGTTCCTTTACCGTTTCTCCCGGATTTGTGGAAATCAGAAAATGAATTTGGTCTTTTCCTAAAGCTGTAAATTTCTCTCTTTCTTCAAAGGAAATTTCAAAGGAAACATTGAGGAAGTTCAAATCCTGCAAGCCCAAGATAATCTGCTCCTGCAACTGTTTTGCCCATTTTTTTCGTACCTTTGTCAAAACGGCCGATGTTTTTGACAGCTCCTCTTCCTTTTCCTTCCATTGTCTTTCTAATTTTTCTTTTCTTTCTTCAAAATTCAAAAGCTTTTCCAGCTTTTCCTCCTGCTCTGCCTGATAATCGAAAATTTCCTGTATGGTATGTCCGTATTTTGCCTTTAATCCATTGATAATATCCAGTCTTTTTTCGATTTCAAAAAATTCCTCCTCAGAGAATGTAAATTCTGCCATGTAAGAAGAAGCTTCTCTGTTAAAATCATTTAAAAGACTGTCTACATCGGTAAGAGAAGAAAAAAGTCCTTCCAGATTTTCGTCAAAAGAAGCAATCTGGGAAAGCTTTTGCAGGGCTCTGCTTATCTGTCCTGCGCCGCCTTCTTCATACCCTGTAAACTGATAGACCTCGCCTAAATTTTCGGTAATCTTTTTACCGTTTAAAAGCTTTCGATAAGAGGAAGATAATTCCTCATCTTCTCCGTCTTTTAGCTGAGCATCTTCGATTTCCTGTATTTCATACTCTAAAAAGTTGATTTCCCGTCTTCTCTGCTCTTCGTCTAACTGATAAGACTCTAATTCCTGCTTTATACTGCGGTACTCCTTATAGAGCTCTTTTACTTTTTGTTTTTCATTTTCAATCTCAGCCTGTCCGTAAGCATCCAGAATTTCCATCTGTTTGTCTGCGTACAAAAGAGACTGATGTTCATGCTGTCCATGAATATCCAATAAAAGCTCTGAAATTTTCCGTATTCCGGAAACAGTTGTTGTCTCTCCGTTTATTTTACTGATACTTCTGTTCTCTGTAAAACGGCGGGAAATAATCACCTGTCCCTCCTCCGGAAAGACCTCCAGCTTTTTCAATTTTTCTTCTGTATCGGGGTTTACCTGAAATACCAGCTCCACATAAGCATAGTCTGCCCCCTCACGTATCATTTCTCTTGACATTTTCTGACCTAAAGCAAGATTTACAGAACCAATCAAAATAGACTTTCCGGCTCCTGTTTCTCCGGTTAAAATATTCAGTCCTTCTTCAAAATCAACCTCTGCTTCTTCAATCAGCGCAAGATTTTTTACATGTAAATGTACTAACATTCTCAGAATACTCCATTTTTCTATTCATATACATGAATGACCTTTTTAATCTTATTCATCAGTGTCATTGCCTGTCCTTCATTTTTGCAAAAGCAGGCTATGGTATCGTCTCCTGCAAGACTTCCTACGATTTCCTGAAAGCTGATATGGTCCAAAGCCGCTGCTGCCGCATTTGCCATTCCTGCCGTAGTTTTAATAACCAGAATATTCTGGGCAATATCCATTGACAAATAAGCGTCTCTTAACACACGTATGTACTTTTCGCTGTCTGCTGTGTTCGGAGAAGACACCAGCCCATATTTTGAGCCTCCGTCCTGTCTTGCCATTTTCATCAGCTTCATTTCTCTGATATCTCTGGAAACCGTTGCCTGTGTTACCTTAAAGCCCGCAGCATTTAATCTGGCAGCAAGCTCTTCCTGTGTCTCGATATCATATTCGTTAATTAGCTCTACAATTTTTGACTGTCTGGCGATTTTCATGTTCATCACCTCCTAATTTTTCATTTTTGTACGAAGCACCTCTAAAAAACTGATATTACTGATTTTTATAATCTTTGTATCACTGACAGAACGCTTGATGACAATTCTGTCGCCTACATTCATGGAAATATTGGTGTCTCCGTCAAAGGATGCCACTGCTTTTCCCTCTCCGTTTTTCTGTGCACCCTCCGTCACTTCCACGGTAATCTCATCCTCCGCAGGAAAAATAATACTTCTGGTATTTAAGGTATGAGGGGCAACCGGTGTCATAATCATAATGTTGGTTTCCGGAGATACAATAGGACCGCCTGCGGAAAGGCTGTATCCGGTAGAGCCTGTTGCGGTGGAGATAATAATCCCGTCTGCCGTATAGGAATTTAAAAATTCCCCATTTACATAATTATTAAAACGAATAACACGCAAAGGTCCTTCTCTTCCTATTACAATGTCGTTTAAAGCCACATCCTCTGCTACCATTTTTCCCCGATGATATACCTTTCCACTTAACATCATCCTTCGCTCAATGGTATACGCATCTGCAATCAAATGATTAAGCGCAGGCTCAATAGAGTCCTTATCAATCTCTGCAAGATAGCCCAGTGTTCCCAAATTTATTCCCAAAAGCGGAATTTGACGGCTTACCACATCTCTGGCAGCCTGCAATAAAGTACCGTCTCCTCCCAGCACAATCACACATTCCACATCATCCGGTATGGCACGGATATCCGTATAATGAGTAAAGGGATCTCGATTTCCAAAGCTTGCCGGACGAATGGTACAGCTTTTCCCCTTACTTTCCAGATATTTCGCAACTCTTTCCGATACCTTCAGACCCTCGTCCTTTTCACTGTTTGCAATAATATAAAATTTATCCATCTCTACTTATCCAGTTCTTTATGTGCGTTTGCCACCGTTTCCTTTACATCCAGCAGGGTGTCTTCTGGAAGATTATCTACCTTCTTTTTCAAGTGAAGAAGATATTCAATATTTCCCTCCGGCCCTTTAATCGGAGAATATTCTAAGTGCAATGTGGCATAACCGATGCTTTTGGCATATTCCATTACCTTTTCGATAACCTCTTCATGTACCTTCGGCTCTCTTACCACACCTTTTTTTCCTACCTTTTCTCTGCCGGCCTCAAACTGCGGTTTAATCAGACAAACCACTTCTCCATCTTCCTTTAACAGATGATATACAGGCAGCAAAACCTTTGTAAGAGAAATAAAAGATACGTCAATAGAAGAAAAATCTGCCGCTTCCTGTAAGTCCTCCGGCACCACATAGCGGATATTGGTTTTCTCCATACATACAACACGGGGGTCGTTTCGAAGCTTCCAATCCAACTGTCCGTGTCCCACGTCAATGGCATAAACTTTTACAGCGCCGTTTTGCAGCATACAGTCTGTAAATCCTCCTGTGGAAGAGCCTACATCCATACAAACCTTATTTTCCAAGGCAACTCCAAAATGGCTCATTGCTTTTTCCAGTTTCAATCCACCACGACTGACATATTTTAAAGTATTTCCGCGAATCTCAATATTCACAGTTTCCTGAAACATAGTTCCTGCTTTATCTTCTTTCTGATTATCTACATATACGTTTCCTGCCATAATGACAGCTTTTGCCTTTTCTCTGGAAACTGCCAGCCCTCTTTTTACAAGCAGGACATCAAGACGTTCCTTCATTTATTTTGCCTCCTTGATTTTTTTATAAACCGAAACTGCATCAATTCCTGCTTTTTCTTTTAACTTTTCAGGATTTCCATGTTCGATAAACCGATCCGGAAGCGCAATATTCAACACCCGAACCTGCGGATGGTGTCTGTGCATATAATCAATCACTGCGCTTCCAAAACCGCCCTTTTGTACATTTTCTTCCATAGTTACAAGCAGGGAATGTTCCTTTGCCAGTCTGTCCAGCATTTTTTCATCCAGAGGCTTTACAAATCTGGCGTTTACAAGAGTCGGCGTTTCTCCCTCTGCTTTCAGCATTTCATAAACCTGACATGCTGTTTTTACCATACTTCCGATTGGAAGCAATGCAATGGAATTTCCCTCGTAAATCATTTCACTGCGCCCTTTTAAAACAGGGGCTCTGTATTCCTCCAGCCCGTCATAAGCCTCTCCTCTGGGATATCGAATTGCAATCGGTCCGTCATAATTCACTGCAAATTTCATCATATCCGAAAGCTCCCATTTGTTTTTCGGAGCCATAACCGTCATGTTGGGTATCATGGATAAATACGTCAAATCAAAGCATCCCTGATGTGTTTCTCCGTCACTGCCTACCAGACCTGCTCTGTCTACCGCAAAAATCACATGGAGATTTTGCAGACACACATCCTCAATCAT
This sequence comes from Blautia hansenii DSM 20583, assembly GCF_002222595.2. Lineage (NCBI taxonomy): Bacteria > Bacillati > Bacillota > Clostridia > Lachnospirales > Lachnospiraceae > Blautia > Blautia hansenii. Next base: position 2,092,192 of record NZ_CP022413.2, read on the forward strand.
CTGGTCTACTGCTCTTTGCAAAAAAGAGGAATAAATTGCCACCACCGGTATCATGCCGCCTAAAGCAAGACCTGCTGCAAAAGTCACCGCATGCTCTTCCGCAATTCCCACATCAAAGAAGCGCTCCGGAAACATATTGCGAAAACGCTTTAAGCCCGTTCCATCCGGCATGGCTGCCGTAACTGCCACAACACGCTCATCCCGGTCACCGAATTTTCGCATAACCGTAGAAAAAATGTCTGTATAATTTGCCTTTCCTCCGCTGCTGAGCGGAAGACCGTTTTCCAGATCAAAGGCTGCTGTTCCATGAAAACGGGCAGGATGACGCATGGCAGGTTCGTATCCCCTGCCTTTTTCTGTTTTTACATGCACCAGTACCGGACCTGAAATCTTCTTTGCTTCCTGAAAGGTCTGAATAAGCTTGGAGCAGTCATGTCCATTTACAGGTCCTAAATAGGTAATCCCCATATCTTCAAAAAACATTCCCGGTATTACCAGACGTTTAATACTGTCCTTTGTTTTATGCAGACGCTTAATCGTTGCAGGACCAATTCCCGGTATCTTACTCAGACTGTTTTTTACCCCTGTTTTAAATTCCTGATATCCTTCTGCTGTACGAAGATTACTTAAATAGCTGGAAATTCCTCCCACGTTTTCGGAAATGGACATTTCATTGTCATTTAATACAACAATAAAATTCTTTTTCAGCACAGAAGCATTGTTCAAAGCTTCATAAGCCATTCCTCCTGTAAGCGCTCCATCTCCGATAATGGATACCACATGGTAATTTTCCTGCTTTAAATCCCTTGCCCGCACATATCCCACACCTGCCGATATGGAGGTTGAGCTATGTCCCGTGTCAAAAGCGTCACAGGGACTTTCGCATCTTTTGGGAAATCCGCTCATACCGCCTAAGGTACGAAGTCCGTCAAAGCCTTCTTTTCGCCCTGTTAAAATTTTGTGAGTATAGGATTGGTGTCCCACATCCCAGATAAGCTTGTCCTCCGGCAAACAAAACACATAATGCAGCGCCATAGTAAGCTCCACCACACCTAAATTAGATGCCAGATGCCCGCCGGTCTTACTTACATGCTCTAAAAGAAATTCCCGAATTTCCTGTGCAAGCTGCTCCATATCTTCTAATGGGACTTTTTTAATGTCGTTCTCTTTTTTTATATTTTCTAAAATCATTCGTAATGCACCTCTATTTTCTGCGGGCACATAAAGACTGAAACAGTTCTTCCAGAAAACTCTTTTCATCTGTAAGCTCACGAAGAAGCCCAACGGCTTCATCTGTAAGCTTTTGCACCTCATTCCCCGCTTTTTCAATGCCTTCTAAGGTCACATACGTGGTCTTATTATTTTTTTCATCACTTCCAATCGGCTTGCCAAGCTCCTCTGCACTGCTGATAACGTCTAAAATATCATCTTGTATCTGAAAAGCAATACCGATTTTACTGCCGATTTGCTCCAGCTTTTCAATATCCGTAGCCCCTGCAAGAATACCACCAACCATCAGTGCGGCCTCGATTAAAGCTGAAGTTTTATTTTCATATATATAATCCAAAAGCTGTTTTTCCAGAGGTTTTCCGTCATTTTCCACGTCAACTCCCTGTCCGCCCAGCATTCCTTTTATTCCTGTTTTCTGTGCCAAAACCTTTAATGCTTTTGCCACACGCTGAAGCTCTGCCTCATCCTTTGCCATATCAAAGGCAGAAAAAGCTGTTTCATAAGCATAATTTAACAGAGCATCCCCTGCTAAAATTGCCGCTGCTTCTCCAAAGACAATATGGGTGGTTTGCTTTCCCCGTCTGAATTCATCATTGTCAAGGGCAGGCAAATCATCATGAATTAAAGAATGGGTATGAACCATTTCCAAGGCTGCCATAAAAGGCTCGATGATTTCCCCTTCTCCTCCCAAAATCTGATAAGCTTCTCTCATAAATACAGGTCTTAAACGCTTTCCTCCTGCTCGCATGCTGTAATTTACAGCTTCTGCCATTCTCCCTGAAAATCCATGCTCTTCAGGCAGATATTTCTCAATCACAGCCTCTGCAAAGTCTGTTCTTTCCTGAAGTTCTGTTTTAAAATTCACTTAAATCACCATCTTTATTCATCTGGAGCATTTTTTTCTCAACCATATCGATTTTTTGGCTGCACTGCTTTAAGACTTCCATTCCTTTTTGGTACATGACAAAGGAGTCCTCCAGAGAGATTTCTCTGCTTTCCAGCTTTTCTACAATTTTATCCAGCTCCTGCAAGCCTTCCTCAATGGTTCTTTCTTCTGTCAGTTTCTCCGTCAATCTCTATGCTCCTCTCTTTTCTTTTTTCACATCGGTTACTTTTGTTATAATCGTTCCGTCTGTCACCTGAATTTTCAGTTCTTCTCCCACCTTCACCTGAGAAATACCGGTAACGGCAGATCCTGTTTGATTTTCCACATAAGAAAAGCCCTGATTTAATTTTTCAAGAGGTGACAGCCCCTTCATTCGTTCAATATAAATGTTCAAGTTTTGTCTGGCATGGAAAATCTGTGCTTCCATCGCACTCTGTATTCTGTTCTCCAAATCCAACAGGCGTGTACGCTTTTCCCTTATCTGAAACTCCGGACTTCCATACAGCAGACGATTTTCATAATATTTTATCTGCTGCTGTAAAAGCTGAATTTTATTTTCCAGATTTCTTGAAAGCTTCTGGCGATAATTTTCAAGAGACTGAAAAACGCCTCGGATATCTGCCACAGCCAGCTCTGCGGCTGCCGAAGGTGTAGGCGCACGCAAATCTGCCACAAAGTCCGCAATCGTGGTATCTGTTTCATGTCCCACTGCTGATATTATGGGAGTTTTACAGTTAAAAATTGCTCTCGCCACTTCCTCCTCGTTAAACGCCCACAAATCTTCCACAGAACCACCGCCACGGCCTACAAGCATCACATCGACGCCGTAAGCATCCAGCTTTTCAATTCCTTCAATAATACTTTCCTTTGCACCGTCTCCCTGTACCAGCGCCGGATACAAAATAAGCTGAACATAAGGATTTCGTCTTCCGGCCACATTGCGGATATCCTGTATGGCCGCTCCTGTGGGCGCCGTAACAATCCCCACGGTTTTTGCATAAGCCGGAATGGGCTGTTTGTATTCCTTTGCAAACATTCCCATCTCTTCCAGCTCTGCTTTTAATGCCAGAAAACGCTCGTATAAAAGTCCTGCGCCTTCTAAAGTAATCTCTTTGGCGTAAAGCTGATATTTTCCATCTCTTTCATATACACTGACGCTTCCGCTTACTACGACTTTATCGCCGTTTTTCATGGGAAATGCCAGACCCTTTCTCTGTCCTGCAAACATGACGCAGGCAAGAGCTCCTGTCTCATCTTTTAATGAAAAGTAAATATGTCCGGAGGTATGATACTTACAATTTGATACTTCACCTTTTATACTTATTTTATTCAACAGAAAATCCTGCTGAAACATATTTTTAATATAATTATTTACCTGACCTACGGAGTAGATACTGTTCATAAATCTTCCCTTGCTATTTTACCCAATATTCCATTGACAAAAGAAGCAGAATCATCTCCACCAAAGCTCTTACTAATTTCAACTGCCTCATTGATTGCGACTTTAACCGGTACGTCTTCATCATATTTCATTTCATAAACAGCCAAACGAAGAATATTCAAGTCAACTTTACTCATTCTCTTTGTTTTCCAACCTGCTGACTTTTCATTTAATAAAGCGTCAATTTCTTCCAAATGTTCCTTTACCAAAGCATATTTATTTTCCATGTAAGCTTGTTCTGTAGGCTGTAAATCAGAAAGGCCCTCAAAATATAACTGTATCTGTTCCGGCATTTCCGCTGTTTCATTAAACTCTCCTAAAAAAAGAAGTTTGAAAATGTGTTCTCTCATTTCTCGTCTTCCCATATTTCTTCCTCCTGTACGTATCCTTTTTAAATTCTCTTATAGCAAAAATAAGGTGCCCTAAAAAAGACACCTTACCTCTCTTCTCTTTTAGCTGTGAACTTGTCAATGAACTATTTTGTCTTTTCAATCTCTACGCTTGCAATGCGCACGTTTACATCAGAAACAGTAAGACCTGTCATATTTTCAATGGCAGCCTTTACTCTTTCCTGTACTTTTTTGCTTGTTTCTAAAATATTAAAGCCATATTCGATATTAAGAGCAATATCTACGCATACTACATCTTCTAAAACATCTACCTTTACACCTTTTGAAAGCACCTTCATGCCCAGCTTTCCAACAAGCTCATTTGTAATGTTTCCTGCCATGGAGCCGACACCTTCTACCTCTGTTGCTGCCAGTCCTGCAATAATCGCCACTACTTCGTCTGCAATCTGTACTTCCCCAAGAGAGCCGTTATCATGTATTTTATATCTGTTTCTATCTTCCATTCTGATTTAACCTCCTAATAGGAAATATCCTGCTTCTTATTATACCAAAACCCTGAAAAAATTAAAAGTGGTTTTTTGCTTTTCCCGCAAAAAACCACCTTCTGCATCTTTTTTCTTTCTAATTTCTGGAAAACTCTGCCAATTTCAGACCTTCGTTTCTGTCCAAGGTCATTCCGATACTCCAGCTGTTGATAAACAGCAAAAGCGGATTTCCCTTCATATCCATAACCTTCTTCATGTCGGAAGTACCTGTGAGACGCTTCACATCCACTTCTTCTTTATTTTCAATCCAACGGATATGTTCATAAGGCAGGGCTTCCAAACGGATGTCTACATTGTACTCATTCTCCAGACGATATTTTAATACGTCAAACTGAAGAACACCTACAACACCTACGATAATTTCTTCCATACCGCCCATGATTTCCTGAAAAATCTGAATAGCGCCTTCCTGTGCAATCTGGTTAATTCCTTTCACAAACTGCTTACGCTTCATGCTGTCTAACAGACGCACACGTGCAAAATGTTCCGGAGCAAAAGTAGGAATACCTTCATACTGAAACTTCTTTCCTGGTGTACATACCGTATCTCCAATAGAGAAAATTCCCGGGTCAAAGACACCAATAATATCCCCTGCATAAGCCTCATCTACTACGTGTCTGTCCTGTGCCATCATCTGCTGTGGCTGAGAAAGACGCATTTTTTTGTTCCCCTGTACATGGAACACTTCTTTTGATGCTTCAAACTTGCCAGAGCAAATGCGCATAAACGCAATTCTGTCTCTGTGATTTTTATTCATATTTGCCTGTATTTTAAATACAAAAGCAGAAAAATCTTCTGTCAGAGGATCTACCTCTCCAATATCTGCTTTTCTTGGCAACGGTGTAGAAGTCATTTTCAAGAAATGTTTTAAGAAAGTTTCCACACCAAAGTTAGTAAGAGCAGATCCAAAGCACACAGGAGAGAGTTTTCCCTGATCCACAAGCTCCTGATCAAACTCAGCGCTTGCTCCGTCTAAAAGCTCAATTTCTTCTAAAAGCTGTTCCTTCTGATCTGCATCCAAAACTTCATCAATACGTGGTTCATCTAAAGCAATTTCTTCTTCCAGACCTTCTTTTGTACCTTTCATGGTATCTGAGAAAGTCAAAACCTTTCCTGTTTCCCTGTCATACACACCTCTGAATTTCTTTCCTGAACCAATAGGCCAGTTAATGGGGCATGTGGGAATTCCCAGTTCCTTTTCGATTTCGTCTAATAAATCAAAGGTATCGTTGGCATCTCTGTCCAGCTTGTTAATAAATGTAAAGATAGGAATATTTCGCATGGCACAAACCTTGAAAAGCTTTCTGGTCTGCGCTTCCACACCCTTTGATGCGTCAATAACCATTACGGCAGAGTCTGCCGCCATCAAAGTACGATAAGTATCCTCTGAGAAGTCCTGATGTCCCGGTGTATCCAAAATATTGATACAATAACCATCATAATTAAACTGCAACACAGAGGAAGTAACAGAAATACCTCTCTCCTTTTCTATTTCCATCCAGTCAGAAACTGCATGGCGGGCAGTTGCTTTTCCTTTTACGCTTCCTGCCAGATTAATCGCACCTCCGTAAAGCAGAAACTTCTCGGTAAGAGTTGTTTTACCTGCATCGGGGTGAGAAATAATTGCAAATGTACGTCTTTTTGTAATTTCTTTCGTATAGTCAGCCACCTTAGGCCCTCCTTCATTTCATATAGCACACTGACGCTATTTTAGTATACGGGGAAATATGTGTCAAGGGGATTTATTCATTTTCCCCGGTTCCGCCGTCCAAAGGAGTAATCACAATCTTTTCTGCCGCTACATTTGTTTTCCTCTTTACAATATCCTCAATCTGAGCTCTGTTGGCATCTTCCATATATTCCTTCGGCACAATAACATCTGCGCTGTCACCTGTCAAATTTACCACCACATTCTGAAAGCCCTGCGCGTCAAGCAACAGCTCTGCGGCTTCCTCCTGCTCTGCAAGATTAGTCATGTTTACCATGGAATTGACAGCCTCCTGCTTCTGTTCCTCACCTAAATTTTCATTGTTGATGATTTCCAGCAGTGTTTCTTTATTGGCAGAGCGCACCTGTTCTCTGCTGACCTTTGCTTCTGCCACAAAGCCGGATGCACCTGTCAGCACTGCTTCTCCCGGTGTTTCCGTTTCTTTTTCTTCTTCTGCCGCCTTCTGATTTTCTTCTGCCATGGCAGTTTCGTCTGTGATGTCATAATCCAGACTTTCGATTTCTTCTACGATGGCATCGGTTTCCTGTGTTTCCTCTTCATCCTTTTGCGAGGTTTTCGTACTTGCCTTCTTCAGCGTTTTGTCAATTCCCAGATGATTGTCTGAGTAATTGATGTACCCTGCCACAGCAATCATAATTGCCAAAGCTGTAATAATGACCTGATTTTTTTTGAAGATTTTTTTCATGTGACATTCTCCTCTAATTCATTTTCATTACTTTAATTTTATGGGCTTCCACCTGAAATAATACCTGTACTGCCTCCTGAATGTTGCGAATAATTACGGGATTATCACCTCCCTCTGCCACCACCACGACACCAAGCACTTTGGGATATTCCTGTGATGTAAGATAGGGGATTTGATTACCCTTTGCATCCTTTGTATAAACGGTATCCTGTTCATCCTTTTCCACCAGATTTTTCTCTGTGCCTTCACAGGTGAGAATAACTTCTGCTTCTCCTACCCCCTTTACCTTTTCCAATACCTTTTCCAGCTGTTCTTCCATCTGCTGCTGCCAGTCCTTTTGTTCTTTTTCCTGTTCTGTGCCGTTTTCTTCCTCCGACAGCATTTGCGGCACTTCCCTTTCCTTTACGGGAAGAGCTGCAATGAGCAAAAGAAGTCCAAGGAGAAGAATGACAACCAATTTTTCTTTTTTCATCATTCCCTGTAAAAGCTTCATGGTTCTACCTCCTGCCCTCTTAAAATTTCTGTCTCCTTCTCCCAGCTTTGCTCCCATGCCTCTGCTTTTTCTTCCCACTCTTGCGCTTCTGTTTCAAACCCCTCGAAGCTCTCTATATAAGACTCCAGTTTTTGTCCCATATCGGTAATCTGAAAAATAGGAGATAAAAATGTAAGGATAAGCAGCAAGCCCATGTAATAACGAATATATTTCTTGTAGCTATCATCGGGGAGTAAATTCATAACTACGGTCAGCAGAAAAAAATAGCAGACTACGTTTTGAAGCCAGGAATATAGTTGTGAGAGCATAGATTTTCTCCTTTCTTTCTCAAACAAATGTAATAAAAAGTTTTTAACAGATGCTGACTCCATATTCCCCTGCAAACTGTCCATTTTCTTATTTTTCTACGCCGCTTATAGATGCTCGAAAAATCGCAAAATGTTCCAATTGTTTGCAAAAGAACATGTCGTTGCATCTGAGCAAATATTTTTATACAATTAATGAGAAACAAATGAAACGGATAAAATAGCAATGGTAATGAGTAGCAACAACTCTACTGTTAATAATACTCTCAAAAGTAATCTGCAGCCCTCTCCCATGGTGGAGAGGCAGCCTGTCATTCGTTTGTCTGCCACGGGCTGGACAACGGCTGCCAAAAGCTTATAGATCAAGGTGGTTACTCCCAGACGAATAATAGGAGGAAGTCCTAAAAGGAGTAAAACCAAAATTCCCACTACGCCAATACAGTTTCGAATAAGCACAGCCGTTCCAAGCGCCACCTCTGTTACGCCGTCAATGGCGTTCCCTACTGCCGGAATGGCGGTGGCTGTTTTTCCTATGACATCTCGTTTTAAAGAGTCCACAGCCGGAGATATCATGTTCTGAATAACCTGCATCCCCACAAGAACTGCCACACAGGTATGCAGAGTCCACTCTAAAATTGTTTTAAAAAACTCTGCCATTTTAGACAGAATATCTTCTTTATGAAGATAATTTACCAGCTGAAACAAAACAAACAGATGTATCCCCGGTACTACCAGCTTTAATAAAATAACCTGAATAACGTAAATTACAGCCAGCACCATGTTATAAAAAATCATGGCGCTTGCCACACCTCCGGCTGCTGTCACTGCCAGAAAATAGGAGGGCATCAATGCTTTCATAAAAAACACAAAATCCTCTAAACCGGAAGAAATGATCCGACTCATCTGTCCAAAGCTTTTCATGAGTATGGTAAGCAAAAAAAGATATACCATGTAAAAACTGATTCCTCCCGTTTCTCCTTTTCCGAACATTCCTGTAAAATTAGAAAACAGAGAAGCAGCCAATACCAGAAGGATAACCTGAACCAGAATTTTCTTATCCGGCAAAAGCTGTTGATATAAAAATGCTTTTCCGATTTCCCCAAAATGCTCTGCGGAAAAAGGTTCTTCCCCTGAAAGTGCCTTTTTGATGCTTTCTTTTACAGAAAAAGTCTCTTCCCCTAAAAGCTCGTTTACCGCTTCCTGCATTTTTTCCAGCTCCATACTGTCTAAAAGCTGCTCCTGCGTATTTCCCTGCTCCCCGTTGGAAGCCTGTACCGGTATGGAAAACAAAAGAAAAAGAAAAAATATCATTTGTATCTTTTTTATCCTCATGGCAGAAAGCTGCGAATTGTTTCCATCAAAGCCAAAAGCACCGGCATGGACAGAACCATCATATACAGCTTTGTAAAAACCTCAATCTGGGAAGCCACTGCACTGTAACCTGCATCCTTGCAAAGTCCGGAAGAAAACTGAGCCACATAAGCCGCTCCCAGCATTTTTAACAAAATCACAAAATACTTGGTATCCAGCGGCAAATATTCCTGAAGCTGTAAAACAGAAGAAAATATATATGCAATTTTTTCTGTCATATAAGAAAAAATACAGATGCCAGCCCCAAGGCTTAAATATACGGTATATTCCGGTCTTGTCCCTTTTAAAAGCAGTCCCAGCAGCATCCCTGTAATGCCTATCATCACAATTCTTATAACTTCCATATCCCCTCCTGCTATAATGAAAACAAGTCTTCAATGGTACGGAATAAATCGTAAATATAGGGAAGTATCCAGAACAATACCAAAAGAAGTCCTGTCAGGCTTGTCAAAAATGCCAGCTCCTCTCTCTGACTGTGCTTTAATATCTGGCACAGAACAGACACCAGTATCCCCACTGCACCGATTTTAAATAATAACCCTACCTCCACTCTGTTTCCTCCTGTATGCTGTATTACAGTAACAAAATCGCCAGAAAAATCCCTGACAAAACCCCTAAGCTCCGATATAGCTTTTTCTTTACCGGTATCTCCCCTGCAAGGATGTCAATTTCTGTTTTTAACTGCTGCAAATACCACTGTGTTGTATTTTTCTGCATGTCTGTATCCAAATATCCCAGATATTCTCCAAGCTGTACAAATTCTTCAAAATCCTTCTGCGTCAGCTCGCTGTTTTTCAAATATTTTTCTGCATTTTCCCGAAAAATACAGGCAAAACGCTCTCCCTGATATTTCTGCGCCATCTCTGCCGTCTCTTTCAAAAAACTGCACAAGGGTTCTTGCACTTTGCCGGAAACACGCAGCACGGCTTCCGGCAAGGCTTCCCTTCGATAAGTAATTTCTCCCATTAAAAGCAGCAGCAGCTTTTCAATTTCCCGAAGCAAAAACAGCCTGTCAGAAATTGCCGCACTTTTCTTATACCCCAATGCTGCACAGGCAAAAATCACCAGAACTGCCCCTATGATTTTCAGCATAAAATCCCCTGCCTTCGGGAAGCATCATAAAGACCGGTTCCCCTCTCATCGTAAATAGCCTTTATTTGTCCAGCACAGTCTTTTTTATACAGCACAATATAACGCTCGAAAACCTTTTCCTGCATCAGCCTTTGAAGCAACGGCTTTCGTTTAATATCCTCTATGGAGCTTCCGTGAACAGTTGCAAAAAGCTTGCAGCCACAGTGAATAACAGACTCTATGGCATGAATGTCTTCATAATCGCCCAGCTCGTCTACTGCCACTACCTCCGGTGACATGGAACGTATCAGCATCATCATTCCCTCTGCCTTCGGACAACAATCTAAAACATCTGTGCGTATACCCAAATCATTTTGCGGTATTCCCTGATAAGAGCCTGCAATTTCCGAACGCTCATCTACCACACCTACGGAAACTCCCGGCATATAGCGGTTTCCGTTGCTGACCTGACGGATTAAATCTCTTAAAAGCGTGGTTTTCCCGCACCTGGGGGGAGAAATAATCAGGGTATGGCAAATTTGTCTGTTTTTTATAATATAGGGAAGTATGGGGGATGCGCACCCCTTTATCTGATGTGATAATCGAAGATTGATATAAGATATGTATTTCAGACTTTTAATCTTATTGCCGTCTAAGATGGTTTTTCCTGCAATTCCTACTCTGTGGCCTCCCACAATGGTGAGAAAGCCCTGCCGTATTTCCTCCTCAAAGGCATAGAGAGAATAGCCGCTGATATATTCCAGCATTTCCTTTAAATCCTCTGTTTGAACATGGTAAGCCTTTGCCTCCTCTCTTGTCAGCTCTCCTTCTAAGGTCAAAAAATATTCTTTTCCCTGATAAATCACAATCAGAGGCGCATTCACCCTCAGTCGGATTTCGTAGATTTTATTTCTGTCAAAAAGAGCCTGCCCAAGAGCTTTTCTAATTTGTGCAGGAAACAGTTTTGTAATATCCTGTTCTGTCATTTGCCTCACCTCTTAAAATAATATATGAGGACAATCCCTTTTTATGACACATAGAAAAGTCGGGCAGATTCTTTTTCTTTTAATATCCTTCTTTTAATGTAATTTCGAACTTGTCGCCATCTTGTACAGATGTTTTATCTGCGGAAGTATTCACCTGAGCTCCGCCTTTGGTAATACACCACCACTGTTCTTTTGTATCATCTGCTTTTTCTCCATCTACAGAAGTAATAAACAGACCATATTCGCCTTCTTCACCTTCTACAAGCTCATTTTCTTTTAAAATTTCACCTAAAAATTCGGCTTCTGTGTTATACTCAAAAGTTTCCGCCTTTCCGTCTCCATGTACAACTTCAATAGAAACCTTTTTTGTACCTTCTTTTGTTTCTTTTTTATTTCCCATAAATAAAACGGCACATAATACACATACAAATATAATCAAAACACTTGCTGCTGCAATAATTTTTTTCTTCATTGTTTTTCCTCTCTATTGTCTGTTTTTTTACTCTCGAAAAGGTTTTTTGCACCATAAAAAGAGGCAAGTACGGCTTCCTGCGTACTGCATTCTATGGTACAGGTATCCACCTGCTTTTCTCTTAAAATTTCTCTTACGGTATCCCTGCAAACCGTACCTGTGCCCAAGGGTAAATGGCTGTCTCTATCCCCTTTATTGTCATGTAAATGAGAATGCTTCAGATATTTTTTCTCCGTCTGAAACCATTCCTTACAAGGAACTTTAGAATAGCAGTTGGCATGACCTACATCCAGACACAATCCAAAGGCAGGATGTTCCGTTTTTTCTGCCACTTCTGCCATAGGCTGTGGGATGCGGTCTAATACATTCTCCATAACAATTTCTATGGAATTGTCTTTGTTATAAAGAAATTCTTTGTAAAACTCTGCCATCCGCTCTGCCCATCCGATTAAAAGATAAAAATCAGGCACATAACAGGTATGATACACAATTTTTTTCGCTCCCAAAGCCTTTGCTGCCTGATAAGCTTCCTCATATCTTTTCATAGTCACATTCCGAATGGATAAGTCATAGGATACCGGATTTAAGTCCAGAAAAGGACCGTGAAGCAAAAGCTTTTCACAGCCCATTTTTCCCAGTCTTTTTTCATAGGAAAGCAAGGTTTTTGAAAAATTGTCTAAATTTTCCGCAATGGAAAATTCGATGGACTCTACACCCATTCCTGTTTCCTGTATAACCTCTTTCATTTCTTCATCACGTAATAAATGACTGAAATAGAACATATTTATTTCCCCACATTTCTGTCATAAAATTTCTCATAAATATTGACAAAAAAACTTCTTCTTCCATTTTTATAATATAAAACAAGAAAGACCGTAAGACCGATACCTGCCACCGTGGCACACAGCATATCGGTAATGCTGTCATGAACCCCTTGGGTATAATGATTGATACAATCATTTTTAAAGAAAATCAGCATGACGTACTCATAAAATTCCCATAGCTGTGCCACTGCCATATTAACAGCATTGATAAAAATAAGAAAAATCGCAAATTCTCTTTTGGACTGAAATTTTCTGTCTCCTTTAATGGTAAAATACAAAATCACCGCCGCCGTTGTAATCAGCCATCCGCTGGAAAAATGGAGCGCTTTATCAAAGCCATAAAGACGATAAGCGTCCAGTGCTCCTCCCCACACGCTGGCAAAATAGGTAAAAACATTGGACAAAATATAAATTTCATATACCACATTCCAATGACACAGCTTAAAAATCAGGGGCACAATACATGGGGTAAGCACGGCTACAAACGCCAAAGTTCCTATATAAAGAACAATACTTCCGTACCAGACCTTTTTCAATGTCTTTTCCTGCATATTTCTTCCTCCTTTGTTTCCATATCCTTTACTATAAAGAAAAAATCTTAATAAAAGATACGTGAAAAACAAAAGTTTTTATTAAGAAAAGAATTTTAAAAGGTCAAAAGGCAAGATATGCTCATAAGTGACCTGACACTCTGTATCGGCGCTGATACAACCTGCATAAACTTCCTTTAATGTAAAATCTTCCTGCCACACAGGTTTGGAAATCCCTCTTAAATCCACAGTAATTCCCTGTCCGGTAAGCTTTAAAAAGCTTTCCTTCCTAGCCCAGTATTTATAAAAAGCAGCCGCTTGGTCTGTACTGAAAAGCACCTCATCTTGCTCCTTTTCGGACAAAATTTTTTCAAAAATACGATGGTTTCTCAGCTCTTTTTTTTCCTGTATATCAATACCGCAGGGCACTTCTGACAGCGCACATACCGCATATTTTCCGGAATGGCTGATATTAAAATGAGGAGAAAAGCTATCCGAAAGAGCAGGCTTTCCATGAGTCCCATATACAAGTTGCTTTTTCAGCTTCTGATATGCCTCTGTCAACGTATCTGCCAAAAAAAGCTCCTGCCCTTCCTTTAGCCGAAACAAGCCATATAACAGCAAAAGTCTTCCGCATATTGTTTCTGCTCTTTCTTCTGCCTGATATATCCCTGCCCATTTGTCAATTTCTCCTATATAAATTTTAATTTGAGCTTGCTCCATTCTTTTCCTCCTGCCAGCCACATTCCTTCAAAAAGCGGGAAGGCTCCAGCTGCTTTTCATGACGTTCTTTTATAAAGAAAAGAGAAAGTTCTTTTCTTGCTCTTGTCATACCCACATAAAACAAGCGGCGTTCTTCCTCTATGTCACTGTCTGTGGCTGCCTTATGGTAAGGTATTGTTCCTTCGTTTACATCCATCAAAAATACCTTGTCAAACTCCAGTCCCTTAATACTGTGTAAAGTAGAAATAATCACGCCTTGTCTCTGCACCGGCTGATTTTTTGCCTGTTCTTTTAAGTTTTGTGTGTATTCCTCCATATGCTTAAACCATTCCGGATAAGTTTTATAGCCCTTGGCACTTTCTGCCAGCTCCTCCAAAACCTCATAGAAATCCTCTGTTTTCAACTTCCGATAAGCGGCATAATCCTTTAAGTATTCATCATATCCGATACCCTTGCGTATATAATTGATTGCACCGTAAGGCGTCATATTCTTTAAAAGATATAAGTCCTCTTCCAGCTTATCAATGCGGTCACACAGCCAGTCTTTCCCCTCGTAATACCAGCGAAGGGCTTCAAAGGATACCTGTGTATCCTCCAAAGCAGCTCTTGATATGTAGCGGTTGGGGCGATTCATCACCTGCAAAAATTCTTTTCTGCTTCGGTCACCCATTGCCAGTTTTATATAAGAAATCATATTTCGAGCAATCCAATGCTCATAAATATTAGGCATCACATCCCGCATCTGAAAAGGTATCTGATACTCCATAAGAGTCTCCACCAAAAATCTGGCGCCGGAATTTGTCCTGTATAAAATTGCCATTTCTTCGTAGGAACAGCCCTCCTGATAAGCTTTTACAATGCAGTCCTTTACGTAAAGCTCTTCCTGTTTTTGCGTATCAAACACCTTGATACACACAGGTTTTCCCTCTTCATTTTCCGTATGAATTTTCTTTTTAAATCTGTTTTTGTTACAGCTTATTACCCTTCCGGCAGCTTCTACGATTTTCTTCGTAGAGCGGTAATTACAAGACAAAAGCTCCGTCCTCACCGTAGGAAAATCCTTTGGAAAGTGCATCATAATTTCCGGCTTTGCTCCACGAAAGGCATAGATGGACTGGTCGTCATCTCCCACAATAAACAGGTTATTTTGGGGCGCTGCCAGCATCTTCACAATATCATACTGAAGCTGATTGATATCCTGAAATTCGTCTACCAGAATATACTGAAATTTCTGCTGCCAGCCCGCTAAAATATCGGCTCTTTTTTTCAATAAATCATAACAATACAAAAGCATATCATCAAAATCCAGCAGCCGTGCCTGTCTGCATCTATTGACATAAGTACAGTAAATTGTCCGGAATATTTCGTCCGGACAATTCTTAGAATAGTAATGCTCCAGAGGAATGCGGTTGTTCTTTACCTGACTGATTTCCTGTACCAGCCCCTCGAAAAACTCCTTTTCATCCTCTATTTCTATTCTTTGCTTATAAATAATTTCTCTCAGCATATCATAGCGCTGTTCCTCGCTGATGATATTTTTCCCTGTCAAACCGTAAGCATGTCTTAAAATGCCGTAAAAAATACCGTGAAAGGTACCAAAGGTGACCCTCTGATAATTTTCTTTTACGCCGGATTTCTGACAAAGGGATAAAAAACGCTCTTTCATCTCTCTTGCAGCCGCCTTTGTAAAGGTAACCACCAGAATGTGCGCAGGGTTTACACGATGCTCTCTGATAAGCGCCTCCACTCTCCTTGTCATGGTGGTAGTCTTTCCCGAACCCGGTCCTGCCAAAAGCATCATTGGTCCTTGATTATGATGAATTGCTTTTTCCTGTGCTGCATTTTTCTCCATAAGATTAGCTTAATTTCTCGATTGCAGCTTTTATTCTTCGGATACTCTCTTCTTTTCCAAGTATCTCCAGAATTTCCGTAGCGCCTGCCGGTGTCATCTGTTTTCCGGAAAGTGCAGTACGGATTGGCCATAAAATCTGTCCGTTTTTATAACCGTTTTCTTTTGCAAATCCGCAGAGAAGCTCATACATTGCATCGTTGCTGTAATCCTCTGTTCCTTCTAATACCGGAAGGATTTTCTCTAAAACTTCTAATGAAATTTCAGGATTTGTTTTCATTTTCTTATGTGTATACATGGCAATGTCATACTCCGGTACTGCTTCAAAGAAGTCGATTAAATCTGCGATATCAGGCAGAACCTCTATTCTGGTTTTTACCATTCCTGCGATTTTTCTTAAATCCAAATCCTTGGTAATCACCTGTTTTAAGTATGGAAGCGCCATTTCATAGAACTTGTCATCATCCATAGCTTTCATATATTCTCCGTTCATCCAGCGAAGCTTCTGAATATCAAATACAGCCGGTGATTTACTCATGTGGTGGTAATCAAATACCTTTACCAGCTCCTCCAAGGAGAAGATTTCACGGTTGTCTTCCGGACACCAGCCTAAAAGAGCCACATAGTTTACAATGGCTTCTGTTAAAAATCCCTGCTCTACCAAATCTTCGTAAGAAGAATGGCCGGAGCGTTTACTGAGCTTTTTATGCTCTTCATTTGTAATCAATGGACAGTGTACATAAGTAGGAATTTCCCATCCAAAAGCTTCATAAATACGGTTGTATTTCGGTGAAGAAGATAAGTATTCATTTCCTCTTACTACGTGTGTAATTCCCATTAAATGGTCGTCTACTACATTGGCAAAGTTATAAGTAGGATATCCGTCTGATTTAATTAAAATCAAATCATCCAATTCGTTATTCGGAACGGTAATGGCTCCGTAAATATCATCCTGAAAGGTTGTTGTGCCTTCGGTAGGCATGTTAAAACGGATAACATAAGGCTCGCCGTTAGCCAGCTTTTCTTCGATTTCTTCCTTGCTTAAATGCAGACAATGCTTGTCATACATAGCAATTTCTTTTTCTCCAACGCTGGATTTTAAAGACTCCAGACGCTCTTTTGTACAGAAGCAGTAATAAGCGTCTCCCTGCTCAATTAACTGCTTTGCATATTTTAAATAAATGCCCTGTGCATTTCTTTCACTCTGCACATAAGGACCGTAACCGCCGTCCTTGTCAGGACCTTCATCGTGTACCAGACCTGTCTTTGCAAGAGTTCTGTAAATAATATCCAGTGCGCCTTCTACAAAACGCTCCTGGTCTGTATCTTCAATACGAAGCATAAAGCTTCCGTCCTCATGCTTTGCAATTAAGTATGCGTACAAAGCAGTTCTCAAATTTCCTACGTGCATTCTGCCTGTTGGGCTTGGTGCAAATCTTGTTCTTACTTTACTCATGGTATTTCTCCTTATTTTTAAAACAGGGGTATGTGGCTTTCACCCTATACCCCATTACCATGAAAATTATACTCGAACCATCGTCTATTTTCAAGTATTGTTTCCCGAAAATTCTCTCATTATTTCTTTTACTTCCTCGATTTTACTGCATTTCCACGCATTTTCTCCACAAAACAAAAGCCCATGCTCTGTATCTCCCACTGCTGCGTGCACCAGCGCTTCTGTAATGCAATAAGGAATATCCTTTCCCTTACAGCCTTCAATACACTGATAACAATGGGTTATTTTTTCCGGTTTTGTCTTTACCCTTTCAAGAAAAGCATTGGAAATTGCCCTTCCCGGCATTCCCACAGGACTGTCTACAAGAACAATATCTTCCTTTCTCGCCTTCAAATAGGATTCCTTATAACGCGTGTCCGCATCACATTCCTTTGTGGTAACAAATCGAGTCCCCACCTGCACTCCGTCTGCACCAAGGCTTAACGCATGCTCCATATCCTGTCTGTCAAAAATTCCTCCGGCTGCAATAACCGGAATTTTTCGTCCTGCCTTTTGGCTGTATTCCTTTGCTTTTTCTACAATGCTTACAATAACTTTATCGTATTCTTCCTGTGTAAGCTGCTGTACCGCTTCCTTGGAAAATCCCAGATGTCCTCCTGCTTTTGGACCTTCCACCACCACAAAATCCGGATAGCGGGCATATTTCCGCTCCCATACTCTGCTGATTACGGTAAACGCCTTTAAGGAAGAAATAATCGGTGCAATTTTCACCTTGCTTCCTTTTACATATTCCGGTAAATCTACCGGAAGTCCTGCCCCTGATAAAATCACATCAACGCCTGCCAAAACAGCGTTTTTTACATACTCCTTATAATGTCTGGTTGCCACCATAATATTCGCGCCGATTACGCCGCCTTTTCCGATTTCTTTCGCCTTTGCAATCTCTTTTTTTAGCGCACGGAAATTTGCTTCTAATGGATTTTTTAAGAAATCAGGCTCTCGAAATCCAATCTGTGCCGTGGATATCACACCCATTCCACCTTCTCTTGCCACACTTCCCGCAAGCTTAGAAAGGCTGATACCCACTCCCATTCCGCCTTGTATCACCGGAATTTTCAGTTTTAAATCTCCGATTTCCAATGGATTTATCATATTTCCTCCCTTACATTCGCCGAAATCTGTTGTATCTGTGCTCTGCGATTTCTTCTCCTGTCATGCCTTCCATTCTTCTCAAAAAGTCTTTCATTCGCTCCTTCATATCTTTGCACAGAACAGGAAGATTTTCTTTTGATGCCGCTGTTTCCTCCGGTATTACCTGCTCAATGATGCCAAGCTTTTTCAAATCCTCCGCTGTAATTTTCATTACCTCAGACGCTTCTTTCGCCTTTTTACTGTCCTTCCATAAGATAGAGGCAAAGCCTTCCGGCGACAAAATCGAATAAATGGCGTTTTCCAGCATCCACACTTCATTGCCTACGCCAAGAGCCAAAGCCCCTCCGCTTCCCCCTTCTCCGATGACAATGCTTAAAACAGGTACTTTTAGCGCTGCCATTTCCAGCAGATTTCTGGCAATGGCTTCTCCCTGTCCCCGTTCCTCTGCTTCTACACCGCAGAAGGCTCCCGGCGTGTCAATAAAGGTAATAATCGGACGTTGAAATTTCTCTGCCTGCTTCATCAGACGCAAAGTTTTTCGATACCCCTCCGGTGAAGGCATCCCGAAATTTCTGCCGATATTTTCTTTTGTATTTCTGCCTTTTTGAATTCCGATGACCGTTATCGGCTGTCCGTCTAAAAGCGCCAGACCTCCTATAATTGCACCGTCATCACGAAAAGCTCTGTCTCCATGAAGCTCCATAAAGCTGTCAAAAATTTCCTTTATATAATCAAGGCTTACCGGTCTTTTGCTGTCTCTTGCTGTCTGTACCCGCTCCCATGCAGTCATTTCTTTCGTTTTTTTCCTTCTGGTATCCTGCAAAATTTCTTCTTTGGAAAGAACAATATTGGAGAACTGACAATAGCCCTTCTGTCTTTCATGAAGCTTTAAAAGTCCGGACAAGGTCTGCTTTAAATCCTCTCTTTTTACAATCCCGTCCAGTATGCCATGCTCTACTAAAAACTCTGCTTTTTGAAAGCCCTCAGGCAGCTTTTGATGAATAGTCTGTGCAATGACACGAGGTCCCGCAAAGCCGATTAATGCCCCCGGCTCTGCCAGAATAATATCTCCCAGCATGGCAAAGCTTGCTGTCACTCCTCCTGTCGTGGGGTCTGTAAGAACAGGTATATATAGAAGTCCTGCATCACTGTGTTTTTTAACAGCCGCCGAGGTTTTTGCCATCTGCATCAAAGAAACAATTCCTTCCTGCATTCTGGCTCCTCCCGAACAGCAGAACAATACCACCGGCAGCTTCCTTTTTGTAGCTTCTTCAAAGGCTCCGGTAATTTTCTCCCCTACGGTATGCCCCATGCTTCCCATTAAAAAGCGGGCATCACAGACTCCCAATACCACCGGACTATTCTCAATCCTTGCCTCTCCGATACACACTGCTTCATCCAAATGTGTTTTCTCTTTTAAAGCTGCAAGCTTTTCCTCATATTCCGGATAGTCCAGAGGATTACAAAGAGGAAAGTCCGTATACCATTCCTGAAAGCTGTCCTTATCTGCCACCAATTTTATTCTTGTTTTGGCTTTCATACGGAAATATCCCCCGCATTTTGGACATACATAGGATGCTCCTACTACATCTTCTTTGTAAATCATTTCACCGCATTTCGGGCATTTCATCCAAAGCCCCTGAGGCACAGAGGGAGCGGATGTTTTTTCTTCTGTCTGCTCTGTATCGGATGTTTTTTTAAATAATTCCTTCCATCTGGACATCTGCTAAATTCTCCTTATATCGAATAATGTTTTGGTATAAAATCTGTGGTAATTTTCCCCTCTATAAAATCCTTTTGCTGCAAAATATCATACTGGAAATCCAGATTTGTCTCAATTCCTTCAATGATTACCTCGCCCAGTGTGCTTCGCAGCTTTGCAATAGCAGAGGCTCTGTCCTTATCATGAACAATGACCTTCATAATCATAGAGTCATAGTTGGGCGGTATCTGATACCCTGCATAAACAGCCGTATCCACCCGCACACCGTTGCCTCCGGGAATGTGTAAATGCTCAATCGTTCCCGGACAGGGCATAAAGTTTTTCCTTGGATTTTCCGCATTAATTCTGCACTCAATGGCGTGACCGTTCGGAGAAATATCCTCCTGTGAAACAGAAAGAGGAAGTCCTGCCGCAATTTGAATTTGCTCTTTAATCAGGTCTACTCCCGAGACAAATTCCGTCACCGGATGCTCTACCTGAATTCTGGTATTCATCTCCATAAAGAAAAATTCACCGGACTCATCCAAAAGAAATTCAATGGTTCCTGCACTTTCATATCCCACTGCTTTGGCTGCTTTTCTGGCTGTCTCCCCTAATTTTTCTCTTATTTTTTCTGAAATTGCACAGCATGGAGACTCCTCAATCAGCTTCTGATGGCGTCTTTGTATGGAGCAGTCACGTTCTCCCAGCTGCACCACATTTCCGAATTTATCTCCCAAAATCTGTACCTCTATGTGTCTTGGATTTCTCACATAACGTTCAATATACATGGTATCATCGCCAAAAGAATTCTTAGACTCCTGCTGTGCCATAAGGAAGTTTTCCGTAAAATCTTCTTTCTTTTCTGATACACGCATGCCTTTTCCGCCACCTCCCGAGGACGCCTTTATCATAACCGGAAATCCAATTCTCTCCGCCTCTGAAAGGCCTTCTTCCACTGTATAAACAGCTTCTTTTGTCCCCGGTATCACAGGCACACCTGCCTGCATCATGGTCTTTCTTGCTTCTGATTTATTCCCCATTTTCTGTATAATTTCAGGAGACGGGCCGATAAAAGCCACATGACATTTCTCACACATCTGTGCAAAGCGGCTGTTCTCTGATAAAAATCCAAATCCCGGATGAATTGCCTCTGCCTTTGTGGCAATGGTTGCGCTTAAAATTCTCTCCATATTCAAATAACTGTCTTTTGAAGAAGCCGGTCCAATGCACACAGCTTCATCTGCAAGCTGGGCATGTAAAGCATCCTTATCTGCCTCAGAATATACTGCCACCGTTCTGATTCCCAACTCTCTGCAGGCACGAATAATGCGCACTGCAATCTCCCCTCGATTTGCAATTAAAATCTTCTGAAACATAGACACTCCTATCCCACCATAAAGGTCATCTCTGCTGTCACCGTTACTTTTCCGTGCTGGTTTTTGGCAACTGCTTTTCCAATTCCCACAGGACCTTTTTCTCTGATGATTTCAACCTCTAAAGTCAGCACGTCCCCCGGCACGACCTTTGTCTTAAATTTTGCAGACTGTATACCGCCAAAATAAGCAGTTTTCCCTTTGTTTTCCTCCTTACTTAAAATTGCCACGGCTCCTGTCTGCGCCAGCGCTTCAATCTGTAAAACTCCCGGCATTACCGGCTCATTGGGGAAATGTCCCGCAAAAAAATTCTCATGATAAGTCACACATTTTTTTCCCACAGCTTTTACACCCGGCTCTAATTCCTCTATGGTATCTACCAGAAGAAAGGGATGTCTGTGAGGAATAATTTCCATAATTTCCTTTGTTGTAAGCTGCATCATATCCCTCCTACGCAATCACAAATAATGGCTGTCCATACTCTACCGTATCCTCATTTCCAATGAGAATATCCTCTACCACGCCATCATATTCAGACTCGATTTCATTCATAAGCTTCATGGCTTCTACAATTCCAAGCACCTGTCCCTTCTTTACGGTATCGCCTTTTTTTACAAAGGTTTCTGCCTCCGGTGAAGGAGCTGCATAGAAGGTTCCGACCAGCGGAGACTTCACGGTTTTTCCTGTTATCACTGCCGTTTTTTCCTTGATTTCTTCTTTTATTTCCACTGCTTTTGGTAGAAATTCCACTGTTTTCCCCTGTTTTTCTCCTCCTCGCATGGAAATCTTTAACGCACCTTCTTCAAAGGAAAATT
Organism: Blautia hansenii DSM 20583; assembly: GCF_002222595.2. Classification (NCBI taxonomy): domain Bacteria; kingdom Bacillati; phylum Bacillota; class Clostridia; order Lachnospirales; family Lachnospiraceae; genus Blautia; species Blautia hansenii. The sequence goes on from NZ_CP022413.2 coordinate 2,114,183, forward strand.
CTGACAATCCCGACTCTCCTACTGCATGAATAAGCTTTACAATTTTATCAAATTCCATATTTTTCTTTCCCCCTTATTCAAAACGTTTTATGAGCAGGCTGGCATTATGTCCGCCAAATCCAAGAGAATTGCTCAAGGCATATTCTATTCTCTTTTCTATTCCGTTTTCTGTAATATAGTCTAAATCACATTCCTCATCCGGTACCTTATATCCTGCTGTTTTATGAAGATAACCTTCCTCTAATTCCTTTACGCAGGCAATAAATTCCACTGCTCCTGCTGCCCCCAGAAGGTGACCGATCATGGACTTTGTAGAATTGATTTTCAATTCTTTGGCATGGTCCTTGAACAGGCTTTTGATTGCTCTTGTTTCAAATAAATCATTGTGGTGGGTGCTTGTGCCATGAGCATTGATATATTCGATTTTCTCAAGCTCCACGCCTGCTTCTCTTATGGCATTTTCCATACATCTGGCTGCTCCCTGTCCGTCCTCCGCAGGGGAAGTAATGTGATAAGCGTCACTGGTTGCACCGTATCCCACAACCTCTGCCAGAATTTTTGCCCCTCTTTTTTTTGCATGCTCCAGCTCTTCCAAAATAACTACGCCTGCGCCTTCTCCCATGACAAATCCGTCTCTTTCTTTGTCAAAAGGAATGGAACATCTTTTCGGATTTTCTGAAGTAGAAAGGGCGGTAAGAGCAGAAAATCCTGCAATTCCCACCGGTGTAATGCTGGCTTCTGTACCTCCTGCCGCCATGATATCTGCATCTCCTACCTGAATAGTTCGGAAAGCTTCACCGATACAATGAGTGCCGGATGCACAGGCAGTTACTACGTTAATGCTCTTTCCTTTCAGCCCAAACTGTATGGAAACATTTCCTGCCGCCATATTAGAAATCATCAGAGGAACCATTAAAGGATTGACTCTTGCCGGCCCTTTTTCCAGCAATTTTTTATGCTCTCTTTCAATGGTCTGAAGGCTTCCTATTCCCGAACCGATGGAACATCCCACCCGATAAGGATCTTCATTTTCCATACAAATGCCCGCCTGTTCCATTGCCTCTTTTGCTGCCGCAACTGCGTACTGGCAAAACAGTTCCATACGTTTGGCAGCTTTAAAATCCATGTAATCCTTTCCCTGAAAGCCCTTTACCTCTGCTGCCAGATGCACTTTGTATTCTGTGGTATCAAATTTTGTAATTTCTCCAAAAGCTGTTTTTCCTTCTTTTAAGCCTGTCCAAAATTCCTCCACATTCAATCCCAAGGGTGTTACCGCACCCATTCCTGTCACTACTACTCGTCTCATGTTTCCTCCTATATGCTCATACCGCCGTCTACACAAAGCACCTGACCGGTAATATAATTTCCCTTTTCTGAAGCCAGAAATGCCACAAGTTCTGCCACATCCTCTGCCTTTCCAAATCTCCCCAGAGGAATTTGTTCGCAGGCATGTTCCTTAACACTGTCTGAAAGCACCTCTGTCATCTCCGTCTCAATAAAGCCCGGCGCCACAGCATTTACGGTAATTCCTCTGCTTGCCAGTTCTCTTGCCATAGTCTTGGTAAGGCCGATTACTCCTGCTTTGCTGGCGGCATAATTTGCCTGTCCCGCATTTCCCATAACACCTGAAACAGAAGAAATATTGATGATTTTTCCGCTTTTTTGCTTCAGCATCTGTCTGGCACTATGGCGAATGGTATGGAAGGTTCCTTTTAAATTGGTATTTAAAACAGCGTCAAAATCCTCTTCCTTCATTTTCATAATCAAACCGTCTCTTGTAATTCCTGCATTATTTACCAGAATATCCAGATGTCCGTATTTATTTATTACGTTGTTTATCATTTCCTGACAGGCTTCAAAATCGCTTACATCACAGCCGTAAGCCTCTGCTTTTCCTCCTGCATTTTCAATTTCTGCAACCACGCCTTCTGCTCTTTCTCTTGAGCCGTTATAATTTACAACAACTGTTGCCCCTTCCTTTGCCAATGTCAGGGCAATCTGTCTTCCAATGCCTCTGCCTGCTCCTGTTACCAATGCAACTTTATTTTCCAACACTGTTTTCCCTTCTTTCTTCCAGCTTTTCTGTAACTTTCCAAAAATCTTCTACTGTCTGAATGTTCATTACCGTTACATTTCGATTGATTTTCCTCATAAATCCGCTTAACGTTCTGCCCGGTCCGATTTCCACAAATGTATCTGCACCGTTTTCTATCATAGTTTCCACGCACTGCTGCCAGCGTACAGGAGAAGATACCTGCTTTACCAAAAGCTTCTTGATTTCTTCTTTTTCTGTAACCATCTGCGCTGTCACATTGGAAACATAGGGAATTTTTATCTCTCTCAAAGGAATTTCTTCTAATACCTTGGAAAGCTTTTCTCCTGCGCCTGTAAGCATTTCACAATGGAAAGGACCGGAAACCTGTAATGGCAAAATTCTCTTTGCTCCTGCTTCCTTTAACTTTTCAGATGCCTTTGCCACAGCCGCTTCTTCCCCTGTAATCACAATCTGTCCCGGACAGTTATAATTTGCCACACTGACTATTCCCTGCGTTTCTTCACAAATCATTTCAATCAATTCCGCTTCCATTCCCAAAACCGCTGCCATAGCGCCGCCTTTTGGAACTGCCTCCTGCATATAAATGCCTCGTTTTCTTACCGTATAAAAGATGTCTTCTAAAGGCATTGCACCTGATGCCAGCAAAGCTCCGTATTCTCCGAGGCTTAATCCCGCTGTCATATCCGAATAAAATCCTTTTTCCTCCAGTGCCTTTAAAATTGCCGCTTCCACGGCTGTCATGGCAATCTGTGTATATTCTGTAATTGAAATTTTCTCATTTTCTTCAAAACAAATTTTCTCTAAATCCAGCTTGGAAATTTCTGCTGCTTTTTCTATGGTCTGCCTGCAAATCGGAAATTCTTCATAAAAATCTTTTCCCATTCCCACATATTGCGCTCCTTGCCCCGGAAAGATAAATGCCAGCTTTCCCATCGTCTATCTCCTTTGCATTTAAAATATTTTGTATATCAAACTATTTATCTAAAAAAATGAGAGTATTACATTCCATGCAAATGATGAGCAACACTCTCATATATCTTCTTATTCTTCTACACCTTTTGTTTTTAAGTAGTCAATAACAGCTCCCACTGTTGTCAATTCCTGTAATTCCTCAGATGGGATATCTACGGAATATTCATCCTCCAAAGCCATAACCAGTTCAAATAAATCCAGAGAGTCTGCACCTAAATCTTCCTTAAAAGAAGTTTCGAGCTGAATGCTTTCTGCCTCACAATTTAACTGCTCTGCAATAATTTCTCTCATTTTTTCTAACATAACCTTCATTCTCCTTTTAAAAACTTATTAAATTCCCCTGTAACGGGATTTCTTTCTGTTTAATATTTTGATGTTCAAAGTATATATTCTTTCCCTTTATTTGTCAACCCTTATTTCGCAAATTTTATCTCTCTGGAAACACTGAGGGCAATCCCCATTTCTGCCATCAGGAACATAATGGACGTTCCTCCATAGCTGAAAAACGGAAGGGTAATACCGGTTGTAGGTATCCAGTTAAGCACAACACAGATATTTAAAATCACCTGTAAGGCAATGTGGATTAAAATGCCGCTGACCATCAAAGAGCCGTAAAAATCCGGTGCATTCTGAGCGATAAAAAACAGACGATACAGCATATAGCCAAATAAAAGTAAAACTACCATACCCCCGAATACGCCAAGCTCCTCACAAATAATAGAGAAAATCATATCATTTTGGGCTTCCGGCACAGGGCCAAGCTTCTGCACACTGTTTCCCAGTCCCTTTCCGAAAAAGCCGCCGCTTCCGATAGCATAGAGAGCCTGCATAATCTGATAGCCTCCCTCAGAAGAATACTTCTCAGGATTTAGCCATACAAGGACTCTGGCAAGACGAAAGTTTTCTACATTGTCCATGTCCAGCGTCATCTCGCCCAAGGTGATTTGAAGCATAATCCGAGCCAGAACCACCAGAACTGCCAAAATTCCTCCCCACATTAAAAACAGACGTTTATTGGGATGCGCAATAAAAATCATAATAACCGTAATACCGGCAATAATCATAGCTGTACTCAGGTTTTCCGTAAGGTAAAAAGCCGCTGCCGCCAACCCCAGTCCGTAAGCCATCAATTTTAAAAACCCACGTCTTGTGGCAATTTCACGTCCCATTTTCATAATCAGACACGGAATAAAGGTAATTGCCGCAATTTTAGCCACCTCTGCCGGCTGAAACTGCAAGGCCTGTATTCCAAAACGAAGCCATCTTCTGGCGCCGTTTACTTCTACGCCCAAAGGCGTAAATTTTACCATTGCCATTAAAATAATGGATATCCCGTAAATCATTTTACTTACATAGTAAAGTAAATGATAGTCAAACTTTGATAAAAACAATGCCGCTAAAATACTTACAATACTGATAATCGTCTGCTTTGTAAAAAAGTTCATATCATTCCCATATTTCACCTGAGCTGTATAAGCGCTGGTGCTGTAAAGCATGACTAATCCAAAGCAAATCAACAGAATTACCACTGCTACCAGATTAAAATCGTAATATCCGGATTTTGCAGAACGTTTCTTCTTTCTTCTCCCTGCCATTTATTTCCTCCCACTAAAAACGAAAAGCATACCTCAGCAGCTCCACATATCCGGTACTGCTGCCGCTCTCCCGGTTCTGCACCTTACGCACCATAATCGGGTCATCTGTAATAATATTATCCACGCCCATATCCAGCATGCGTTTTGCATCTCCTTTATAATTCACCGTCCACACATGTACTTCTTTACCAAGTGCATGTGCCTGCGTGACAAATTTTTCATCTACGTAAGTGTGTTTTACGCTGAAAAAATCAGCCGCTTCCATCCCCTGTACACCGCCGTAGGTCATGGTCATAATATAACCTGTTCGAATTTCAGGGGCTGTTTTCTTGATTTGTTTCAGGAATTGATAATTCATGGAGGTTACTACACAGTGGTCTTCAAAATGATTTTCTTTAATTGCACGAACCACCTTATTTACAATCCCCTTATTTTTACCATTATACTTAATCTCGATATTTAAGTCCAGTCTTCCTTTGCAAAATTTCAAAGCCTCTGTAAATTCCGGTATTTTTTCTCCTCTGAATTTCTTATGAAAGCTGGCTCCCGCATCCAGCTTTTCCACTTGCTTTAAGGTCATGTCCCACACATTTTTCTTGACTCCGGCTGTTCTTTTCAACGAGTCGTCATGCAGAAGAATAAGCTCGCCGTCTTTTGTTTCCTGCACATCAATTTCAGCATAATCCGCACCGCTGTCTATGGTATACTGCAAGGCGCTGATGGTATTTTCCGGCGCTTTCCATGCGCCTCCTCTGTGCGCTGTAATTTCCGTATCTGCTGCCAAATGGCTCAGTGTCGTATCGTGATTGATAACCAAAAAGCCGAAATAAATCCCTTCCAAAAGGACAAATAAAGCAGTAAGAAGACCTGCTGCTTTTCTTCTTCCCAGCTTCGAATACCAGAAATACTGCTCCATTTTTTTATAAAAAAGATGTTCCTCCTCGTCCTTGGGCTGTATGTGAAATTTGGTATATACCGTATACACAAAAGCAATGCTTCCAATCAACTGCACGCCTCCTGCATAAATTCCGAGAGCCATGTTCACATATTCACTGTAAATAAAAATACTGCTGATTTTCACAGCCTCAGGCTTAAAGAAAAATACACCTGCGGCAAGAATAAGCATCACAACGCTATACGTTATCAGAATAAACAGCAACATAAAAACATGCAGAAAACAAAAATCCAGTAAAATTCTTTTCCAATGGGTTCGAAATAATTTCATACCGCTTAGAAATCCCTGCCAGTTCTTTTTCTTTTCTAAAATGCAATAAGGCAATGCAAATACAAACAAAAAAGAAATCAGAAGCAATACACCTAAAAATCCATAAATCAACATCGGTGATTTTATCTCTTTATAAATCTGTCTTGCCGTAAACTCTAAAATTTGAATATAAGAAATTTCTCTTACCAGAAAATACGCTGCGAGAAAAGGACCTGAGCAGGCCGCACACACCAGCCAGCTCACCTTGCTGTGTCGAAAAAAGGAAACGGTCTTCTTTATTCCCAGAATAAAAAAATCTCCCGCATACAGCTTCTTTTCCTTTGCAGAATACACAAAACCACACAGTAAGGCTGCCACCTCAACAAAGTAAAAAATCAAAATCACCAAAAATACCAACGCCAGAAAAACAACGGATAAAGGATACTGCAAAAACTCCTTATAATTCTCTGCGGTAAGGTAACTGAACCCTTGCTGCTTTAAAGAAAAGTCCACGAAAAAGCGCACCAGCTGCATAACCAGAAAAAACGTGGCAGCACGATAGCCTGCCTCAAAAATAAGCAGACTTCTGATATTATATCTGATTGTTTTCCATGTCTGTTTCAAAATTTTTTTCATGTATCTGACCGCCGTTTCTCATTCATTCGTGCCTTGTTAGTGCTTATTCTATCAAAAAGCTTACGACTTATGCAAGGGAAAGAAAATATCTGTGGATATTTCAAAACTCTTTTGGTAGAATAAGATATAAAAATACAGGAGTCTAAAAACATGAAATCAAAAAATACAATCAAAGATTTTTCTATTATTACTTTAGGAATGTTTATCGTTTCCGCCGCTGTGTATTTTTTCTTAATTCCCAGCGAAATTGTAGTGGGAAGTATCTCCGGCTTGTCCATGGTACTGTCTCAGCTTTTGGGTATTCCCATTTCCCTGATTACCTTCATTTTAAATGCAGTTCTGCTGGTTATCGGATTTATTTTCATCGGAAAGGATTTCGGTGCAAAAACCATTTACACCTCTATGCTGCTGCCGGTTTTCCTCTGGATTTTTGAAATGCTGTTTCCGTTTTCCGGCTCTCTTACCCAAAATCAGGTGTTTGATTTAGCAGCTTATATTTTAATCATAGCTTTGGGACAGGCGCTTCTGTTTCATGTCAATGCCTCTTCCGGAGGACTTGATATCGTTGCCAAAATCATGAATAAATTTATGCACATCGAGCTTGGAAAAGCAGTTACCTTAGCAGGGCTTTTCACTGCAATGACCTCTATTTTTGTCTATGATGTTTCCACTTTAATCATCAGTATTCTGGGAACTTACGGCAACGGTCTTGCCGTAGATTATTTCATTGACGGCTTTAACAAACGAAAACGTGTGTGCATTATATGCGATGATTACAAGGACATTCAGGACTACATTTTAAATGATTTGAAACGTGGTGTAACTCTTTATACGGCACAGGGCGCTTACGATGAAAAGCATCGCACAGAACTGGTTACTATTCTTGCAAAACAGGAATACCGCCTGCTTTTAAACTATCTGCACACAGCACAAAAGCAGGTATTTGTAACGGTTTCCACTGTAAATGAAGTCATTGGGGAATGGAATAAACACAAGTAAGCTTGCCTTACTTCACCCAGAAACTGATGCCGATAGCAGCCAGCAAAATCCATCCTGCATTTCCTGCTGTTTTGCAGGATAATGTAAGCTTATAAATTATCCAAAAACAAAGAATGACACTGACAATAAAAATAAGAATGTCCAAAACAAGAACATGTGTCCCTAAAATCGCCGTATAAAAATAAAAAAATGCCGGTATAGACAACGAACCGATTACAATACCGACAGGCACAGAAGGTACGATACAAGGATACGCTTCTTTCCATTTCTTTATTAAAAATAACCCATACAACAGGGTTGGGAAAAACAATAATTTTACATGCTCCCATACAGACTCATCTATCGGAAAAAAGATGGCTGCTATGGGATTTTTTCCCGTCCATTCATAGACAAAATGTGCCAGCGTACCTACAATAACAGAAAATACAATACCTATTCCAATATCTCTTTTCAATGCTTTCATATAAAACCCCTTTTTCATTATTATATGGAGTTTTTATCCTTCTATTCTATGTAAATACAGCCCCGGTATTTTAACCGAGACTGTATCCAAAACCAAATTATCGATTACAATTATCCTTACAGCTTGCTTTACACGGCATATCAAAGCTGGGATTAAAAGCATAGAAGTTTTTAGAGTCCAGTTCCTCCTGCACGCATCTTAAAGCTTCACCGAAACGCTGGAAGTGCACAATTTCTCTGGCTCTTAAAAACTTAATCGGCTCAATAATATCCGGATCATCTACCAGACGCAGGATATTGTCGTAGGTGGTACGCGCCTTTTGTTCTGCTGCCATGTCTTCAAATAAGTCTGTAATCGGATCGCCTTTTGACTGAAACTCACAGGCATTAAAAGGAATTCCGCCTGCTGCCTGAGGCCATATTCCTACGGTATGGTCTACATAGTAAGGTGCAAATCCTGATTTTTCGATTTCTTCCATAGACAGGTTTTTGGTAAGCTGATGCACGATAGTCGAAACCATTTCAAGGTGTGCCAGCTCCTCTGTTGCAATGTCATTTAAAGTCCCCATTGCCACTCTGTTCGGCATAGTAAATCTCTGGGAAAGATATCGCATAGATGCTCCCATTTCTCCGTCCGGTCCTCCATACTGGCTCATAATCACCTGAGCAGCTCTGGCATCCGGCTTTTTGATATTTACAGGAAACTGTAATCTTTTTTCATAATTCCACATACCTTAGCATCCTCCTTCCCACGGCCACGGCTGCATTACCCATTCCCACCGGCGACTGCAAGTATCCTTTGCGGTATCAATGGTCAGCGGTCCGTAGAGTCTTGCATATTCCTGCAATGCTTTTTCCCGCATTTCTGACATTTCTTCATAGTAGGCAAGTGCTTTTTCATCACAAGGATGGGTATCCAGATATAAGGTAATATCGTTCACCGCAAAGCTCACTTCATTAATCTTTTGCAGAAGTTCTTTTCTTGCATACATATCGTTTTTCGTCATCTGCAAACACCTCTCTTTCCACAGAACGGCATACAAAGCTCAGGAAAAATCGTTCCTACCTGAAGCGCTTTTTGCAAGTGAAACGTATTGATAAAATTCTGACACGGTACATAAGCCATGGCTAAAGGAAGATGGTCTGCATGTGCATAAACGCCCATATCTTCAATTTTATCACAACAACAGTCGGACGCAGTTCTCGGCATACAAGAGGCTTGCGTCGGCATTTCCCTTGGTTTCATTTTACAATTACAAGAGCGGGAAACTCCATAATTCATACGATAATTATCCATAATTTCACCCCTATACATAAACAGAAATTTTTCTGTTATGACGTTACAGTAATATTTTATGGAAAAACGCATAAAATGTTCCCCGCTCTTTTTTAACGCAATGCTTTTTTCAGTTTTTCTATCATTTCATCCACGTGCTCTTTCTCCACAATAAGAGGCGGTACAAGACGCAGTACATTTCCCTGTGCCTGAATGACCAGTAATCCTTCCTCCATGGCTTTTGTGCACACTTCTGCTACCGGCTGTTTCAAAACAATCCCCTGTATCAGACCTTTCCCTCTTCTTTCCAAAACACAGTCCAATTCTTCTGTTAAACTGTCTAATTTATCTTCCAAATAAGGGGTAATTTCTTTTACATGTCCTAAAATATCTTCTTCTTCAAAGATATCGAGAACTGTTTTTACAGCTTTACATGCTAACGGATTTCCTCCGTAGGTTGCTCCGTGGTCTCCCGGTTTTAAGGAATTTTCCGCTACCTTTTTTGTCACTGCAAAAGCGCCTACCGGAATACCGCTTCCAATTCCTTTTGCCATTGCAAGAATATCCGGTTTCACTCCGTAGCCCTGCCATGCAAACATAGAACCGCTTCTTCCCATACCGCATTGCACTTCATCAAAAATCAACAAAATATCCTTTTCGTCGCAGAGCTTTCGGACTGTTTCCATAAATTCCTGTGTTGCCGGATGAATACCGCCTTCGCCCTGAATTGGCTCTAAAATAATGGCACAAGTCCTATCTGTAACCAGTTTTTTTACACTTTCAATGTTGTTAAATTCTGCAAAAGACACACCGGGAACTAAGGGTTCAAAAGGCGTTCTGTATGCCTCGTGCCCTGTGACAGACAACGCTCCGAAGGTACGTCCGTGAAAAGAATTTTCCATGGCAATAAATTGATATTTGCCGGATTTTTTATTATACGCATATCTTCTGGCTGTTTTCAACGCTCCTTCTATGGCTTCAGCGCCGCTGTTTGTAAAAAATATTTTATCCATCTGTGCGTATTGATTTAATTTTTCGGCAGCCTCGGCACAGTTCTTATGATAATACAGATTGGAGGTATGATAGAGTAAATCAATCTGTTTTTTTAACGCTTTTGCCAGCTTTTTATTTCCGTATCCCAGCGCAGAAACAGCAAATCCCGCCCCAAAATCCAGATATTTTTTACTGTTTTCGTCATATAAATACATGCCTTCTCCGTGTTCAAAAGCAATAGGAAAACGATTGTAAATATGAAGTAGATTTTCTTCTGAAGCTTCTATACTTTTATTCATCATAATACTTATTTTCTCCTTCCTGCAAAATGGCAGTTCCAATTCCTTTATTGGTGAAAATCTCCAGCAACAGGCAATGTGGAATACGTCCGTCTAAAATATGCACACGGGAAACTCCGTTCTCAATAGCATCAATGCAACTGTGTAATTTCGGGAGCATTCCCCCTCCAATACAGCCTGTTTCCATCAATTTCTCTGCATCTTTTACCCACAATTCAGAAATTAAAGTAGATGGATCAGAAGGATCTTTATAAACGCCCTCCATATCTGTCAGGAACGCAAGCTTCTCTGCGTGCATTGCTTTTGCAATAGCGCAGGCTGCATCATCTGCATTGATATTATAAGTATTCCACTCGTCATCCAGCCCCACCGGACACACAATCGGAAGGAAATCTTTTTCCAAAAGGTCGTATAAAACGCTGCTGTTTACCTCTTTAATTTCTCCTACAAATCCAATATCCTTTCCATCTGAATACTTCTTTTCTACTTTTAAAAGACCGCCGTCTTTTCCGCTAATTCCAATGGCACGGACACCCAGACTTTCCACCAGCTGTACCAGACTTTTATTTACTTTTCCTAAAACCATTTCTGCAATTTCCATGGTTTCCTCATCTGTTACACGAAGACCATTGATAAACTGTGGCTCTTTGCCGGTTTTTGCCACCCATTTGCTGATTTCCTTGCCTCCGCCGTGTACTACGATAGGTTTAAATCCAACCAGTTTTAAAAGAGTTACATCTTCGATTACCTTTCTTTTTAAGGCTTCGTCCGTCATGGCGCTTCCGCCGTATTTTACTACGATAATTTTTCTGTTAAACTTCTGAATATAAGGCAGAGCCTCTACTAAAACCTTTGCTTTTTCAAGATATTTTTCCATATTTTTATTCATCTTCTTAGCTCCTATAATCTGCATTGATATCAATATATCCATGTGTCAAATCACAGCCCCACGCTGTTGCTTTTTCTGTTCCTGTTTTTATATCTGCCACAACACAAACCTCTGCCTGTGATAAGATTTCTGTTGCTTTTTCCTCACTGTAATTCAGAGCCATTCCGTTTTCTACAAGCTTTAATTCTCCTGCGCTGCTCTGTATAAACAAGTCTGTTTTTTCCGGTTCAAATTCCACTCCTGCATAACCCATGGCACAGAGAATTCTGCCCCAGTTGGCATCATGTCCTGCAATGGCTGTTTTCGTAAGATTGGAGCAAATCACAGATTTTGCCAACGTTTTTGCCTGTTGCTTCGTCTCTGCTCCCTGAACCGTCACCTCCAAAAGAGCGGTAGCTCCTTCTCCGTCACCGGCGATTTTCTTTGCCAAGGTTGTATTGACTTCATGAAGGGCTTCTTTAAAAATTTCAAACTCCTTTGTGCCTTTTTGAATTTCCTTATTTCCTGCCATCTGGTTGGCTAAAAGCAAAACTGTGTCATTGGTAGAGGTGTCTCCATCCACAGAAATCATGTTATAGGTTTCTTCCACATCACTGCTCAAAGCCGCCTGCAACGCTTCTTTTGAAATCACCGCATCTGTTGTAATAAACGCCAGCATGGTACACATATTGGGATGTATCATGCCTGAGCCCTTTGCCATTCCGCCAATAGTCACGGTTGTTCCGTCAAGTTCAATGGTTACTGCTGCTTCTTTTTCTTTTGTATCCGTAGTCATAATCGCCTTCGCAGCCAAATTTCCCATTTCCAAGCCTTCCGCTTTTTCTTTGGCAAGTAAATGCACACCGTCCTTCATCTTTTCTACCGGAAGCTGCATGCCAATCACTCCGGTAGAACCGATTAGTACGCTTTCCATTTCGGTTTCCAGCGCTTTTGCCGCCTCTTTTGCCACTTCCTTGCAGCATTCCATTCCTGTTTCTCCTGTACAGGCATTGGCAATTCCGGAATTGATAACAACAACCTGTGGCTTGACGTTACTTTCCACTACTTTTTTATCCCATTTTACAGGGGCTGCTTTCACCACATTTGTGGTAAAAGTACCGGCTGCTTCACAAGGCTTTTGGCTATATACCAAAGCCATATCGGTTCTTCCCTGATATTTAATTCCCGCTGCTGCGGACGCTGCTTCAAACCCTTTTGCGGCAGTTACTCCGCCCTTTATTTTCTTCATTTTATCCCTCCTGCTGCACATTAAACTGTGTAATATTCTCTGTATTTAAAATAAAATCATAATAGTTTAAGTCCTGTCTTTGCTGCCATCCAATAGTATTCCAAAAGGTATTTCCGATATCGTTCTGAGCAAAAGCAATTAAAGAAACATGGTTAATTCCTTCTTTTTGCAGTGCATCCATAACCGCCACCACCATGGCTTTTCCAATCCCTTTTCTTCGATATTTTTCATCTACACATACATGATAAAGACAGCCTCTGCGTCCGTCATGTCCACATAAAATTGCCCCCACAATTTTCGAATTTTCCACTGCTACTACACTGGTATTTGGATTTCTTTCCAGAAATTTTCTCACTCCTTCTTTTGAGTCATCAATACTGCGAATTCCAAATCCCTGTATCTTTTTCCATAAGCTGTATACTTCCTCGTAGTCCTCAATTACCATTGTTCTTATCATGCTGTCACCTCTCCTATGGAAACATGGGAATAAGCTCAAGTCCCTCTTTTTCATCTAATCCAAACATTAAATTCATATTCTGTACTGCCTGACCTGCCGCACCTTTTACCAGATTGTCAAGAGCGCCCATGACAATAATTCGGTTGGTTCTTTCATCAATCTGAAAACTGATATCTGTATAATTGCTTCCCTCTACCCATTTTGTTTCCGGATATACATTCTTTTCCAAAACACGAACAAATTTTTCTTCACCATAGTATTTATCATAGACTTTTTTTACTTCTTCATAAGTAACTTCTTTTTTTAGTTTTGCATACTCTGTAACTAAAATTCCTCTGTTCATTGGTACAAGATGAGGGGTGAAATTCAAAACAATTTCCTCTCCTGCCGCATATCCCAACTGTTCTTCTATCTCCGGTGTATGACGGTGATTTCCAACGGCATACGCTTTCATATTTTCATTTACTTCACAGAAAAGATTGTCAATTTTTGCTCCCCGTCCTGCTCCGGAGGTACCGGATTTTGCATCAATAATCAAGGTATCTGTGTCAATCAAGCCTTCTTTTACAAGGGGATATGCCGACAAAATGGAACAGGTAGTATAACATCCCGGGTTTGCCACAAGCCTTGCATTTTTAATTTTTTCCCTGTTGATTTCACATAATCCGTATACTGCTTCTGGAAGAAACTGTGGACTTTTATGTGTGATTTTATACCATTTTTCATAGACAGACACATCTTTTAAACGAAAGTCAGCACTTAAATCTATGATTTTAACTTTTGAAAGGATTTCTTCATTCACAAGAGAAGAACACAGTCCCTGTGGCGTTGCGGTAAAGATTACATCTACCTGTTCTGCCAGTGTTTCTATATCGTCGTCCATACAGGCGGCATCTACAATCTGAAACATATTTCTGTAAACGTCCGCATACTTTTTGTCAAGATGACTTCTGGAACCATACCATTTAATTTCTGCATTTTTATGCCCGGTTAAAATTCTTACAAGTTCTCCGCCTGCATATCCCGTAGAGCCAATAATTCCTACTTTAATCATCTCATTCTTCCTTTCTCTCTATCCTGTCTTTCATAAAATTCTTACTTTTATGTATATTTAAAATTTTATTTTGCATAATTATACATCTACTTTTTCGATTATGCAAGAGTTTTTTCATTTTTTGTCAACTGCTTTTCTGTTGCTGTGTACGCAAAAGGAGTTGTCACTTTAAATGTCATACAGAAATATTTATACACTTTTAGCGAATTTGTCGAGCACGCTTTGAGATTACAAGCTCAAAGTGAGCACAGACTGAGCATAAAATGTATAAATATTTTTTGATATGCACCTAAAGTAACAACTCCCTTTTATTCTTCACTGTCTAAAATTTTCTGTATGGTATTTTTCACCAATTCAAAAGCCGTGGAATTCATACCGCTGTTAATGACAATATCTGCCGTACTTCTGGTAGGCTCTACATATAAATAGTGCATAGGCTTTACCGTTGTCAGATACTGCTCTACCACTCCTTCGATATCTCTTCCTCTTTCCTTTACGTCTCGGATAACACGGCGTAAAATTCTCTCGTCCGCATCTGCTTCTACATAGATTTTAATATCCATCAAATCCCGCAGACGTTCATCTGCCAACACAAGAATTCCCTCTAAAAGAATAACCTTTTTCGGTTCAACGGTCTGAACCTCACCGGAACGATTATGCTGTGTATAATCATATACTGGACATTGTATGCTCTTGCCTTCCTTCAGCTCCTGAAGCTGCTGTACCAAAAGCTCGGTTTCCATTGCATCCGGATGGTCGTAATTAGTTTTCTTACGCTCCTCTAAAGGTATATCACTTTGGTCACGATAATAATTATCATGATAAATGACTGCTACATTATCTTTAAATTCATCTCTTAATCGGTTTGTAAACGTTGACTTTCCGGAGCCTGTTCCTCCGGCAATTCCTATAATCACACTTTTCATATTTTTTCCCATCCGTATTTTACTGTTTTTTACTTCGTTTTCATGCGCCCTTATTATATAATTTACACCTTTTACTGTCAACGGTAATTTCGTTATTCCTCACGCTCAAAATACTGCTCAAGAACCGCCTTATCCTTGCCCACTACATAGCCGCTTCCTCCTAAATCCTTTACATTCTCTACCATACTGATAAGCATAATAGGTTTTTCTGCCTCTTTTTCTGCGGTAAAGCTGCAAAACCAGCCGATTTCCGTTCCCTCTGTGTCTTCCTGAGAGTCCTTGATTTCTGCAGTTCCTGTCTTTCCTGCCAGTAAAATATCATCTCTGCGCAGAGCATAGCCTGTGCCGTTTGGATCATTTACCACCCCAATCAGCCCTTCCATAATTGCCTTTACATGTTCCGGTGAAAATACGCCCTCCAGCCATGCTTCTCCCTGCTTTTCCTCCTGATATTCCAGAGAAGGCTTGAGCATATTTCCGTCATTTAAAAAGGCAGTATACATACTTGCCAGATGCAGCGGATTGACTAAAATCTGTCCCTGTCCGTAACCGCTGTCCGCCAGTTGAATTTCTGTTTCAATCTGCCCGTTATTGGCATACTGAGACGGTGACATTTGAATTTCAAAAGGCAATTCCTGTTTAAATCCAAGCCCTTCCAAGCCCTTCATAAAGTTCTCCTGACCGATTTTTAAGGCTGCCTTTGCAAAGTAAATATTGTCTGAACATATCAACGCATTTTTCAAAATAACCGGTTCGTAAACATGCAAGGTCGTCACTTTATAATCTCCCCATGAGGAGCTTTGCTGCCAAGAAAGTCCCTCGTTTCCAAAGTCTTCCTCCGGTGTAAAAGCACCTGTTTTCAGTCCTATTCCGGCCACGATGGGTTTCAAAGAAGAACCCGGACACCAAATCTGCCGAAAGCGATTATATAAAGGCAAATTTGCATCTTCATTTAAGCTTGTCCATCTTTCCGAAGACATTCCCGTAATAAATTCATTGTTATCAAAGGACGGTGTGCTCACCAAAGCCAATACTTCCCCTGTGTACGGATGAATTGCCACAGAGCATCCTCTATCCTCCCGAAACTGTTCGTATAAGCTTTTTTGAAGCTCTGCATCAATGGTTAATAGAATGTTCTCTCCGTCTTCTTTTATCTTGCTTGCCACAACTTCCTTTTCTGTTCCATCTTCGGAAAAAATAGAGATTTTGCATCCGTCCTGCCCCTTTAAACGTTTCTCAAAAAGACCTTCCATACCGCTTCTTCCGATTACGCTGTTAGCATGATATCCTTCTCCTTTATGGGCTTCCAAATCCTCTGCCGTCACTGCCTGCACATAGCCGATTAAATGAGACGCTGCCTCCTTCAAGGGATAGCTGCGCACCTCCACATCGGAAAGCATAACTCCGGAAATTTCCAACAGCTTGTCTTCTGTTTCCTGTTCTCCCGAAATAGTTGCAACAGGTACAAAAGAGTCCTCTTTTACCCATTCTGCTTCTAATTTACTCTGTATTCCCTCCGGTTGAATTTGCAGGATTTCCCCTAATTTCTGAAATGCTTCTTCTTTATTTTCTAATTTGCCCGGCACAATTCCCACAGAGGTTGCAAGTCCTTTTCCTGCAAGCATCCTTCCGTTTCTGTCTAATATCTGACCTCTCTGTGCCGGTATGGTCTCCACCTGTATTTTATCTGTTCTTGTGAGATTTGGTATGATTAAACTGTCCTTCCAGCGTAATTTATAACCTTCCTTTGTGTCAACAAAAACAGCTTTATTATCAAATTCCACAACGCCTGCCAATGTATCAAAGGCTGTATGATAAGAAACAGGAACTTCTTTTCCTTCCTTTTTCCCCACCTGAATTTCTGTAATTTTTAAATTTTCAACTTCCATTCCCTCATAAATTTTCGAATTTCTCTCCAGAAATTTTTCTTCTTTTACAGATTTTGTGTCAATCATGGAATACATTTCTTCATATTCTTTCTTTTCAATATGCGCCATATATTCCTTCAGTAAATCTTCCGGTTTTTCTTTTATCATTACCCGAAAAGCAAAAATTCCTACAACAGCAAAAATTACCAGTATGCTTAAACTAATTGCCGCATATTTTAACTTTTTTTGCCTTCTTTTTTTCTTCTTCATAAAGCCCTCCTACCTGAATTATTTCATTTTTTCTTTAATCTTACATCTGTAAGATTTGAAAGTCAAGAAATATTTCAGCTAATAAAAAAGACTGCCACAAAACGACAGTCTTTTTTACAATTTTAAAATCCCGGTTTTCCTAAAAGGGCAAACATATTGCTTTTATAACTCTCTACACCCGGTTGGTCAAAAGGATTTATTCCTCCGATATAGCCGCTCACTCCGCAGGCAAACCAGAAAAAACAGAACATCTGTCCTAAGGTGTATTCATCCTGTTTTGGAAGTTTTATCCGCATGACAGGTACGTTTCCTGTTTCGTGTGCTAAAATTGTGCCTTCCATTGCCGCATGATTGACAAATTCCATGCTCTTTCCTGCCAGATAATTCAATCCGTCTAAATCCTCTGCCGCCTCAGGAATAAAAACATTTCTTTCTGTTTCTTCCACATAGAGTACGGTTTCAAATAAAATTCTGGCTCCGTCCTGTATATATTGTCCCATAGAATGTAAATCTGTGGTTAAATCTACGGATGCAGGGAACAGACCTCTTTGATTTTTTCCTTCACTCTCTCCATAAAGCTGTTTCCACCACTCTGAAAAATAATGAAGGCTTGGTTCATAATTTGCCAGAAGCTCAATTTCTTTTCCTTTTCTCAAAAGAAGGTTGCGACATGCCGCATATTGTAAAGAGGGATTTTCTTCGTAAGGTGCTTCCAACACTCTCTGACGCATATCTGCTGCGCCCTGCATCAAAGCTTTTATATCTGCTCCGCTTACGGCAATCGGCAAAAGACCGACTGCTGTAAGAACGGAATATCGCCCTCCTATGTCGTCCGGTATCACAAAGCAGGTATAGCCTTCTTTGTCTGCCATTTTCTTCAATGCTCCGTTTGCCTTATCTGTGGTGGCGTAAACACGTTTTGCAGCTTCTTTTTTTCCGTATTTTTCTTCTAATTTCTGCTTAATAATACGAAAAGCCACTGCCGACTCTGTGGTCGTTCCTGATTTGGAAATCACATTGACAGAGAAGTCGCATCCTTCCAGCATATCCTCCAAGTCTGCCAGATATTTTGAGGAATTCGAGTTTCCGCAAAAATAAATGCGGGGTGCTTTTCGTTTTTCATCCGGCAAACTGTTAAAAAAGCTGTGGTGCAAAAATTCTATTGCAGCTCTTGCGCCTAAATAAGAACCGCCAATTCCCACTACTAAAAGTACATCGGAATTCTGCCTAATTTCTTCTGCTGCCTGTAAAATTCTTTCAAATTCTTCTTTGTCATACGCAACAGGGTGATTTAACCAGCCTGTGAAATCATTTCCTGCTCCATCTCTTTTTACAAGAGTATTTCTTGCATGCTCCACCGTAGATTTGAAGTTTTTCAACTCCTCGTCAGGTATCCATTTAGAAAGATTTAAGTGTTCAAATTCAATTTGTCTGCTCATGACCTGCCTCTTTTCTTCCTATTTATTTACAACATTCTGTGGAGTTCCTTCCACATAAGCTTTCAGATTTTCATAGGCACAATCCATAATTCTCTGTCTGCTTTCCTTCGGCGCCCATGAAATATGCGGCGTAATAATGCAGTTTTTTGCCTTTAATAAAGGATTATCTCCCTTAATCGGTTCTGTGGATACCACATCCAGTCCTGCTGCATAAACTTTACCTGAATTTAAGGCATCTGCCAAATCCTGCTCTACTACAAGAGGTCCTCTTGCATTATTCAAAATAATAACGCCGTCCTTCATCTTGGCAATATTTTCTTTGTTGATAATTCCCTCTGTCTCAGGAAACAGCGGACAGTGCAGAGCAATCACATCTGATTTTTCCAGCAGTTCGTCTAAGGACACATATTCTGCAATGGCTTTTCCTGTTTCATTCGGATAAGAGTCATAGGCAAGAACGTGCATTCCCATAGCCTTTGCCAGTTTGCCTGTGGTCTGTCCGATTTTTCCAAATCCGATGATACCCATGGTTTTGTTATCCAGCTCAATTAAAGGGTAATCCCAGTAGCACCAGTCTTCATGGTTCTGCCATTTGCCTTCGTGTACCGTTTCATTATGATGTCCGATATGGTGACAGATTTCCAGAAGAAGCGCCATTGCAAACTGTCCTACGGATGCTGTTCCGTAAGTCGGCACATTGGTGACCGGTATTCCTTTTTCCTTTGCGTACTGGTAATCCACTACATTGTAACCGGTTGCCAGCAGACTAATCATCTTCATGTTTTTACAGGTGTCAATTACATGCTTGTTAATCGGTGTTTTATTGGTATAGACTACCTCGGCGTCTCCAATGCGGGAAATAATTTCCTCGTCATTATCTACGGGTGTTCTGTCATATACAACAAGCTCTCCAAATTCTTTCAGAGCATCCCAGCTTAAATCGCCGGGATTTTCTGTGTAACCGTCTAATACAACAATTTTCATAATATAAAAACCTCCTTACTGCTATGCTCCGAAAATCAATTCTACCGGAGCCGTGATAATCTGCGGGAATATAATAAAGATGCAAAGAGAAATTGCAATCAGCAAAATCCACGGTACAGATGCCTTTATAATCCTCTCAAGAGGTATTCCCGTAACATTTTCCGCTGCATACAAGCATACTCCGACAGGTGGTGTAATCAAACCAAAGGATAATGTAATAACTAAAAATACTACAAAGAATAACGGTGA
Organism: Blautia hansenii DSM 20583; assembly: GCF_002222595.2. NCBI lineage: Bacteria > Bacillati > Bacillota > Clostridia > Lachnospirales > Lachnospiraceae > Blautia > Blautia hansenii. The sequence goes on from NZ_CP022413.2 coordinate 2,134,039, forward strand.
TACGCCTACTGCCTGTACTGCCGGCAATAAAATCGGTACTAAAATGAAGATAGCTGCCGTTGCATCCATAAACATACCTACAACAATTAAGAATGCGTATAACACAAACATAATGATAATACGATTATCTGATATTCCTGTAATCATATTAGCTACCTTTGACGGAAGTCCATCTAACTCAAAGAGTAAAGATGCCGGTTTTGCTGCGATTGCCACGAATAAGATTGTTCCTGTGGATCTTGCGTTTTTACAGATAATTCTCGGAATATCTTTCCATGTCAAATTTTTGTATACGTAAATGGATACTAAAATCGTGTAAACAACGGCAATAGCCGCACCTTCTGTGGGTGTGTAAAAGCCTGTATATACGCCGCCTAATAAAATAACCGGTGTCAAAAGTGCAGGAATTGCATTTATAAACGCTTTTCCCAGCTTTTTGGCTTCAAAAGAAGTACGGTCTCCAATTCCATGCTTCTTGCAGTATAAGTAATTATACACCATAAAAATCAATCCGATAATAATTCCCGGAATTAAACCTGCCAAAAGAGCTTTTCCGATGGAAACATTTGCCGTTGCCGCTGCGTTAATCATCAAAATACTGGGCGGAATAACGGAAGCCAACATAGAACCGGACAAGTTGATTGCCGTTGCATAATCCTTTGGATATCCTTTTTTGCTCAAGGCGTTAATACTCATCTTACCGATAGATGCAATCGCTGCCACAGAAGAACCGGACATCCCCGCAAAAATCATATTTACCACAACCGATACATGACCTAATCCGCCGTAAATCCAGCCAACCAGAGCTTCTGCAAGTCCGTAAATCTTATCTGCCACACCGCCCTCGTCCATCAATGAACCGCACAGAATAAACAGAGGAACAGCAACCATAATAAAGCTGTTCATAGATGTAAACATAGACTGTGCAGCTAAGGAAAGCGGTATATCAGACATGGTTACAATGCAGATAACTGCTGATGCTCCCAAAGATACTGCAATGGGTACTCCCAGAAACATCAATACAATGAAAATAATAATCAATGCCCAACTCATAATCTATCACCCCTGTTCCAATGCCTTTTGTTTTTCTGTTTCTTTGTCTCCGATTGCCACCTTTTCGTGGTGTTCAAGGAAACTTTCTGCCACACCGATAATTCCAAGCACACCTGCTATGGGCTGGCAAATACCGATTACCCACATAGGAATTGCCAATGCTGTTCCCATTTCCTTCATCATAATCTGCTGGCGTACAACTTCAATACCCCATATAATCATAAATCCGAAAAATGCAACAACAATTACCGCATATAAAATTTCACTGAATTTTTTCAGCCACTTAGGTCCTACCTGTAAAAGCAAGGTAACACGAGATGACTCTGCCTGATTAAATCCTGATGCCAAAGCCACAAACATCATCCATAAAAACAGGTAACGGCTGGTTTCTTCTGTCCATGGGAAGGGATGTCCGATTACACGTCCGATAATCTGCAAAAGAATAGTCACCAGCATTCCCACAACCATAATTGCCAAAATTACATTTTCTACTTTATTTACACATCCAAATACCTTTGAAATGACACTTTTCTTTTTCTCCATGAAAATTCCCCCATTGCTCTATTCTGCTTTACCACAAAATTCAGCAGTAGCGTCAAACAGCTCATCATCTTTAATCAGCTCTTTAAATTTGTCATAGCAAGATTTAGAAACTTCAACAAATTTTTCACGGTCTTCCTCTGAAATGTCATTGTATTCCATACCGTTTTCTTTTAAAGTATCCAGTGCTTTCTGGTCTTCTTTTTCCATAAATTCCACATTCCACTGCTGTACTTCTTCACCTGCTTTTGTAATTGCCTCCTGCTGCTTGTCACTTAAACTGTCATACAATTTACTGTTAATTCCCACAAGCCATGTATCAGCCATGTGATCTGTTCCTGATATGTATTTCTGTACCTCATAAAATTTATTAGAATATGGTACGTCAATTGGGTTTTCCTGTCCATCCAAAGTATTTAGCTGTAACGCATTGTAAACCTCTGAGAAATTCATTGGTGTTGTAACTGCACCACATGCTCCGAAGAATTCTACATACAAGGAGTTATTTGGAACTCGTAATACCATACCATCTAAATCTTCCGGTGCATTTACAGGGCGAACAGAATTGGTTACTTTACGCATAGATCTTGTCCATTTACCAACTGTTGTAATACCCATATCTGATACTCTGTTCATTAATTCTGTTCCCACATCACTGTTTAAGTAATCCAAAAACTGCTGCTGATCATCAAACATATACGGAACAGAAATCACATTATATCCAGGTTCAAAACTTGCATAAACAGAACTTGCCAATATCAACATCTGTAAAGATCCTGCTGAAAGCTGTTTAATACCTGCTGCTGTATCACCACCGTACAAAGAGCCATTTCCAGACACTTTAAATTCAAGGCTTCCATCTGAATACTCGTTGGCACGCTTTGCAAATTCCTCTGCTGCCTGATAAATATAGGATACATCAGGGTCTGGAACAGAAATAGTAATACTAACTTTTTTCTCTTTAGAGTCTCCATCCACTGTTTCATTTTTACTTCCACATCCTACTAATCCTGTGCACAGCATTGCCATAGTAAGTATTCCCGCTAAAATTTTTTTCTTCATACGTAATCCCTCTCCTATTTCAAATTTGTATTAATTTTGTAAAGCTCCTTCACCTGCTGATATAATCGAATGTAAATTTGATAATTCTTTTCATAAACATCCTGATACTTATCACTGCTGGTAACTTTCTTATATAGTTTTTTCTCTACCTTTTCAGAAGCTTCTACCGGATCTTTAAAAATTCCTGCTCCCACTCCAGCCAGCAATGCAGCTCCCACAGGTGCCATATCGTTCATGTCCAAAATTTCTATGGTTTTTCCTGTAATATCTGCTTTCATCTGTGCCCAGAGGTCGCTTTTTGCTCCTCCTCCGATAGATGCAAATTTCTCTAATTTTTCCCCTGTTACTTTCTCTGCGATTTCACATAATTGGCGAAGGCCATAATCACAGCCTTCCATAACTGCACGATTAAATTCTTTTCTTTCACTTTTTAAAGATACTCCGAAAAATACACCTCTTGCATAGGGGTCCCATACAGGGCTTCTTTCTCCCTGCATATAGGGAAGAAAAACAACTCCGCCACATCCGGGGGCTGCTTTCTCTGCTTCTTCATTCATAAGTGTAAAAGAATTTTTCTTGCTTCCTGCTGCTTCTTCCATTAAATCCTGACAAAATTTATCACGAAACCACTGATAGGCTGCTCCTGTATAAGACATAGCCCCCTGGTAAATCCAGGTTCCTTCTACCACATGGCAACGATTGATAAAACTTTTATCAAACTTTGGCTTATCTACACAAATAGTCAAAACATTTGTTGTTCCTACTGACTCACAAGCATCTCCATTGGCTTTTACACCTGCTGCCAAAGTAGCACAAGGTGTATCTGCTCCTCCGATTACCACCGGAGTTCCTTTGGAAATTCCCAGTGAAATAATATCTTCATTTATAAGACCGCCTACTACTTCAGAAGAATTCATCAATGGCGGTAATTTTTCTTTTGCAATTCCGATAGTTTCACAAAGGTAATCAGACCACTGTCCTTTATGACCTTTCTGTGTTTCAAATAAATTTGTATAAGAAGCATTGGAATAATCTATTGCAAAATTCCCAGTCATTTTCTGTGCCAAAACAGTATTAATATGACCAAAATATTTTGTTTTCTCATAAATTTCCGGTAAATTTCTCTTAATCCACAGCATGGAAGTACCGGAATGTGCTCCTGCCATACAGTTGTTTGCTGTAATATCAAAGAGCTTTTCACCCCCCACTGCTGCTTTTATTATTTCTGCTTCTTCTGTGCTTCGTCTGTCGGAATAAATAATAGGCTCTACTAAAATATTTCCTTTTTCATCCATAGCAGCAAGACCGGGGCATAAGCTGGAAATTCCAATACCTGCTATTTTTTCAGGAGAAATCCCCTTCCCCTGAAGCAACAGTCTTATACACTTTAAGTACGCCTGCCACATGCCCTCAGTATCAATATGAACATAATCCTGATTCGGTGTAATAAGAGGATAAGAGCTGCTGCTAATTCCCAGAAGCTTTGCATTTTTATCAATAATTGCTACTTTTATACTTGTAGTTCCTACATCTACTCCCAGTAAGTATTCCTTTTCCATAACTTATAACCCGCCCTTACTTTCTGTTTTCTTAAAACTGTTCGTAATTTTTATCGTTCTCTAACTGTGCCAGAAGCTCTTTTGCTTCTTTTACACTATATCCTTCATGAATAATATAGCGAAGTGCAATTACAAGAGCTGTTACATCTTTGTAATCCCATACAAATCTTCCCATTGTAACACCGCCTACACCACAATCCATGGCATCTCTTGTCATCTGAAGGTAGTCATCTAATGTTTTACAGGAATCGCCACCCTGAATTACAATTCTGAAAGAAGATGGTACACATGCTACAACTTTTGCCATGCTTTCTGGATCTCCTGTATATGTTGTTTTTACAACATCCATACCTAATTCGCAAGCGCTTCGTACACAGTATGCAATATTTTCCCATGAGGTTCTTTCATCTGTTGGTACGCTTTCTCCCTTTGGATAAATATGTCCGATTAAAGGCATTCCCATACGGTCACAGTAGTCAGATACTTCTCCAATTCTTTCAAACTGTTCATTCTGGAAATCTCCTAAGGTCATAGCTCCCATAGATACTGCATCTGCTCCCATGCGGATAGCTGCGTCTACACATCCGAATACAATATCATTGGTAGGTGCAGTAGGAGAATAATTGGAAATTTTCTGTAATACAGAAATACCTGAACCAACATATGGGCCCCAGCATCTTTCCTGAATACCCTTTGTCATAGTCATCGCATCCGGTTTTCCTGCAACAATTTTATCAATCGCTCCCTGAATATCATGAAGACCTGTCATAGGTGCAATTCCTCTGGAAATTGCATGGTCTACGGTAATTGCCATCATTTTGTTGCTCTTTGGATTTACTAATCTTGCTAATCTTACATCTTTTCCCATCATTGCCATAATTACATATCTCCTTTTCGTCTGCTTTTTATTTCTTCTCTTCTTATATTTTTACGGTTCAATTTCGACTTTTAATTCCTTGCCGCTTTTTACAGCCTCGTATGCTTCCTGAAATTCTTCCAGTTTAAATACCTTTGTAATAATCGGTTTCAGATTTACTGCTCCGCTCATAACCATCTGCGCCGCCTCATGATAATCCTGACGTTTATATGCACTGGAACCGCATACATTGATTTCTCCATAATGAATCAAGTTTGGATCAATTTCTGCCATAACACCTTTTGTAAATCCGGCAAACAGACAAACAGAACCTGTCTTTCTTACCAATTCTAAATTAGAATTAACAAGCTGTGGAATTCCAATAGCAATTAAAACAACATCTGCTCCAATTCCATCTGTTTCATTCATAACAATCTGTTTCAAATCTTCTTCTGCAGAATTTACAACAATATCTGCACCACACTCGTAAGCTTTTTCACGTCTGAATTCATTTAATTCGCTAACGATTACTTTACGAGCTCCTGCTGCTTTTGCCAAAATAATGTGCATCAAACCAATAGGTCCTGCTCCGATAATAACGACAACATCGTTAAATTTTACTCCTGCATTTTTCTGTCCTCTCAGACAGCATGATAATGGTTCAATCAATGCACCTTCTCCAAAAGAAACATCATCTGACAGTTTTACTACATTTCCTCCTTCAATCGCTTCTTGAGGAAGCAGAACATATTCTGCAAATCCGCCGTCAAATTCATATCCAATTGCCTTTCTGTTCAGGCAAATATTATCGTGTCCACTTACACACATTGCACAGGAGCCGTCCGGTATTACGTTTTCCACAGCAACTCTGTCTCCTACTTGATATCCCTGTACATTCTCTCCTACTTCACAAATCACACCGCTGATTTCATGTCCGATTACATGTCCATAGCGAACAGATTTTGTTTTCTTTCCTTCCAGAATTCTAATATCAGTACCGCAAATAGCCGTTCTTTTCATTTCCAGCAACATATCATTAGGTCCTATTGTTGGTTTCGGATAATCCTCAACCGTTTTAAAATCATTTGGTGAATATAAAACTACCGCTTTCATGACTTTCTCCTTTCCCTTTCTGATAATTGCATTATAGCACTAATGTAGTAATTTTACAACAATATATTTTCTATTTTTATCATATTTATATGTATTTCATAATTTTATACCGCTTTTATTGTGTATTTTTCTTATATTTATACTTATTTTTGTAATCTCACTACTTTATTTCGCTCTAATTTGTAGTAATTTTACATCCGTTTCATAGGACACAGCTTCCCATGAAACCAAAAAGAGATAGGAGTCCTATCGACTTCCTATCTCTTTTCATTCCTATATTCTTTTATTCTTTATTTACAGATGTTGCAATACGCGTTGCCTTCATCGCTTCAAGAGAACCGTCAAAGTTTTTAAATGCCATCAAAGCAACCAGACAATCCAGCATTGCCAGCTGTGCCAGACGAGCGCTAAAGGACTCCGACTCAAAAATAGTCTTTTCACTGACCACATACAAAGGATAGTCTGCCTTTTCCACTAAAATGTTCTTACTTTTCATTGTCAGTGTAATTATTTTGGCATTTCTCTTTTGTGCTAACTCTATGGTTTCTGCCACATGCAGATTGCTTCCTGAATGTGAAATAGCAAACAGGACGTCCTCCTCTGTCAAAAGGGATGCCGACATAAGCTGCAAATCTTTGTCCTCCTGCAATTCTGCCCTCACACCGATTTTTAACAGCTTATGCTGAAAATCTCTTGCAGATATGGCGCTGCCTCCCGTCCCTACCAGATTTATCCGCCTTGCCTTTAACAGCACATCAGCGACCTTATTCATAACCGAAATATCAAGCTCCTGCTTTGTCTGCTCCAATGCAGAGCTTTCTATTGCAAATATTTTATCGCAAATCTCCGCCGGATTATCGTCCACAGACAAGGACGGATTGTACAATCTTGGTTCCGGCACACTTTGCAGCGCTGCGTTAATCTTATATTCCTGAAACCCTGTATAACCAATACTTTTACAAAAGCGAACAATAGAAGCATCACTGACGCCAATCTCATCTGCCAGCTCCAACAGTGTACTATGAAGACTTTTATCAAAGTTTCCCAATAAATACGCCGCTATTTTTCGCTCTGTTTTCTTGGTATGTTCTCCATCTCTTTTATCTATGAGTCTTTCCCTGCATCCCATCTCTTTCTTCATCATATAATTTTGTTCCTTTCTCCCTATTTCATCCATTTTAACCCGAACTGATGTTAAAACATTAGGAGTATACTCATCCGAAGATAAAATGTAGTATTTCTACAACACTAATTATAGATGAATTTTCTGTTTTTACAAGTCTTTTTTACTGTCCCGCAACCATTTTCTGATTGCGTATTTCCATATACTTTTCTATCAGGCAGTCCAGATTTCTGCTGATATCCAAAACCTTTCCTGAGCCCCATCTCTCTCTTACTGCCATATTTAAAACGTTTCTTGTTTTCTCAATTTCTTCTTTCAGTTCAAGCTCTGTCATTCATTCACCTCTGTATTTTTTATTTAGCCTTTGTCATTCTGTCTTTTTTATACATTGAAACGGAATAAGATTACATCTCCGTCCTGTACTACATATTCTTTTCCTTCCATGCGCACAAGACCTTTTTCTCTTGCCCCTGCATAAGAGCCGCAATCTAATAAGTCCTGATAATTTACAACCTCTGCCTTGATAAATCCCCTTTCAAAGTCTGTATGGATTTTTCCCGCTGCCTGAGGCGCTTTTGTACCTACCTTAATCGTCCATGCTCTTGTCTCATCTTCTCCTGCTGTTAAGAAGCTCAGAAGACCTAACAGACGGTAGCTTGCAACAATCAACTTTTCAAGACCGGACTGCTGAATACCTAAATCTTCCAGAAATTCTTTCTTTTCATCTTCTTCCAGCTCAGAAATTTCCTGTTCGATTTCTGCACATAATGCAAAAACTTCACTTCCTGTTTCTTTTGCATATTCTCTTACTTTTGCCACATACTCGTTGGAAGCTGCATCATCTGCCAAATCATCTTCTGAAACATTTGCTGCATAAATAACAGGTTTCCACGTAAGAAGATTATATTCTTTCATATAAAGCTCCTGCTCTTCTCCGTCAAGTTCCATGGAAGATGCAGGCTTTCCGTCTTCTAAATGCGCTTTTACCTGTTTTAAAAATTCTAATTCTTTTGCCGCTTCTTTATCCATTCTGGCTGTCTTTGTAGTCTTTGCAATTCTTCTTTCCAGAATTTCCAAGTCAGAGAAAATCAGCTCTAAGTTAATGGTTTCAATGTCTCTAAGAGGATCAATACATCCGTCTACATGGATTACATTTTCATCCTCAAAGCATCTGACAACATGTACAATGGCATCTACTTCTCTGATATTTGCCAAAAACTGATTTCCCAGACCTTCACCCTTTGACGCACCCTTTACAAGACCGGCAATATCAACAAATTCAATTACAGCCGGCGTTACCTTTTTAGACTGATAAAAGTCACCTAAAAGTTTTAATCTTTCGTCAGGAACTGCTACAATTCCTACATTGGGATCAATGGTACAAAAAGGGTAGTTTGCTGACTCTGCCCCCGCCTTTGTTAAAGAATTGAATAATGTACTTTTACCTACATTAGGAAGTCCTACGATACCTAATTTCATTTTTCTATTTTCCTCCTTAGAATTCCTTTATTTGATAGGCTTGCGCTTATTGTTACTCTCATCGAGTGCCATAACAAGTGCCACAAACCATCATGTTAATCTCTTTTATTTTTCTTCTGTAATATAAATGTACAAGAAGCTCCAATATAGCAATTCTTAGATTACCACAATAGAGCTTCAAATTCAATGTAAATCAACATTTTCAACGTTGAAAAGTTTATTCCTTTTTTATAATCCCGCTTTTAGATGCTTCCGCTAATTCTTTATGGAAATGCAGTGCCATAAAAGCTGTGACAATAGCAGAAATTATGTCTGCAATCGGCTGCGCATATAATATTCCATTCATTCCCCAAAGTGTCGGAAGAAACAGAATAACAGGAACAAAGCAAATACCTTGTCGGCAAGCTCCAAGAATAAAGCCGGCAGTGCCTTTTCCAAGTGCAAGGAACAATGAAGAATATACGGTATAAAAACCAAAAGGGAAGAATGAGAAGCCGTTTGCCATAAGTGATTTTTGCCCAACAGCAATCATGGCTTCATTTCCATTAGCAAATTGTGAAATAATTTGAGTAGAGAATAGTGCCATAAGTAATCCTGCAATTACACAAAAAATGCTAGACCACAAAATAGAAACTTTTATTGATTGACGTAAGCGTTCAAAATTCTTTGCTCCATAGCTAAATCCTGCAATCGGTTGAAAACCTTTCAAAAATCCGAATACTACTAAAGTTCCCATAGAAGTAACCCTTGTTACTGCTCCCATTCCGGCGATTACTGCGTCGCCATATCCATTTGCAACTCTGTTAATCAATGCAATAGACAAACCGGTAAGAAGCTGAAAAGTTAATGTAGGAACACCAATTTTTAATATTTCTACCATAATTTCTTTTTTGGGTACAAATTCTTTAAGGCTGAATGAAAAAGCACTTTTCTTTCTAAGAACATAAAACAAGTAAACAATCGTAGAAACTATTTGTGAAATCGCTGTCGCAATAGCAGCCCCCGCTACCCCCATATTAAGTGTATAAATAAAAATAGGGTCTAAAACCATATTGATTACTGCACCTAAAAGCAAAGCGCACATAGTTGTTTTTGCTGCACCTTCGCTTGCAACAATATTGTTCATAGTGACATTGAATACATTAAAAATGCAGGAAATCACATAAATTCTTGCATACGTCAGAGCATAAGGCATAATAGTGTCCGTTGCTCCTAAAAGTGACAAAATCGGCTCCAAAAAGATAATTGCAAGAACAATTAAAATAGCTCCTACAAAAACACTTCCATATAGGGCTGTACTTGCAACCTTATTAGCGGTGCTTTTATCGCCTTTTCCTAATAATCTTGAAAGATAGGACGCTGCTCCGTTACCAAACATTAAGCCGAGTCCAACTACGACCTGCCCTAATGGGAAAACAATAGATATTGCTCCCATAGGACTTTCTCCCAATCCACCGACAAAATAAGCGTCCACTAAATTGTAAAGCGCATTTATCAGCATACCAATCATAATTGGGACACCTAATGCCATTAACGCTTTGGGGATAGGTGGCTTCCTAAAAGTTCCATTTTGCTATTACGTTCATTCATTGTAGTAAAAGCTCCTTTCAATTAAATATAAATTATAGTAGTTTAAATTATAGTTTCATCGTAAAATACTACTATAATTTATAGTAGTTGTCAATAGAAGCCTCACAATAGTCTTGACAATAGGGATAAAATACTATAAATTACAGTATATGCTTTTGGTTTATTTTATTTGTAGTCTGTAAAATATGGAGAGGTAAAATATGATGGCAACGATTGATTTGATAGTTTTAGGAATGTTAAAAAAAGAACCTATGGGGGCATACGATATCCAAAAGTTAGTAGAATATCGAAATATATCTAAATGGGTAAAAATCAGTACCCCGTCTATTTATAAAAAAGTTATTCAACTGGAAAAAAAGGGACTTATTAAAGGAGAAGTCGTAAAAGAGGGAAAAATGCCCGAGAAATCAGTGTATACTTTAACGGAAACGGGAGAAAAAGAGTTTGAAAAGTTGATGTTAGAGATTGCAGGGAAGCCCATACATCTTTTTTTGGACTTTAATGCTGTAATTGTAAATTTAGACAGTCTATCTCCCAAAATGCAAAAAGAATGTATCAACAAAATTAAAGAAAATATAGGTATTCTTAAAATGTACTTAGCACAAAATCTGCAAGAAAAAGAAAATATACCGAAAATACCCAAAACAGGAATAGCTGTTTTAAAGCAGCAAATGGTTTTAGTTAATACAATCGAAGAATGGATTTCATCATTAGAAGAAACTTTTTAACAATTAACTGCAATAAGACCACGGAAATTCAACAGACGATGTCTGTTAAATTCCATGGCCTTATTGTTTGATATGCAAATTGAAACGGAAAATTTCCACATTTTATTTCTCATTATTTATCTCTCGACATAATCATCAAAAGAATACCTCTTTCAAACTCCACATACACTGTATCTTCCTGCATTTCATTACTAATACCTATACCATCATCATTTGTCATGGTATATTTCAAAAGAGGGTATTTAAAGCCTTTTAATGTAATTCCTTCCACTTTTTCACTCATTGCCAGAAAAGAAATATATTTCCCAAAGCTGTCCTGTTTTTTTACAGAAAAGGAACTGTCCCACACAGTAATGACATTCTGGCTGTCAATAATCCACGCTTTTGCTCCATATTTTAAAGGCACTTGTAAAGACTGCAAATTCCCCATATAATGGTCTAATCTTCCTCCTGTTGCCCCTAACAGGAAAATCCTCTTACTCCCCAGCTTTAATGCCAGTTCCAGACCTATTCTCGCATCTGTGGCATCTTTTTCCGGCTTATATCGCTGCACCGGAATTTCCTTCTGATTTTCATAGAAATCCAGCACCTTTTTATCAATACTGTCAAAATCTCCTAGAATATACTGAGGATAAATCTGATTTCTGTAACAAAATTCCAAGCCTTTATCAATACCGATAATACAGTCGGGCTTGATTTTTTCCAATGCTCTTTTTGCAGTTTCTTCTTCTAAAAATCCGCCACATATCAGTACGGTATTCATTATCTTTCCATAATTCCTTTCAGTTCTTTGACATTTGCATCAACATCACCTTGAAAAACAGCAGAACCGGCTACAATAATATTTGCTCCGGCATCCACTACCTCCTGAATGGTATTTTTGTTAATTCCACCGTCAACCTCAATATCCAAAGTCAGATTTCTTTCCTTTGCCATTTCTCGTATCTGACGCACTTTATTTGCACAATAAGGAATATATGCCTGTCCTCCAAATCCCGGATTAACTGTCATAATCAACACCATATCCACGATTTCCAGTACATTTTCCAGTACGTGCACGGAAGTAGCCGGATTGATGGCAACACCCACCTTGCAGCCTTTTTCTCTGATAAGACGCAATGTTCTGTCCAAATTTGGACATGCTTCTACATGAACGGTAATCAAATCTGCTCCTGCCTTTGCAAAGTCTTCTATCAGAGCTGTTGGATCCAGCGCCATAATATGGACATCAAAAAACAAATCTGTTCTTTTTCTGATAGATGAAATCACCGGAATTCCCATAGAGATAGACGGCACAAACTGCCCGTCCATAATATCAATATGAAGCCAACGTGCACCAGCTCTTTCGACTTTTGTAATCTCCTCACCCAGATTTGAAAAATCTGCCGCCAAGATAGACGGGGATAACTGATATTCCATTTCTAATACCTCCTCTTTTCCTCTAATTCTCTATACATTTCTAAATAATTTTCGTATCTTTTTCGACTGATTTTACCATTCTCTAAAGCTTCTTTTACCATACAGCCCGGCTCATGGGTATGGGTACACCCCTGAAATCTGCAGCTTCCCTCATAATCCTGAAATTCAGGAAAATAATAACGAAGCTCCTCTTTTTCCATGTTTTCCACATAAAAAGAAGTAAATCCCGGTGTGTCCATAAGATATGTTTCCTGCCACAATTCAATAAGCTGGGAATGTCTTGTGGTGTGACGTCCTCTTCCAAGCTTTTTACTGATTTCTCCCGTTTCCATGTCGATACCGGGAGCAAGCAAATTTGTCAGTGAAGATTTCCCAACACCGGAAGGGCCCGCCACCGCTGTGGTCTTACCGTTTAAAACAGCACGAAGCTCATCAATTCCCTTTTCCTTGCTTGCACTGGTAAAGATGACAGGATAACCGCATCTTTGATAAATCGTCTTGATTTCCTCTATTTCTTCCGGCAGCGCCAAATCCTCTTTATTGATACAAATCAGAACCGGAATTTCCTGTCGCTCCATAGTCACTAAAAATCGGTCTAGTAAGGACAGATTTGGATTTGGCTCTTTTGCGGCAAAAATAACCAGAGCCTGATCAATATTTGCCACAGCCGGACGGATAAGAGAATTTTTTCTGGGTAAAATATCTACAATATTTCCCAGTTTCTTTTCTTCATCTAAAATTTCTATTTCTACCAAATCGCCTACCAGCGGCTTCATTTTTTCTTTTCTGAAAATTCCTTTTGCTTTACATTCATATAATTCCGACTCTGCTGTTACATAATAAAAGCCGGCAATTCCTTTTATAATTCTTCCCTGCATTGAACCTACCTGTATTTCTTTATAGCTTTTCTAGTTATATCACATTTTCTGTATACTGTAAATATTATATACTCTTTAATTTCCATTATCGTTTTGTTGGCTCTGAAATAAATTCTAATTTTAGCCTCATTCCCATTCCTTTTGCTAATCTTTTAATCATATCAAGGCTAGGGTTACGTGTACCGTTTTCAATACGACTAATATCTGCCTGCGTTATCCCTGTCTTTTCTGCTAATTCCTTTTGTGTCATATTTCGCTCTTTTCTTGCTGCTACCATTGCTCGAATAATATCAAATTCCGGAGACATATTTTCATATTCTTCTCTAAACTCTTTATCCTCAAGCTGTTCGTCTAAAAAATCACGAAATTCACTCATTATTTTCACCAATCCTTTCAAGAACAATCTCATTGTATGTCGTATACAACATATTTGTCAAGAAATTTATCCGAACATGCAAAATGGGACAGGATTAAAAATCCTGCCCCAACTATCGGCATAAATTTTCTTATTCTTGTTTAAATTCTAACTGATACTGATATAAAACTTTATAATTTCCATCAGCCTGCATTTCATCGAAATACAATGTTCCTTCGGAAACGCCTTCTTTTCCTACAATTCTTCCTACATTGTAGCCGCCTTTTTCACTGAATTCCAGCACCTTATCGGAAAGAATAACTTTTCCTCCGCTACTCTGGCTGCCGTCTCCGTCCTGTACCAGACGAAGGCGTACCTGACCACCCTGATAATTGCTTGGTTTTTCAATGTTGACGTCTTCCGGTGTAGCCCACTGTCCGGCTTCTACGCTTTCGCCATTCTGTGTCTCTCCACTTCCATTGGAAGCAGCATTTTTATTCAGAACCTTAATTGTTACAGAAGTTCCTGCCTCTACACGATTTCCTGCCTTTGGAGTCTGTGCATATACTTCACCTTCTCCGACACCGGCATTTTCATCATAAGCTTCTTCCACTGTTACAATCAGTCCTTTTTTCTCTAAGGTTGCCTGTGCATCTGCTGCTTTTACTCCACGAACATTTGGTATGGATACCATTTCATCGCCGGAACCGATGCTGACTGTAATTGTCACTTCTGTGTCTTTGGAAACAGAAGTACCTTCTTTTGGATTTACAGAAATAACTTTACCTACTGCTACATCTTCGCTTTTTGTCTTTTCAATCGTTACTTTGCTAAGTCCCAACTGCTGTAATTCAGCCTGAACATCGCTTAAAGCTTTTCCGGCAAGTCCTGTTGGAATAGTAACCTCTTCCTTTTCTTCAGACTTTCCTGTGCTGACGTAATAAGTAACCTTTGTATTTTTCTCTACTTTTGTTCCTGCTTTCGGCTCCTGACGAGCAATCATACCTTCCGGTACTGTATCAGATGCTTCTTCGCCGCCTTTTTTCAGTCCCAGATGCTTTGCATTTAACTCTTTTAACGCATCGTCTTCAGATTTTCCTACAATATCAGGAACTTCCAGTTTTTCATCCTCTTTTTCCTGTGTCTGCTCTACCTTTGGCTTCTCTGTCTTTCCGCTTCCGCCTTTAATCAAGCCTGCTGCGGATGCAATCATATAGATAAGGATGCAGATAATAATACCGCCGATAATCAGACCGCCGATGGTCATTGCCTTTTCCAGCTTGGTGTTAATTCCGCCACGTTCTTCATCGTCATCATCTTCGTCTTCCTCATCCTCATCGTCCTCTTCATGTCTGCGGCGACGTTTTTTAGATGGTTTTTCAAAGATTTCTTCGTCCTCATCATCTTCATCGTCTTCTTCATCATTATAGATAGAGGATGGCTGTGTATAAGCGCTGTTCTGAATTTCTTTCATTTCATCCGGTGTAATCATAATGGTCTGTGCATGATTACTTAACGGAGTCAGATTTACGAAGTTTCCGTTTGGATCAATCAAAGAATGTTTTAAATCGTTAATCAGCTCTGCCAATGTACTGTATCGTCTGTCAGGACTTTTCTGTGTACATTTTAAGATAATCTCTTCCAGACTGTGAGGTAGCTCTGCCACATACTGAGACGGAGGAACCATCTCATCCTGTAAATGCTTAATGGCAATGGCAACCGTTGTGTCTCCGTCAAAAGGCACTCTGCCTGTCACCATTTCATACATGGTGATACCCAGTGAGTAAATATCGCTCTTAAAGTCACTGTAACCGCCACGTACCTGCTCTGGAGAACTATAATGAACAGAACCCATTGCATTGGTACTAATAGTATTTGATGATGCCACTCTGGCAATACCAAAGTCTGTTACTTTCACCTTTCCATCTGTGGAAATGATAATATTCTGCGGTTTAATATCACGATGTACGATATTTCTATTATGTGCTGCTTCTAACCCCATAGAAACCTGAATTGCTATACTAGTGGCTTCTTTTACTGTAAGCTTCCCTTTTTTCGAAATATAGTCTTTTAAGGTAATACCCTCTACCAATTCCATTACAATATAGTTAATGCCTTTATCCTCCCCAACATCAAAGACATTTACTACATTAGGATGCGCCAGACCTGCTGCTGCCTGAGCTTCTCTTTGAAATTTCCGTATAAAATTTGTATCTGCGCTGAATTCCGGCTTCAGCACCTTCATCGCCACAAAACGGTTTAGTTTATGGTCTTTTGCTTTATAAACATCCGCCATACCGCCGGAGCCTATACAGCCCACAACCTCATACCGTTCACCTATAATTATTCCCATATTTAACATATTTCCACCTCTTTTGTGTCTGGCTGAACCAGCACTACTGCTATATTATCTTTACCGCCGTTTTCATTTGCCAGAGAAACAAGACGCATTCCCATTTCCCTTAAATCCCTGCTTGTATTTGCAATTCTCCAGATTTCCTCATCAGAAACCATATTAGACAATCCATCTGAGCATAATAGTAAGGTACTGTTTTCCTTTAAATGTATGTCAAAAAAGTCTACCTCTATCTCCGGACTAATACCGATTACCCTTGTAATCTTATTCTTATCCGGATGATTTTGTGCTTCTTCTTTCGTCAGCAATCCTCGTCTTACTAATTCCTGTACAAGGGAATGATCCTTTGTAATCTGAGTAATCCGATCCTCTATGAGATACAGTCTGCTGTCACCTACATTAGCTACATAAGCATAGTCATCTACAACAGTAACAAGTACCATGGTCGTTCCCATTCCTGACATATCTGCATGTGTTCTGGCTTTCTCAAGAACCTTACGATTTGCTTCTTCTATTGCGCTGCGGATAATCTTTATGGGATTTTGATTTTCATCTTCTAAAACAGAATGAAGAAATGTCTGAACGGCAAAGCTGGAAGCAAAATCTCCTGCATTATGCCCTCCCATTCCATCTGCAACGATAAAAAGATTTGGCAAATTTCCTACCGGCTCCTCAGATGCAAACACAAAGTCCTGATTTACCTGACGTTTCTGTCCCACATCAGTTACAGAATATGATTTCATCTTACGAGTCCTCTTTCTTATCGATATAACTTTTCCTTAGCTGTCCACAGGCCCCGTCAATATCCCGGCCCATTTCCCTTCTAATAGTAACATTTATTTGGTATTTTTCAAGTTTATTTTTGAAATTCTCTATAACTTTTTTGTCTGACTGCACGTAATCCCGCTCCTTAATGGGGTTTACAGGGATTAAATTCACATGACAATTCAGCCCCTTAATCAGCCGTGCCAGCTCCTCTGCGTCCTCTTTTGTGTCATTCTTTCCGCCTACAAGGCTGTATTCAAAGGTAAGTCTTCTGCCGGTTTTCTCAAAATAATTCCTGCACGCCTCCAACACTTCTTCAATAGAATATTTATTGGCTATGGGCATCAGCTCTGCACGCTTCTCCTGATTGGAAGCATGAAGGGAAATCGCCAGTGTAATCTGCAAATTTTCCTCTGCCAGTGCGTACATTTTCGGCACAATGCCACAGGTAGATACAGTGAGATTTCGCTGACTGATATGCAGACCGTTTTCATCTGTCAGAAGTCGGATAAACTGCAATAAATTTTCATAATTGTCAAGAGGTTCTCCTGTTCCCATCACGACTACATTGGAAACACGCTCTCCCGACAGCTTCTGAATACGATAAATCTGTTCCAGCATTTCTGACGGGAGCAAATTTCTTGTCCAACCGCCAATGGTAGATGCACAAAATCTGCATCCCATTTTACATCCTACTTGAGAAGAAATACACACGCTGTTTCCGTGTTTATATTTCATCAATACGCTTTCCACTACATTTCCGTCAGGAAGGGCAAAAAGATATTTCTGTGTTCCGTCTATTTTTGAAGTCTGCACTTCCAGCATTTTCAATGTAGTCAGTACACAGCGCTCTTTTAATTTTTCCCGAAGGGCTGCGGACAGATTGCTCATTTCATCAAAGCTCTCTGCCTGCTTTTGATGCAGCCATTCATAAATCTGCTTTGCACGAAAAGCCTTTTCTCCCATTTCAATCATCACATTTTTTAGCTGTACCAGACTTAGGGATTTTATTTCTATCTGTTCCATTCTGTTTTCCTCTTTAATCTCGCAATGAAAAATCCATCACAATCATGTACTCCCGAAAGAAGCTGTAAATATCCTTCCTTTGTGGTATCGCTTCTCAGTTCTTCGCAGAGATAATCATCAATACTTTCTAATTCATAAGGGTAATTTTCCACAAACCAGCGGACATTTTCAATATTTTCTTCTTTGTTAATGGTACAGGTACTATAAATCAATGTACCGCCCGGTTTTACATAAGTAGAAGCCTGCTCCAGAATTTTTCTCTGCAAATTTACCAGCTCTGCAATTCCGTTCTGTGTGATATTGTATTTAATGTCTGTTTTCTTTCCGATTACGCCCAGACCGGAGCAGGGTACATCCGCAATAAGAATATCTGCCTTTTCAAAAGACTCCGAGTCTAACTGCGTGGCATCCTTTTCTGTTACCACTACATTTAAAAAGTTCTGACGAATGGCATTTTCCCTTATGAGGTCTGTCTTTGTTCTGCTGATATCTCTGGCATCTATCCGCCCTGTTCCTTTTAACTTATCTGCAATGCACAAAGTCTTTCCGCCCGGCGCTGCACATAAATCAATGACATAATCTCCCTCTTTTGGATCTGCCACTTCACCTACCAGCATGGAGCTGACATCCTGCACCTGAATGTTTCCCATGCGAAAAGCTTCCAAAGCAGGAAGATAATCATAGTCCTTTATATAATAGGCATTTTCCACATACGGAGCCGGTTCCACTGTTACCTTCTGTCTTTTCAGGCTGTCCAGTACAGCTCCTTTATCTACCAGATGCTGACGAATACGAATGGTCGTAGGTTTTTCCGTTAAAAACGCCTCCAACATCTTTTCCGTCTTTTCAAATCCATACTCTCCCAAAAATTTTTCTACCAGCCATTTTGGCATGGAATATAAAACAGAAAGATATTCCACCGGCTGATCTTTTTCCGGAAAATGGATACTGCCGTACTCTCTTGCCACTTTTCTCAAAACACCGTTGACAAAACCTGTCAGATTATAAAACCCTTTTTTTCTTGCCAGCTTTACCGCTTCGTCGCAAACTGCGCTGTCCGGCACGTTGTCCATGTATAAAAGCTGATATACGCTGCTTCTTAAAATTTCACGGATAACCGGTTTCATCTTTTCCACAGGTACGGAAGAATACTGGTCTAAAATATAATCTAAACGCAGCTTGTATTCTAACGTTCCTTCGCAGACTCTGGTAAGAAAAGCTCTTTCCTGCTTTTCCAGATATTGATATTTCTCTAATGTACTGCGGATAACCAGATGGCTGTGCTGTCCTTCTTTATTGATTTCCAGCAAAATCCCCAGTACCAATTCTCTTAAATTTACCTTATTTACCATACTCTATCTAATCCTCTAATTCTTCTATCCAAGGATTTCTCCTTCCGAAACGGAGTAGCCTCTTAAGAAAGCTGCCGCATCCATGCGTTTCTTTCCTTCTAACTGAAGCTCACGAATTTTCAGCAGTCCTTCCCCTGTCTGTACGCAAATACCGTCTTTTTCGATTTTTACGATTTCACCCGTCTGTCTGTGGGCAGTATCCTCTAAAACCTCTGCTTTCCAAAGCTTTAACATTTTCCCATGAACTTTTGTATAAGCGCTTGGCCATGGATTTAAACCACGGATTAACTGCTCGATTTCTTTTGCTTTGCAGTCCCATTTAATTTCTCCCATACCTTTGCTAATCATGGAAGCATAAGCAGTTGTACTTTCTTTTGGCTGTTTTACTCTCACTGCTTTGCCTTCTTCCAAATCCTTTAAAACCTTTACGCAAAGCTTTGCTCCCGCTTCGCTTAACTTATCAAACAGGCTTCCTCCTGTCTCGTCTTCTGCAATAGGTACAACCACTTTATCCATCATATCTCCGGTATCAATTCCCTCATCCATCTGCATAATGGTAACGCCGGACTCTTTGTCTCCGTTAATAACAGCCCACTGAATAGGCGCTGCTCCTCTGTATGCCGGAAGTAAAGAAGCATGGACGTTCACACATCCGAAACGAGGCATTTCCAGAATTTCCTTTGTGATAATCTGACCAAAAGCAGCTACCACAATTACATCCGGTTTTAAGCCTCTTAAAGTTTCGATAAATTCCGGTTCTTTTGCTCTTTTGGGCTGATATACCGGCAAATCATATTTCAAAGCCACTTCTTTTACCGGTGTTGGCATGAGGTTTTTTCCTCTTCCCTTTGGCTTATCCGGCTGTGTTACTACGCCAACTATCTCATAACCGCTTCTTACAATTTCTTCTAAGGTTCCCGTTGCAAAATCGGGTGTTCCCATGAAAACTACTCTCATTCTTCATCCTCCTCATAGCTTGTGTGATGAAGCTCGCCTTCCACCAATTCTGTATATAATCTTCCGTGAAGGTGGTCTGTTTCATGGCAGATTGCTCTTGCCAAAAGCTCTTCACCTTCTAAAATAAATTCCTGCATATCTTCATCAAAGGCTCTTACTTTCACATAATTCGGGCGTGTTACCACTCCTGACATTCCCGGAACGCTCAAGCATCCTTCTTCTCCTGTCTGAGAACCGGAGGTTTCTATAATTTCAGGGTTAATCAGTACAATGGGGTCTTCTCCCGTAGTGTCAATGACTACAATCTGTTTTAAAATTCCCACCTGAGGCGCTGCCAATCCTACTCCGTAAGCTTCATACATAGTATCAAACATGTCGTCAATGAGCTCTCTGATTTTCGGAGTCATTTTCTCTACCTTTCTGCACTCTTTTGTAAGTATATCGTCACCCTGTGTTCTGATTTGTCTTAATGCCATTTTTTCTCTCCTTTTCTAAACGTTAAAATCAAATTGTATATAAATGTCCTGAAAACCTTTATTTACTGCAATATATTTTTCCAGTGCATCTTTTAGCCTGACCAGAATTTCTCTGTTTTCATGGCGCATATATAAAACCATTTTATAATAGTCCTGCACCTTTGCAACTGTTTCGGGAGCAGGTCCTACTAAAATCAAATCTTCTTTTTTATATATTTTTTCTATATATTTTCGGCAGTATTCCATTGCCTGTTTTAATAATTCTTCGTTTTTACAAGAGCCTCTCACTGCTGTCATAAAAGCAGCCGGCGGGTAATCCATCAAAAGGCGATAGCCAATCTCTGCCTGATAAAAAGCTTCATAATCCTGCGCTGCCGCCGCCAAAATACTGTAATGCTCCGGATGATAGGTTTGAATAACCGCCTCACCCTTTTTTCGACCTCTTCCTGCCCTTCCTACTGCCTGTAAAAGAAGCTGAAAGGTCTTTTCAGACGCCCGATAATCTTCACTGTATAAGGATAAATCAGCTGCCAAAACACCCACAAATGTTACATTCGGAAAATCATGTCCCTTTACAATCATCTGCGTACCAATGAGAATATCTGCTTCCCCTGCCGCAAAGGCAGACAGCACCTTTTCATGTCCACCTTTGTTTTTTGTGGTATCTGCATCCATGCGGAGAATTCTGGCATCAGGGAAGCTTTTCTTCAGCAGCGTTTCTATCTGCTGCGTTCCTGCCTTAAATCCTCCAATATAAGGAGAGCCGCAGGACGGACAGGTTTTTACCTGTGGTATCTCATAGCCGCAGTAATGACAAATCATCTTTCCGTTTCTGTGAGCAGTAAGAGAAACATCACAATGGGGACATTTCACTACATAACCGCAAGACCTGCAACTGACAAAACCTGTATATCCTCTCCTGTTGAGGAATAAAATGCTTTGCTCTTTTTTTTGTAATCGTTCTTCAAGCTTCTCTGTCAGTACATGGCTGAAAATCGAACGATTTCCAGTCTTTAATTCTGCTTTCAAGTCTACGATTTCTACCTCTGGAAGCTCTTTTCCTCCATATCTCTCATTTAGATATAAAAGCTGATATTCACCTGCTTTTCCTCTGTAATAGCTGTCTACACTGGGAGAAGCAGAACCCATAACTACCCTTGCACTTTCCATTTTCCCTCGCTGGACAGCGGTTTCTCTTGCATGGTAGCAAGGTGTTTTCTCACTTTTATAGGAGTCCTCATGCTCCTCATCAATAATAATCAGTCCCAGATTTGGAAAAGGTGTAAACAAGGCAGAGCGTGGACCAATGACAACGGAAATTTCTCCCTTTTTTGCCCTTTCAAACTGGTCAAAACGTTCTCCCACAGATAAACGGGAATTGATAACAGACACACAGGAGCCAAAACGGCTGTAAAACCGCACTACATTTTGATAAGTCAAGGCAATCTCCGGAATAAGTACAATGACCTGCTTTCCCTGTTTTAATACAGCCTCTATAAGCTCCATATAGACCTGTGTTTTGCCGCTTCCCGTCACCCCTTTTATAAGGCAAGGACGAGGCTGCTCCTGCTGCCATTCTTTGAAAATCTCGCTCACAACTTCCTTCTGTTCCTTGGAAAGCTGGTACTCATATCCCCTTTGTGCATCTTTCGGTACAGGAGTACGATACAATCGTTCTCTTTCAACAGCAATCAGCTTCTTTTCTTCCATTCCTTTAATCACTGATGAGGAAAGCTTTAAAGTGTCCATTGCCTCCTTATATTCCAGCACCTGATTTTCTAAAAGTGCTTCCATAAGACGGGCTTTTGCCAGATAATGCTTCCTTGTAAATTCTTCCAGATAAGTCTGCCCTTCTTCCTTTGAAATCAGAAGTCGTATATATTTTTTTTCTTTTGCAGAAGCTTTTTCCTTTACTAAAAGCACGGTTTTTAATGCCTGATTAACGGTAGAGCCATAGTTTTTGGCAATCCAGCCTGCAAGGGCAATCAAATGAGACTCAATTTCAATCCCCTGTGTGACAACCTCCAAAACAGGCTTGATTTTCTCCGGTGAAAGCTTCGGTGTATCTGAAATTCCAATGACATAACCGCTTATTTTTCTGTTTCCGTTTCCAAAGGAAACCAGCACTTTTTTTCCGATTTCCACCTGATTTTGCAAATTCTCCGGAATTTCATACTGAAAACTTTTATCCAGCTTTTCCTGAGAAATGTCTACGATAATATCTGCATAAACTTTACTCATTTATTCTGTTTATCTTCTTCTAAGATTTCCTGAATAAGCACACGCTCATCCATAGGATATTTTTTGCCCTTAATTTCCTGATAGTCCTCGTGACCTTTTCCTGCCAAAACTACAATGTCGCCCGGCTGTCCGTGATGAATGGCATAGGCAATGGCCTCTTTTCTGTCAATGATTTCCACATATTTTCCGTTTGTCTTTCCAATGCCGATTTTAATATCATCAATAATCTCCTGCGGTTCTTCATCACGGGGATTATCCGAAGTAATAATGGTTAAATCTGCCAGTTTACCGGACACTTCTCCCATTTCATAACGGCGGAGCTTGGAGCGGTTGCCTCCACATCCGAATAAACATACCAGACGATTTGGTTTATACTCTTTTAGCGTTGTCAAAAGGCTCTCCAGACTCATGGCATTGTGTGCGTAATCAATCATCAAGGTAAATTCATCAGAAACTTTTACCATCTCAATTCTGCCTTTTACCTTTGCCTGCTTTAACGCTTTTTGAATATTCTCCGGCGTTACGCCGAAATGTCTGCACACGGCAATGGCGGTCAGAGAATTGTATACGCTGAAGGCTCCCGGCAAATCAATTTCCACAGGAAAATTCATCAAGCCTTTTACATCATAGGCAATTCCAAGTGTTCCTTTTCCTGTTACCAGCTTTGTGTTTTCTGCTCTTAAATCTGCCTTTTCGGAAAATCCGAAGGTTTCCACCTGACAGGTATGTCCCTCTAAAATCTCATCTAAATGGTCTGCATCTGCATTAAAAATACCCACCTTGCACTGCTTAAACAGAAGCGCCTTGCAGTGAAGATAATCTGCAAAGTCCTTGTGCTCATTTGGTCCGATATGGTCCGGCTCAATATTGGTAAAAATACCGATATCAAATTGAAAACCTGCTGTTCTGTGAAGCATCAAACCCTGAGAAGAAACCTCCATAACCACGCTGTCGCAGCCTGCCTCTACCATTTCTGCAAAGTATTTCTGAACCAGATAAGACTCCGGTGTGGTATTGGCAGAAGGAATTTTCTTCTCGCCGATAATGGTTTCAATGGTTCCGATAAGTCCTGTTTTATGACCGGCATTTTCCAAAATGGACTTTACAAGATAGGTTGTGGTTGTTTTTCCTTTTGTTCCCGTAATTCCTATGGTCTTTAATTTCTCTGCCGGATGTCCGAACCATGCGGCGGAGATACATGCCATGGCATAACGGCTGTTTTCCACCTGAATAACGGTTACTTCTTCCGGCACTTCCACCTTATCCTGCACAATTAAAACAGCTGCGCCTTTTTCTGCCACATCTTTGGCATAAGCGTGTCCGTCTGAAACCGCACCTTTTATACAGAAAAACAGACAGCCTTTTTCTGCTTTTCTGGAGTCAAATGTAATATTTGTAATTTCTTTATCCATTGTACCCTGAAGACACTGATATTCCAGCTTCTCCAGTAAATCTGCTAATTTTTTCATATTTTCATATTCCCCTTTCATAATCGGGTGTAGAATTTATCTTTCTCTTTAGAATAACACAAAAACAGGAGAAGGGGCAAGCCCCTCTCCCATGCCTTGCAGATTTTTAATAAAACCATTATTCTTTTATTTTTATTTTATATTTTTCCAGCCAGTAATTCACTTGCAGCATATATGCCAGCATCTGCGGTCCTGCCATAAGCTGGCCATACCATGGTTTTCCGTAATCGGAAGGACTGCTTAAAAACCGCTTTACCTTCTTTTCATCCAAAAACTGTTTTACAGGGGCATCCGGTCTTGCCAGAACACCTTTTAATTCTTCTCCCAGTAGCTTTTCATAGAAAGGATTATAGGTTTTTGGATAAGGACTTTTCTTTCTCCATAAAACGTCCTTCGGCAACAAGCCCTCGCCCGCAAAGCGCAGCAGCCCTTTTACCGTATGATTTCTATATTTCATATCCCATGGAACATTCCACAAATACTGCACAATTCTCTCATCTGCAAATGGCACTCTTGCATCCAAGCCACAAGCTCGGCTGGTTCTGTCCATTCTGTCTAAAAGTGTTGCCATAAACCATTTCAGATTTAAATAAGAAATCTCTCTTCGCCTTTTTTCTCTGCCTGTTTCACCTTCCAGCGCCGGTGTATCCTCTATGGTTTTTTCATAGGCTTCTCTTGCATACTCTTCCATAGGAAGACGCTCTATCCATGTATCTGCCAAAAGTGTCTGACGTGGCTTCATATCAAAAGACCATGGGAAAGCTCTCATAGCAAAGCTCTCTTCCTTATAAAACCAAGGATAGCCTCCGAAAATCTCGTCTGCCCCTTCCCCTGTTAAAACCACTTTTCTTTCCTTTGCCGTCTGTTCGCAAAAGTACAGCATTGAGCCTTCCACATCTGCCATACAAGGCAAATCTGCCGCATCCACGGCTTTATACAGATAAGCCACCAAATCATCATTGTCACATTCCAGATATCGATGCTTTGTGTCTGCATACTGTACCATTTTTTCTACCCATGGTCTGTCCTGACTGGGCTGAAACGCATTTGCCTTAAAATATTTCCGGTTTCCTTCAAAGTCAAAAGAAAAGGTATCCAGCTGCTGCCCCTGTCTTTTCAGTTCCTTTGCACAGATTGCCGTTACCAGACTGCTGTCTATCCCTCCTGACAAAAAGGTACTCACAGGGGTATTCGCCTGCATCTGACGTTTTACAGCATCTTTGAGCAACCATGCTGTTTTTTCCACAGTTTCAGGAAAAGAGTCTTTATGCTTAAAGCTTTCTAATTTCCAATATATGCGCTTTTGCAGTTTTCCCTCTTGAAAAACTACATATTGTGCCGGAATCACCTCTGAAATTCCCTGAAAAATATCGGCAGTGCGGCTTTTCGCAGGCCCCAGTGCAAAAATTTCACACAGTCCCTCCGTTGTTACAACAGCCTCTATTCCCGAATTTTCCAGCACGTCTTGAATTGTCGAGCCAAAGAAAATCTTATTTTTAAATAGGGTATAATACAGCGGTTTTACTCCTATTTTATCTCTGCAAAGTATAGCCTTTCTTTCTTTTCCATCCCAAAGCGCCAGAGCAAATGTGCCGTTTATTTTTTTAAAGAAGTCTTCTCCGTATTCTCGGTATCCTTTTAAACATATTTCCGGCACATCTCCCTTTACAATGAAAATTCCTCTGCCGGTTAATTCTCTTTTTAATTCCTCGAAATTGTATATTCCTCCGTCAAAAACAAGCTTATCTTCTGAAGTTTCTAATGTAAAATCAAAAAATCCTCTCATGTCCCTGCTCCTTTACTGAATAATGGGCTGATATTGTTTTCCTTCCAAGGCAGCCTTTGCCGCCGGAATTAAAAGATTGGTATGAGCAATCATAGAATTGGGCTTTTTCTCTGCGTTGTCCTGCCCAAAAGGTACAAAATAGATATTTTTTGCATTCATTAAAAGCCCGATATTTTTCATATTCATTCCCAGTGCATCATTGGTGGAAATGGATAACAGCAGCGGTTTTTCATTTCTCAGATGTGCCTTCGCCGCCATGAGCACCGGCGTATCGGTAATGCCGTTTGCCAGCTTTGCAATGGTATTTCCCGTGCAAGGCATGATAATCAAAAGGTCGAGAAGGTTTTTGGGTCCGATGGGCTCTGCCTGTGCAATGGTTTTCATAATTTTCTTTCCTGTAATTTCCTCTGCCCGTTTTACGAAATCCTCTGCATTTCCAAAACGGCTGTCTGTTTTCTGTGCAGAATTTGAAAAAATCGTCTGTACCTCTGCACCTTCCAAAACCAGATTTTCCAATTCCGTAAATAATTTTTTATAGGTACAGAAAGAACCGGTAATCGCCACTCCAATCTGTTTTCCTTTCAATTCCATAATATCTCCCTCCAAACAACTATTCCCTTTTTCCTTTCCTTTTTATCAGCTTTCCTAAAATTTCTGCCGAAGATTTCGGCGCATAGCTTCCCGGAAGTCCTGGAAGCAAAACAGCCTGTATTCCCTTTTCCTTTGCAGCCCCAAAATCCACGCCGCCGGGAGCAGACGCCAAATCTAAAATCAATGCTTTCTTAGGCGCATACTCCAGCAATGCCTTTGGAAGAACCATTGCCGGAATTGTATTAAAAATATAGTCTGCCTGTTCTAAATAAAGAGGAAATTTCCCCTTCTCTATGACTTCATCTGCCAACAAAGCAGCCCTCGCTTTTAATGCTTCTTCTTTCTCATAAACAGCCACATAGCAGCCCATTCTCTTTAAATAAGAAACCAAGGTGCTTCCGCATCTGCCATATCCCAAAACAATACAAAAACTTTTATATAAATTTCTGTCACTTCTTTTCATTGCCTCTGCCAGCGTACCTTCTGCCACAGCAACAGTATTCTCCATAACCGTGCGGCAGTCCTTTAAATAATCCACGCAAATAATTCCTTTTTCCTCTGCTTTCTTCAAAAAACTTGTGGGAATTCCTCCTGCAAAAAGCTTGCAACCCTCAGGTGCGTATTCTAAAATTTTTTCCAAAGACAAATCTTCTTTTTTCTCTTTCGAAAATATCTCTCCCCCTTTTAAAAAGGGAACAGGCGCAGCTATGACAGCAGCATCCTTTAACGCTTCTTTTAAAGAAGCTGCCTTGCTTCCATGAACACAGTTCACCGCATAAGTCACAACCTCATAGCCCTCTTTTTCCAGAATTTCCGCCAAATAAGCCTGACGCTTATCTCCTCCGATTACTGTTGCTTTATTTAAACAGAATTTCAATTTAATTCCAAAACCTTTTTCTTTTATGGTATGCCGAAAAATAAGATTGGTTATCCCATGATTTTATTGACAAAAAAGTGAAAAAAATGTAGAATGAACATTGTTCAACACAAAAGAAAGGACTTATTGATTATGAAACGATATTTGAATTTTGCATTTTATTATTTCCTGTTTGCTATGGCAGGAGGCGTTTTTTATCGGGAATTTACAAAGTTTTTAGACTTTTCCGGAAAAACCACCTTATCACTGGTACATGTGCATCTTATGGTTTTAGGTACTTTCCTGTTCCTGCTCCTTGCATTGTTTACCAGACACCTGAATCTTGAGGAAGAACGTTCTTTTCGCAGATTTCTCATTCTTCATTCCATTGCACTGCCTTTTATGGTTATCATGATGCTGGTTCGTGGTGTTTTACAGGTTTTGGGAACTTCCCTTTCCTCCGGTGCAAATGCTGCGATTTCCGGAATTGCAGGAATTTCTCATATTCTTATGCTAATTTCCTTCCTGCTGCTGTTTCATGCGCTGAGAAAATGCAGTGAATAAATAATATATCAAAAGAATTATTGACCATACCGGATTTATACTTTTTCGGTATGGTTATTTTTTACACATAATTAATATTGCATCTATTCGTCAGTGCGTATATAATATTTATTATAATTATTTAGGAGATTATTATGGATTATATATCAGTAAAAGAAGCTGCACAGAAATTTCAGCTTTCTGAAAGACGAGTACAAAAGCTTTGCGAAACAAATAGAATTGATGGATGTACTATGGTAAGTGGTATTTGGTTAATTCCTGCTATGGCAAAAAAGCCTTCTGATGAAAGATTATCCTCTGCACCAAAATCAGAAGACGATTTAACATTAAAAGAATTATGTGAAGAATTATCTATTTCTACTGCTACCGGAAGAAATTGGATAAAGCTTGGAAAATTAACTCCGGAATGTACCGATAAAAGAACACCTTACTTCTCAAAAAAATATGTTGCCCAATTATATGCAGAACTTCATTCAGGAGAAAATAAAGCCTTAAAAAGTAGAAGAAATAAAAAATTCATATCTGGCAATTCCCTATATAATTCTTATGTATCAGAACAATGTCAGAATATACAATCCTTACAAAAACTATTAGATTTAATAACTGCTAGGAACATTGATTTAGATGTCTCAATTATTCAATTATTGGTTGCTGATTGTGCTTTACATTTATTCTTATACAAACAGGAATTGCAAATGGAGAAAAGCCCAAATTTGTTGTTACAATTTTTAACCGAACAATTCTCTATCGGCGAATATGATAAATTAATTCGAAACCTGATTGATGATACTGAGACAGCAATATCTTTTTGCAGAACTCATTCTTCCATTTTTAACATAGAATATGTATATGAACCTACTGAGGACATATTAGGTTTAATCTACATTTCCTGCAAAAATATAGGAAACAGAAAAGCTACCGGTTCTTATTATACACCGACAAAGGTTGTCAAAAATCTCATAAGTAAGCTTGATTTCCAAGCCACGCCAAAAATATTGGACCCTTGTTGCGGAACAGGAAACTTTCTTCTACAATTACCGGACCATATTCCATTTGACTCAGTATTTGGCAATGATATAGATACAGTTAGTGTCAAAATTACAAGGCTTAATATGGCTCTTAAATATGACGTACCTGTCTCATCTATTTGCGAACATATTACTGCGTTTAATTATCTAACTGAATATACAAATACAGGTTTCCGTTACATTATTGGTAATCCGCCTTGGGGATTTGAATTCTCCGTAAGCGAAAAAAATAAATTAAGAAAATTATTTAAAGCTACTTCCGGTAAAAATATAGAGTCATACGATATTTTTATTGAGCAATCCCTTAATCATCTTTCAGATAACGGACATTTAGCATTTATTCTTCCTGAAGCCATACTGAATGTAAAAGCCCACACTAATATCAGAGAAATCATACTAAAAAACTGTTCCATAAAAAATATCGATTTCTTAGGAAATGCTTTTGACGGAGTTCAGTGTCCTTGTATCCTTCTTGATTTGCAATGTACACGTTCCCCTCTATCCACCCTAGGCATGAATGTAAATACAGGCTCTGATGCCTTTACCATAAACCTAGAACGTAAAGTTACATCCAAATATTTTAGTTTTACAACAACAGATGCGGAATATCAGGTACTTAATAAAATCAAAACTATCAAAAATGCTTCTTTCCTATTGGGAAACGCTGACTTTGCTTTAGGCATTGTAACCGGCAATAACAAAAAATATATTTCTAATGTAAAAACCAGTGAAAACGAAATGGTATTAAAGGGCGCTGATATTCTTAAATATCATATCAACACTACAACAAATTACATTACCTTTGAGCCTGAAAACTTCCAGCAAGTTGCACCCACAGAAATATACCGTGCACAAGAAAAACTTCTGTACCGTTTTATAAGCAATCAATTTGTTTTTGCCTACGATGATAAACAAACACTTTCCTTAAATAGCTGTAACATCGTCATACCTAAAATACCGGGAATTAAAATAAAATATGTATTAGCAATACTAAACTCAAGAATTGCACAGTTCATTTATAAAAAAGAATTCAATTCAGTAAAAATTTTACGCTCTCATATTGAAAACATCCCTATTCCTTTCATAGATGAAGCAGCACAAGATAAAATCATTGCCATTACTGATAAACTGATTGCCGGACTCAGTTCAGAGGAAACCATCCACGTTTATAATGAACTAGATGCACTAATTGCGGAGATTTTCAATCTTAATCCCTCAGAAATAGAGATTATAAAAAAAGCCGTAGACGGAGAAAATAAATTTTTACTATAATGCAAATAAGAGCCAATGTTTATAAAAAACACGGCTCTTATTCGTTATTTTCCTTTTCTCTTTACTTCATTGAGGACATCTCTCTCATTAACCAAGAAAGGGGAAAGTTCTTCTTCTGTCATAAAAACTTGTCCTTCAAATATCTGTGCTCCATCAACGCCTGTATTTTCATTTCTATGTTGAGGACTTAGTTTTCCGGTCTTCTGTAATTCATCACTTGTAAGTACCCAATATAATAAGTCGTCTCGGCAAACACCAATCCAAATAAATATGTCACAGCAAGAAGGTTTTAACTGCTGGTAATGATATTTAAACGAATTCGTTGTAGCTTCTGTATGTAAATATGCTCTGCTGGCAAGACTGCCACTTGTCTTTGTACTATTAGCTCTGCAAGCTTTTACCTCTACCCTTATCCCATCAAGCCATAAATCAAATTCTCCGTCAAAATCGGGATATATAGAAGTCATATTTTCTTTTGTTGCCTTTACAAATTCTGGAAATAAACTAAGAATATGTTTCTCTCCCCATGTTTCTCCAAAAGTACGTGGAGCCATCTCAAACAAATCCAAATATTGATTTCTCTTAGCATACGCATCCTGCAATTCCACATATTTTTCATACGTTATTGTTTGTGTAGCCAGCAAATACGCAAATATTCTTCCTTCTGTACTAAAAGGAAATATGGCTTTCTCTTTCTTAATCATTTCTATAACGTTTTTATTTCCACCCGATTGTTTCAAAAGCTCATCTAATTGCTTTCTTAATTCTCTCATTTATCCTTTCCTTCTCTGTAAAATTTCCTCAACCCAATATCTTTTCTCTTATGACAATCTTCCTTTAAAATCCTCATATCCAAAGCTTTTCACCAGTTTCATTTCCCCGTTCCTGTCTCTCCAGACAATATCCGGCAGAGGCATTCCGTTAAAGGTATTCGTCTTCACCATGGTGTAAAGAGCCATATCCTCAAAGACTACCAAATCCCCTTCTTTTAAAGGAGCATCAAAGGAATAATCGCCCATAACATCCCCTGCAAGACAGGTAGGACCTGCAAGCCTTACTGTACAAGCTTTTTCCCCTGCTAAACCGCTGTCCTTTACAGGAGGACGATACGGCATTTCCAGAACGTCCGGCATGTGACAAGCTGCGGAAGTGTCTAAAATGGCAATATCCATTCCGTTATGTACCACCTCTAAAACCTGTGAAACCAGAAATCCTGCATCCAGCACCACTGCTTCTCCCGGCTCTAAATAGACTTCCACATCATAGGTTTCTTTTAAATGGCGCACCATTCTGATTAAAGCATCTACGTCATAATCTGCTTTTGTAATGTGATGTCCGCCGCCTAAATTCAGCCATTTCATCTGATACAGATATTTGCCGAATTTTTCTTCCACTGCTTTTAAGGTAATTTCCAAAGCATCTGCTCCCTGCTCGCAGAGGGTATGAAAATGCAGTCCGTCTAACTCCGAAAGCAGTTCTTCCTCAAAGTTTTCCAAAGTGGTTCCCAAACGGGAAAAATCAGCACAGGGGTCATAAATCGCATGACCTTCCTGTGTGGAGCACTGAGGGTTAATGCGAAGTCCTACGGATTTCCCTGCTGCTTTTGCTTTTTTCGCAAATTTTTTAAACTGTGTGGGAGAATTAAATACCACATCATCTGCGTATTTTAAAATTTCATCAAATTCCTTTTCTCTGTATGCAGGAGAAAAGACATGAGTTTCCTTGCCGAATTCCTCACATCCAAGCTTTGCCTCGTAAAGTCCGCTTGCCGTAGTCCCTGCCAGATATTCTCTCATAAGAGGATAAGCATAAAACATGGAAAATGCCTTCTGTGCCAGCAATATTTTGCATCCGCTTTTTTCTGACACAGATTTCAAAATTTCCAGATTATGCAAAAGCCGTTTCTCATCTACCAGAAAATACGGTGTGGAAAATTCGTTTTTCTCTCCCCCGCTCATTAGTCCACCAGTACCGGTGTATGAGTTTCTTTCCATGGAAGTCCCCATTTATTTAATGCGTCCATAAACGGGTCTGGATCAAACTCTTCAATGTTGTGAACACCCGGTTTATTCCATTTACCTGTCATAACCATCATCGCACCAATCATAGCAGGTACACCGGTGGTATAAGCAACTGCCTGAGAACCAACCTCTTTATAACATTCTTCATGGTCGCAAATGTTGTAAAGATAATAAGTTTTCTCTTTTCCGTCCTTTTTCCCTTGAAAAATACATCCGATATTTGTCTTTCCTTTTGTACGAGGTCCTAAAGAAGCAGGGTCAGGAAGCACTGCCTTTAAGAACTGTAACGGAATAATTTCTTTGCCTTCGTACATAATCGGTTCAATGGAGGTCATTCCAACATTTTCCAAACATTTTAAATGTGTCAGATAACTCTGTCCGAAAGTCATAAAGAAACGAATTCTTTTAATTCCCGGAATGTTAAGAGCCAGACTTTCAATTTCTTCATGGTGAAGCAGATACATATCTTTTTCTCCCACGCCTTCAAAATTGTATTCTCTCTTAATTTCCATAGGCTCTGTTTCTACCCAATGACCGTCTTCCCAGTAAGAGCCTTTTGCAGAAACCTCACGAATGTTAATTTCCGGATTAAAGTTTGTCGCAAATGGATAGCCGTGGTCTCCGCCGTTGCAGTCTAAAATATCAATATAGTTAATTTCATCAAACTCATGTTTTAACGCATAAGCGCTGAATACACCTGTTACACCCGGATCAAAACCGCTTCCTAAAAGAGCTGTAATTCCTGCTTCTTCAAATTTTTCTCTGTAAGCCCACTGCCAGCTATATTCAAATTTTGCTGTATCTTCCGGCTCATAATTGGCTGTATCAATATAATGTGTCTTTGTTGCAAGGCAGGCATCCATAATGGTAAGGTCCTGATAAGGAAGAGCCAGATTTAAAACCACATCCGGTTTTACTTCATTAATCAATGCAATCAGTTCGTCTACATTATCTGCATTTACCTGTGCAGTAGTGATTTTTGTCTTTGTTGTTCCCTGTAATTTTTCTTTTAACGCATCACATTTGGATACTGTACGGCTGGCAATACAAATTTCTTCAAATACCTCGCTGTTCTGACAGCATTTGTGAATGGCTACGGATGCTACGCCTCCGCATCCGATAATCAACGCTTTTCCCATGTTTTTTTCCTCCTGTTTTTCATGTTCTTTTATATTTTACTTCTTGCTTAAAGCCAGAAGCATTTCTCTGATAATTTTTCCTGCTGCGGCTGTGGAAGCCCCGCTTTGGTCGTAATGAGGGCTTAACTCATTGACATCACAGCCCACCACATTTGCTTTTTCGCATACTGATGTGGCAGCCCTTCTAAGCTCGTCAAAGCTTACCCCGCCCGGCTCCGGTGTTCCTGTCCCCGGAAATACGGAAGGGTCCATAACATCTAAATCTACGGTAAAATAAACAGGTTTCCCCTTTAATTCCTCTAGCGCTTCTTCCAGACCGTCAAAGGAGAATTTCTGCATTTTCACATGCTCCTTTGCCCAGTAAAATTCATCTCTGTCTCCGGAACGAATTCCAAACTGATGAATTTTACCGTCTCCTGTCATTTCCCAGCATCTGCGCAGTACACAGGCATGGGAAAGCTTTGCGTCTAAATATTCTTCTCTTAAATCCGCATGTGCATCAAAGTGAATAATGCAAACCTCAGGATATTGCTCCCATACGGCACGAAAAGC
This sequence comes from Blautia hansenii DSM 20583, assembly GCF_002222595.2. Lineage (NCBI taxonomy): Bacteria > Bacillati > Bacillota > Clostridia > Lachnospirales > Lachnospiraceae > Blautia > Blautia hansenii. Next base: position 2,168,245 of record NZ_CP022413.2, read on the forward strand.
ACCCAAAGTCACCAGATGCTCACCGCCTACCATAAACGGCAGCTTTTTATCTTTTAAAATCAACGCTGTGCGATGATAAATATCCGTAAGAGCGGATTTCGTATTTCCAAAAGAAAGCTCTAAATCTCCGGAGTCCATAATTTTACAGTCTCTTAAATCCTTATCCTGATAAGGACTGTAACTTTCCAGACCGTAGGACTCATGACGGACTGCGCTACTGCCAAACCGTGTTCCCGGTCTAAAAGAGGTTGTGGAGTCAAAAGGCGCTCCGAAAAGCACAATTTCCGCCTCATTGTATTCCTTATCACATTCTAAAAAAGTTTCTATATTATTTTTCAACATCTTTTAACAGTTCCTCCACGTATGCGGGCAGATAAAATGCCCCTTTATGTAATGTAGTGGTATAATAATGCGTTTTTATTCCTCTTTCATTCCAACGCTTTTCGTCCAAATCTCTGAGAGGGTGATACTTCTTAGATGCAAAACCAAACAGCCAATGTCCGGAAGGATAAGTAGGAATATGTGCCTGATAAATTCTGCTGATTGGAAAGGACTCTGTAATATTCCTGTGCGCCCGCTGACAGGCAAGAGCATCTTCCTCGTAGAAAGGACTTTCATGCTGATTTACCATAATGCCGTCTTCCTTTAAAGCTTTATAGCAGTTGCCGTAAAATTCTCTTGTAAAAAGTCCTTCTCCCGGTCCAAATGGGTCGGTGGAGTCCACAATAATCAAATCATATTCCTCTTTGCAGCGGCGGATGAATTTCAGCCCATCTTCGTAGAAAATATGCACACGTTCATCCTCCAGTCCGCAGGCCGTGTGAGGAAAATATTCTTTGCACACCTCTACCACCATTTCATCAATTTCCACCAAATCAATTCGTTTGATTTCCTCATATCTGGTAAGCTCTCTTACCACGCCGCCGTCTCCTGCGCCGATAACCAGTATATTTTCCACATGAGGATGTACTGCCATAGGAATATGGGTAATCATTTCATGGTAGATAAATTCATCCTTTTCTGTAAACATCATATAGCCGTCTAATGTGAGAAATTTTCCGAATTCCGGTGACTCAAAGACATCAATTCTCTGGAACTCACTCTGCCCGCTGTATAACTGTTTATCCACACGGATAGAAAATTTCACATTATTTGTCTGTTTTTCTGAAAACCATAAATCCATATTAAACTCCTTTCAGCACATTCAAATAATTGATTTCTGCATCCTCAGGGCCTGTAATGGTACAGCCCTTTTCCTTTGCATACTCAATATGCTCGATAATCTCTTTTGTCACTCTTTCTCCTGGCGCTAAAATAGGAATTCCCGGCGGATAACACATAACAAACTCACTGCAAATAAAGCCGATTGCGTCTCGCAGTGTTTTGGACTCCTTTTCTGCGTAAAAAGCTTCCTGAGGAGATACTGCCACCTGAGGCGGAATATATTCCTGCTCAATTAAATCCACCTTTGTCTTGCCAAACCGCCTTGCAACCTCAGAAAGAGAAGACACCAATCGCTCAATATCACGTTTTCTGTCTCCGATAGACAAATATGCCAAAATATTTCCAAAATCTCCGAATTCAATCTGAATGTCATATTCATCCCGCAGCAAATCATAGACTTCAATTCCCGCAAGTCCTGTTTCCAAGGTATGAATAGAAAGCTTTGTCACATCAAAATCATACACACTGTCCTTGTTTATGATTTCCTTGGAAAATGCGTAAAAGCCCGGAATTTCGTTAATCTCTTTTCTGGCATATTCTGCCAGCTCAATGACCTTTTCAAAGGTTTCTCTGCCTCTCAATGCCAGATTTCTTCTGGAAATATCCAGACTGGACATCAAAAGATAAGAACCGCTGGTCGTCTGCGTCAGATTGATAATCTGTCTTACATGTCCTTCCGGCATATTCGGTCCGATTAAAAGCAGAGAGCTCTGCGTCAGACTTCCTCCCGATTTGTGCATGGAAACTGCTGCCATATCTGCTCCTGCATCCATAGCGGAAACAGGAAGCTTGTCTGAAAAATAAAAATGCGTTCCGTGCGCCTCATCCGCCAGACAATACATTCCGTTATCATGTGCCAGCTTTACAATGGACTGAATATCAGAGCAAACGCCGTAGTAGGTAGGATTGTTTACTAAAACTGCCTTTGCATCGGGATTTTCCCGAATTACCCTTTCCACATCCGCCACAGACATTCCAAGAGGAATTCCAAGACGATTGCTGCACTGTGGATTTACATACACAGGCACTGCTCCGCACAGTACCATTGCCGTAAGCACGCTTCGGTGCACATTCCTCGGAAGAATAATTTTCTCTCCTCTTTTTGCAACCGATAAAATCATGCTCTGCACCGAAGAAGTTGTCCCCCCTACCATCAAAAAAGCGTGGGCCGCATGAAAAGCCTCTGCTGCCAGCTCCTCTGCCTGACGGATAACGGAGACCGGATGACAAAGATTGTCAAGAGGTTTCATAGAGTTTACATCTAAATTCATACAGCGATCTCCCAAAAGACGCTCCAGCTCCGGATTTCCCCTTCCTCTTTTATGTCCCGGCACATCAAAGGGCACGACTCTCATCTTTCTGAATTTTTCTAAAGCCTCATAAATCGGGGCACTTTCCTGCGATAACTTTTCCATTTCTGCCTCCTTTTATCAGACTGTTTTTCCGATAAAAATTTCTGTCATTTCTTTCTTTAAACGATTTTCTATATCCTGTTTCTTTTCTTTTGAAAGTTCCTCTATATTTGTATTAAATAAATAATCATCTAAACAAATTTTTTCCCGCACCATTTTCGTATGGAATAAATTCGCTTCCGGTACGTTGATATCCACAGCGTTATATTCTTTTAAAGTTTCTTTATCAATATATTCCTGAATAGAATGAATTTCATGGTCCATAAAGAGCTTCTTTCCCTTTAAGCTTCTTGTAAAGCCTCTTACCCGATAATCCATGGTAATTACGTCCGAGTCAAAAGCTCCGATAAGGTAATCCAGAGTGGAAAGCGGTGTAATCTCCCCGCAGGTAGACACATCAATATCCACCCGAAAGGTTGCCACACAGGTTTCCGGATGATACTCCGGATATGTATGTACTGTCACATGGCTTTTATCTAAATGCGCCACATGAGTTTTTCCCATAGGAACCATAGTCTTTTCCGCAATCAAGATAGTCACAGATGCTCCCTGCGGCTCATAATCCTGCTGGGAAATATTCAATATCTGTGCACCTATCATCTGTGTTAAATTTGTCAAAATGGTAATCAGTCTATCGGAATTATACATATCGTCAATGTATTCAATATATTCTTTCTGGTCTTTTTGCGTTTCCGCATAGCATATATCAAAAATATTAAAGCTCAGGGATTTTGTTAAATTATTAAAACCATACAGCTTCAGTTTTTCACTCATAATTCCATTTCCTTTCAGCAGTGCTCTTCTCCCGAAGCATTTTTATTGTTTCATAGAACGCCATTCCCATGAAACAATAAAAACGCCACAGGTGCTGTATTTCTACACATCACCTGTGGCTGTATTTCGCAAAATATCCAACGATATTCATTTCGTCCCATTTTCTTTTCTCTAAGGGTTCGGAATGACGAAAGTTTTAGAGTCTATATAGCAAATATCTTACTTTTACTACTCTTATTGACCGTTTCACAAGTTGATGTGCACCTTTTGTGCACTGGTTGTAAAGTTACCAACTTATAAAATTTGAGCTTTTAACTCAATCAATAAGGCAACAAGCGTTGCCAATCGGCAGTTGCCCCGGCTGTCCGTATGGCCTTAACCCGAAGGTGGGCAAAAAATATTTGCATGGAACCTCTGTCGAACTTTGTATCCCATAGCCTTCTTAATATAGCTGATTTTAATTTTTTTGTCAATAGATTTGGCACTTAAATGGACACAATAATTCCTCCGTCATTTGCATACATACTGCTGACTCCCGCAGTGTCTAAAACAACGACATCCTTGACTTCAATTCGCTTTAAAATCTCTTCTTTTACGATTTCTGCACGAGAAGCACAGTTGCAGTGGGTAATTGCCAAAACTTTCTCTGCACTGTCCTTAGCATTTTCCACAACATAATCCACCATTTTTACAAGAGCCTTGTTAATTCCCCTTGCCTGATCCAGCTGTGCAATAGTCCCCTCCGGTGTGCCGTTCATAACCGGTTTAATCTTTAAAGCGCTTGCCACAAAAGCTTTCATATTGCTCAGTCTTCCGTTCTTTCTCAGTGTTTCCAGATTTTCCAATACAAAATAAATATTCTGTGACTGAATATACTCTTCAACGGTTTTTATTACCTGCTCAAAGTCCATTCCTGCTTCTTCACATTCTTCGATTTTCATGGCGATTAAGGTCTGACCTGCGGAAGCAGAACAGGAATTAAAAACATGTACCTTCTGCTCCGGTTTATCTTCTGAAAGAAGATTTTTTCCTAAAACCGCACTGTTATAAGAACCGCTCAAATTAGATGAGAGTGTTACTGCATACACATGCTCCGCATCACAGTCAAATGCCTGACGATATCTTTCCGGTGAAGGGCAGGAGGATTTGGGACATTCCGGACACTGTGCCACTTTCTCTAAAAACTCTGCCTGATTAAAGCTTTCGTCATCTACAATATCTTCGCCCCCAACGGTCAATGTCAAAGGAATACTTTCAAATTTTTCATCTGTTTTCCATCTGTCTAATAATTCGCCGCAGCTATCTATTACAATTTTATATTTCATTTTTCATAACCTCTTTATGTAGTTTTTAATACCATTTCTTATACTACCACAAAACTACTTATTTGAAAAGGTTTTTTCCTAAAACACTGGGATTTTTTTTCATTTTCGTTTATACTGTTCTTATCCTTTCTTCCATACGGAAAATTTTTATAGAAATGAGGAATTTTTTATGATTGCATTACAGGTGCAGGATATAAAAAGCTTTATGTCAAAATTATTGATTGGTACTGATTTTGATGCTTTCTGGCTGTCAGAAGCGACTGTCACTACCTCCATTACTTATACCTTAGACGGACTTCTCCATCTTGATTTTTTCGATACACAGGAAGCAGAACTGTTGCAGGCAGAAGGTCGTGAATACACACTTTGGAAAGACATCAAGCCCTTTTGTTTTTCCATCATGAAAGGAAAAAAAACACCTCTTCACTTTAAAATTGTATTCATGCTCTCAAAAAAAAATACAGAAAAACTTTTACTGGGAAACCGTGTTCCTCTCTCTATTGATGATATTTTCGGTCTTTTCGTAAATTTCCAATACGACGGAACACATTTAACCTGTACTACCGGAACTTCTGTAAAAACCTTTACTCTTGATAAAACCTTAGATCATGTATGGGATGAGCTGGTTCAAAAGTTTTTCAGGCAGCAGCAAATCCCCTACGAAATTTTATAGAATTAGGAGACTGACTTATGATACAGGATATCGGAACACATTGTTATCACAACGAATACATACCTGTTCCGCCAAAAGAACAGGACTTTATTTTATGTTATAAGGAAAAAAACGTTTTAGTGAAAAAAACAAAGGACAGCTTTTTGCTACCACGTTTCTGTGACATTCCAAATTGGGAAACAGAGCCGTACATTTATTTATTTTCCATTGATGAGCATCATTTTTATATGCTTCCAAAAATGCAGCCTTCTCTTTTGTCTGATTTTATTTTTGAAGATTTGGTTATCTTTCGCAGCCAGCAGCCAAAAGAGCTGTGTTTTGCACTGATTACAGGCTTTCATTTATTTTCTTGGTATGAAAGCCGCAAATTCTGCGGTAAATGCGGTGAAAAACTGCTTCACGATACAAAAGAACGCATGATGTACTGCCCCCATTGTCATAACACAGAATATCCCAAAATTTCTCCTGCCGTCATTGTAGGTATTCGAAATAAAAACAAGCTCTTACTTTCAAAATACGCCGGAAGAAATACTACACGTTATGCCTTGATTGCGGGATTTACGGAAATCGGTGAAACACTGGAAGACACAGTAAGAAGAGAAATCATGGAAGAGGTTGGACTGAAGGTAAAAAACATTCAATATTACAAAAGCCAGCCGTGGGGACTTTCCGGCTCTGTTTTGTCAGGATTTTTCTGTGATTTAGACGGTGACGATACCATCACCTTAGACCGAGAAGAATTGTCCACTGCCCAGTGGTTTGAGAGAGAAGACATTCCTTATGATGACTATGACGTAAGCCTTACAAGGGAAATGATGATACAATTTAAAAAAGGACTCTATTAAAAAATAACAAAAAGAGACTGTCTTTTAAATATTCCGAATGAGCATTTAATGTAACAGTCTCTTTTATATAATTATCTTTTATTTTGCCAGAAGCAGCATGATTTCATTGCTTCTTGTCACAAATTTTGTCATTTCTTCCGGTGTCAGCTGTCTGTGGCTGATTAACGCCAAATCATATAACTGTTCGCACAGAATATCCACGTTTTCATTTTCTTTATTTTCCAGAACATACTGTACCAGTTTATTATTTGCATTTAATACCAGTGTTTCCTGTCCGCCGAACATAGATGGGTCCATGCCGTACATATTGTACATTTTCATCATTTCCTGCATACGACGGTTTTCTTCGGAAATTGTCATCATGGAAGATACTTTATCGTTTTTCAGGCTTTCTACCTTAATTGTCAGATTTTCTTTCTTTAAAGCTTTCTTAAAGATTTCAGATAAAGTCTTTGTTTCTTCCTCTAAGTCTTTTCCTTCTTCTTTTACAGCGTCTGTTACATCTGCATCAATACGAAGGAATTTGACATTTTCTTTTACCTGTTCTACATGAGAAATAAACGGAGAGTCAATGTTGTGCTTCAGAATAACCGCATCCTGATTTTGTTCTCTGAACATATTGATATACTGGCTCTGCTGTACTTCATCGGTTACATAGTAAATACTGGTTTTTTCAGGTTCTTTTTTCGCTTCTTCTTTTGCTTCCTCAAGAACCTCTTCTTTATTTTCCTCTGCAAGAACTTCCTGCTCTTCCGGTGTTTCTGCTGTATTTTCTTTGATGCAGTCTTCCAGTGTCAGATATTTTCCGTCAATATTCTTATAGAGAATATAATCCATCATTCTCTCAGAGAATTTCGTATCTTTTAAGCAGCCGAATTTAATAAACGGGTTGATATCATCCCAGTATTTTTCATAATTTTCTCTGTCAGTTTTGCACATACCGGAAAGCTTGTCTGCCACTTTTTTGCTGATATAATCAGAAATTTTCTTTACAAAACCATCGTTCTGCAAAGCGCTTCTGGATACATTAAGCGGTAAATCAGGACAATCGATGACACCCTTTAACAGCATTAAGAATTCAGGAATAACTTCTTTGATGTTATCTGCAATAAATACCTGATTATTGTATAATTTAATTGTACCTTCAATGGACTCATATTCCATGTTGATTTTTGGGAAGTATAAAATGCCTTTTAAATTAAACGGATAATCCATGTTCAGATGTATCCAGAACAATGGCTCTTTATAGTCCATAAATACTTTTCTGTAAAATGCTTTGTACTCTTCTTCTGTACATTCATTTGGATGCTTCATCCACAGCGGATTTGTATCGCTTAAAGATACCGGACGTTTATGGATTTTTACCATTTCTTTTGCAGGAGAAATTTCTACAACCTCTTTTTCGCCGTTTTCATTTTCTTTTTCTTCTGTTTTTGCATCTTCGTGAATATGTTCTACAATAATATCGTCTTCTTTTACCTCAGACTCTTCAATGGTTTCATATTCCTGCGGCGCATTTGCTTTAGAAAGGAAGATTTCTACCGGCATAAAGGAACAATATTTTTCAATAATTTCTCTTGCACGATATTCATTGGCAAATTCTACGCTTTCTTCATTTAAGAACAGCGTAATCTCTGTACCCACTTCTGTTCTGTTTCCATCTCCGATTTCATACTCTGTACCGCCGTCACTGGACCAGTGAACCGCAGTTGCACCTTCTTTGTAAGATAAAGTATCAATCTGTACTTCATCTGCCACCATAAACGCAGAGTAAAATCCCAGACCAAAATGTCCGATAATCTGGTCTTCATTTGTTTTATCTTTATATTTCTCTAAAAACTGTGTTGCACCGGAAAATGCAATCTGTGTAATGTATTCTTCTACTTCATCTGCGGTCATACCAAGACCTGTATCAATGAATTTCAAAGTCTTTTCTTCCGGATTTACAATGACCTGAATTTTATTTTTATGGTCTTCCGGAAAAGTGTATTCTCCCATAACCTCCAGTTTTTTCAGTTTTGTAATGGCATCACATCCATTTGAAATTAATTCACGGAAGAAAATGTCATGATCGGAATACATCCATTTTTTAATAATCGGAAGGATATTGTCACTGTTAATTGATAAAGTACCACGCTTGCTAGCCATGATAAAATACATCTCCTTTTTCATTCTTATATTGGGAAACGTTTCCCTGCCTAAACACCATAATAGTCCCCAAAGAAATAAAAGTCAAGAGAAAATTAGCACTCAATCATATTGAGTGCTAACAAAATTTTATAAACTTTCTTAAATAATTCTAAACTTCTTATTTTTTCTTTGCTGCAATAAAGATATTCGGCGGATTTTTATGGAGATTGACAATTTCCAGAACTTCAAAACCGTTTTTCTGGATTTTCCGCATCAGACTAATGGGTGTATCAAAAGCTACATAAGGCATCAGATGTAATTTACTTTTCCAGAATTTTTTCACAGAGTCTTTGGATAAATTTCTTCCCAGACAGTCTGTGGCAGAAAGAAAAATACCGCCAGGTTTTAAAATCTCATATATTTTCTTTAAAACCTCATCCTGATTTTTCATATACAACAGCACATTGTACGCCGTCACCACATCATAGCTTTCCGGCTCTATTTCCATTTCCGTCAATTCTCCCATGGAAAAGGTAATATTATTCTTTGACAATTTTTCTGCTTTTTCTCTGGCTTTTTGGAGCATATCTTTAGAAATATCCGTTGCCGTGATTTCTTTTACATATTTTGAAAGAGGAATGGTCGCTGCGCCGGTGCCGCAGCCAATCTCAAAAACTCTGTCCTCCTCCTTTAAAAATGTCGCAGAACGTTTCACAGTTTTTCTGTAAGCATTTTCATATACTGATAAAACCTGCTTATCGAATACTTCTGAACGCCTGTTCCAAAATGCAGGAGCTTCAACCCTTGTATTTTTCATCCTTATCCCTCCTTGATCACTTCAAAAACAAACGCAGCAATTTCTTTTTCCCATTTGTATACGGCTGATAACGAATAGGTAAATCGACTCCCTGATATTTTTTCACAATACTTTTCGTATGACTAAAGGTATCAAAGCTTTTTTTTCCGTGATAGCTTCCCATACCGCTTGCACCTACACCGCCAAATCCCATTCTTGATGTTGCCAAATGAATAATGGTGTCGTTAATACAACCTCCTCCAAAGGATACTTCCCTTAAAACCCTTTTCTCTGTCTGCTTTCTTCCTGTGAAAAGATACAATGCAAGAGGTTTTTCCCCTTTTTTAATAAAATCCTCTGCCTCCTTTAAATCTCTGTAAGTAAGCACAGGCAGCACCGGTCCGAAAATTTCTTCCTGCATAATGGGTGACTTTTCCGTAATATCATCTAAAACAGTAGGGGCAATAAACAGCCTTTCTTTATTCCCAAAGCCGCCCTTTATAATATGTTCTCCTTCCATAAGCTTCATAATGCGCTCATAGTGTTTTTCATTAATGATTTTAGGATAATCCTGATTTTTCATCGGCTCTGCCGAAAACACTTTATCAATCCAGTATTTTAAATATTCTAAAAATTCTTCTTTTACAGTTTCCTGTATCAAAAGGTAATCAGGAGCTACACAGGTCTGTCCGCTGTTTAAATATTTCCCAAACACCAGACGTTTTGCTGCCAGCTTTAAATTTGCTGTTTCGTCTACAATACAGGGACTTTTTCCACCCAGCTCTAAAGTAACAGGCGTGAGATTTTGGGCAGCCTTTTCCAGAACAATTTTTCCCACTGCCTTGCTTCCCGTAAAGAAAATATAGTCAAATTTCTGTTCTAAAAGCGCTGTATTCTCTTCTCTGCCGCCTTCCACAGCTGCCACAAATTCTTTCGGAAAAACAGCGGAAAGAATTTTTTTAATCACTGCCGAGGTGTGCGGTGCATAAGCAGAAGGCTTTACCACACAACAATTTCCCGCTGCAACAGCGCCGATTAAAGGCTCCATACAAAGCATAAAAGGGTAATTCCAAGGGGCTATAATCAGCACTGTGCCATAGGGCTCGACAGCTTCAAAGCTTTTTGCAGGAAACTGCGCCAATGGTGTCAAGGCACGTTTTTCCTTCATCCAGCCCTTTAAATGCTTTTCTGCATAGTTCAGCTCGGAAAGTGTCATTCCCACTTCTGTCATATAAGCTTCAAAATCTGATTTTCCCAAGTCCTTATACAGGGCTTCTTCGATTTCTTTTTCATAATATAAAATTGTTCGTTTTAAGCGAAGAAGAGCTTTCTTGCGAAATTCATAAGCTTTTGTCCTGTTTTTTTCAAAAAAAGCTTTTTGCCTCTCTGCTATGCAGTTTATTTCCATGAGCCGTCACCTCACTAGCCTTCTACAATTAAATACTGTCCGTTTGGAAGAGGAAAGACTTCACTGGCATCCTCCAGCTCTTCCAAGGTCATTCCGTCTACATCCATGCCGTTTTCTTCAAAATATTCCTTTACTTCGGCTAAAGAGTCTACCACAACTGCCATGCAATCCTCTAAAAACGCCTCCGCCTCTTCCTCTGTCTCCGCTACCGGCTCTGCAAATAACTGCTCCTGATTTTTCAAAAAAGTTACCAGACATTCTTCACTATATTCATTCATTCCAATTTCCTCCTTGTTGAATTATTTTTTCTAAAACGGTTTCTACCCGTTCTGTTTCATATTTTGCTGTTTCTTTTACTTCTTCTTTGGCATTGCTCACGGCAAAGCTATAAGTAACCTCATGGAGCATTTCCAAATCATTTAAGTTATCTCCAAAAGCCGCACAGGCGTCTGCGGAAATAAGAAAATGCTTCTGCAAAACTCGAATTCCTTTTCCCTTATCCGCACTCATCGGCATCATATCCAGCCATGCGTGACCGGAGGTTACCACAGTTGCCTGACTTCCGAAAAGCTTTTTCCAATAAGGCAGCATTTCTTCCAGTCCGCTTTCCCTGTACATGGATATTTTCAAAATATCTTCTTTTACTTTGAAAATATCATCTACCACTGCAACCTTGCCTTTTACTGTCTGAAGCATATAATCTGCAAATGCTTTTCTTTTCGGCTGAATATAGTAGGATTTTTCTCCGGAAACAATAATTTCCATATCCTCTCTATTCAGTATGCTATGCGCCATTTCTTCTGCTAATGCCCGTTCAAAAACATCTTTATGTAAAATTTTTCCTTTATACACAACCATTGCCCCATTTTCACAAATATAAGCAATGTCATCTTTTACAGGCTCAAATAAGTTTCGTAAAACTGCATACTGTCTTCCGCTGGCAGCCGCAAAAAGAATTCCCATTTCTTTTAACTGTTTTATCTGCTCCACTGCTTGTAAAGACAGCTCTCTTTTCCCATTTTGAAGAAGCGTGCCATCTATATCACTGGCAATCAGCTTTAACATACTTTCCCACTCCCTGCTATTTCTTTTTTGCGGTTTCAAAAATTTCCTGTGGCGTATCTACAATTTTATCTGCATGATGTTCCACCAGTTCCTGTCTTGGACGAAAACCCCATGTTACGCCGATGGTATACATACCTGCCGCTTTTCCCGTATCCATATCTGTATTGGTATCTCCACAGTAAAGACATTCCTCAGGTTTTACGCCAAATGCCTCTGCAATAGCCAAAGCTCCCACCGGTGACGGCTTTCTGGGAATACTTTGTGTCTGTCCCTGTACTTTATGAAACATTTCTTCTCCGAAAATTTTATTCACTACCTCTATGGCTGCTTCATGAGGCTTATTAGACAATACCGCAATTCTAATATTTTCTTTTTTTAACTCTCCTAAAAGCTCCAAAATCCCGTCAAAAGGTTTCACATGATAAAATGGATTTTGTGCAAATTTCTGACGATATACAGTGCGTATCTGCTCATAATCTGCCGTATCACCTCCCGGTGTATCTGCCAACATCCTCCTTACCAGCTCATCTGCTCCATCTCCTGCATAAAAATTATAATTCTCCACCGGTAGCGCAGACAATCCAAATTCCTCCAAAACCTGATTTCCTACATAGGCCATAGACTCCACAGTATCTGCGATTGTTCCGTCTAAGTCAAATATACAAGCTTTATACATCTTTACCATTCCCTACTTTCTATTCCCATATTTTTTAATTCCTGATACAATCTTGCCAGTGGCAGACCTACTACATTATTATAATCACCGCTGATTTCCTTAATAAAGACTGCCGATTTTCCCTGAATACCATAAGCCCCTGCTTTATCCATAGGCTCCCCAGTATTCACATAACTTCTGATTTCTTCATCTGACATAGGGTAAAAAACTACTTTCGTTTTCTCATGAAACGTCTTTTTTCTGTTTTCGTTTCCCTCTCTTGCCATAATTGTCACACCTGTATAAACTTCATGTTCCCTTCCCTGAAGACTTTGAAGCATCTTTACAGCGTCTTTTTGCGAAGACGGTTTGCCCAATATTTTTCCTTCACTTGCGACAACCGTATCCGCCCCAATCACAAGAACATCCCCTAATGACTTTTCATAAATATCGCTGCATTTTAAATAAGACAGCTCCTCTACTGCCTGCCCCGGCTGTTCCGTGGTAATTTTCTCCTCTGCCTGACTGGGGATAACTGTAAAGGGAATTCCTCCCTGCTCTAAAAGTTCCCTTCGTCTGGGAGAAGCACTTGCCAGTATAATTTTCCTCATGTTTTTCTCCTTTAAAGAAATTCCCACTTTATATTCTTTCAATTCTTAGTATATCCTGTCTTTTTCAATGATGCAAGACAAGAAAGAATTCTGCCAGGGCAACCGCATAAAAAATATTAATACCAAAATCATCACTTTTCCGTTATAATAAAAGAAAAGGGTGATTTTTATGATGGAAATGAAAAAGTATTTTTCAGATTTGGTAGATAGCAGAGATAATCGAGGATTGAGACATACTCTCGTGGATATCGTAGTTATGAGTATTTATGCTGTCTTATGCGGTTATACAGATACAGAAAATATGGCATTTTTTATGAAACTTCAAATGGCTCCGATATATTATTATGGACAATCATTTTATTTTTCTGCGTGAAATCAAAGGTGATATCGCTGCTGTGCAAATAATAATCTGCAAACCATTTCTTAATCATCTCTTGTTTATATCCACAACAAATAACGAATTCGTGATATCCGTAGTGAGAATATAGTTTCATAATATGCCAGAGTATGGGTTTATCTCCAACCTCCACCATAGGTTTTGGTTTCAAATGACTCTCTTCACTGATCCGGGTTCCAAATCCCCCTGCCAAAATAACAACTTTCATTCCTTTATCTCCCTCGTTATTTTTCATCACTGTATATCATAACAACGAATTCTATTCCTTTATCGTTTATTGTAGCAAGGCTAACAGGGGGTGTAAATGGTTTATGCTCTCAATCGTCTACTCTACGTATATTTCCTTTTTATTTTAAGACTTCTTTCAATTTTTATTTCTGGCTTACTTTTCTTAGGTATGTATACGCTTCTTCACTTTCATATCCTCTGGCTTTGTTTTTAGAGTGACTGAAAAATTCTGTAGATATTCCCTGTTCAGAAGTGGTATCGCCTCTTGTATCTTTGGGAACAATTTTCTCCTCATTTTTCTATAGACTTTTTCCATGTAAAGGTATATGAGTGAAGATGAATTTGGAGATATGGATTATTTCTTAAATAATTTACCTCTCTCAAAATCGTAATTTTCTATGAAGAAAAGAGCAGTTATAAAAACAGGTTTTTATCTGTTTTTACAACTGCTCTTTATCCTATGCCGTCAAAATTTCCATCAATGCTCCATACAAATCGTGATCCAAGTTCATGGAAGAAAGTTCCGTACTGATCACAGCAAGATTTTTACCAGACATCAGAATCTGATAAATCTCATCCTTCAGTACAAAGCCAATTTCCGCCTGATTTAAAAATTCAAAGCATCTTCTGGCAACCTGCTTTTCACCGCTGATCAAATGACCGGACAGTACAATTTGAACCTCATCTAAAACAGCCACCTGAGGAAGTGAAATTACCACTGCCTGTTTTTCTTCCGCATAAGTAAATTCTGCATTTATTTCTTTCCCATTTACCAGCGCCTGTGCCTGCTGACACGCTTCCTTCGCATATCCTGTCATTTCTATTGTATATGCTCTCTTTTCCGGAAGTACGGACGTCTCTCCTGTTGCCGGAGCAATGGTTAATACAGACTGCTCTCCTTCCGTATAGTTTATCTCTGTGACAGCGCAAATTCCTTCCTGATATTGGCAGGTCTCATTGTCATCCTCATACAGAGAGAAGTTTCCCTCTTTCCCTGCAAAAACTTTGATTCTCAGGGAATTCGGATTTTTCACTGTTTGTACACCGCTGATTTCATCGGTGAACGGCAGAATACTTCCTTCTTTTACCAATACAGGAATACTGTCCAGCGTTCTGTACAAATCCATCATTCTTCCGCCTGAATATTTCAATCCCGTATGCAAATCATACCAGTTTCCTTCCGGTATCCAAGTCTTCACCTTTGCCACGTTCAAACCTTTGATTCTTGGAGAAGTAATAGGTGCCACCACCATATTCTCACCGAAGAAATACTGATTTTTTACTTCATAGGCACGCCTCTCTTCCGGATATTCATAATACATCGGTACGACTAAGGGACGATCTTCCATATAGCTCTTATAATTCATCGTGTACAGATACGGCATCATCCGATGACGCTCTCTCAGTGCTTCTGACATAGCGTCATCTGTTTCTTTTTTAAATCTCCATGGCTCCTTGCCATTAAATTCACTACAAGAGCTATGCAGACGCATAATCGGAGAATAGATTCCATACTGGGTCCATCTGGCTGTCATCTCATCGTTCTTATAACCCAGCATATGACCGCCGATATCATGACTCCACCAGCCGTAACCTATATTCGAAGCTGTCGCTGTGAAATACGGCTGAAAATTCAGAGAATCCCATGTGGTATGCGTATCTCCGGAAAATCCGATCGGATATCGGTGACTTCCCGGACCAGCATATCTGGAAAAGGTAAGGGGTCTTTTTCCTTCTCTTTTGCTGTCCAGAAAATGGAAATGGTTAAAAATCCATAAAGGATCCAGTCCTTCGATTTTTGTATTATTCCCCTGCTGCCAGTCAATCCACCAGAAATCCACACCTTCTTTTTCTCTGGGGTGATGCAGATATTCAAAATATGCTTCAAGGAATTTGGGATCCGCCGGATCACAGCTAACCGGATCCTCTTGCTCATAATCTACGCCCATGGTTTCTGCCATCTGTCGATACATCTCTTCATGGGCTCTCACACCGTCTGCAGGATGCACATTTAATGTCACTTTCATTCCCCGATCATGAAGCTTTTTCAAGAATCTGGCAGGATCTGGAAACAATTCTTTGTTCCAAGTATAACCAGTCCATCCGCTTCCATACTTGGGATCAATATCTACCATATGCCAGTCCATATCGATGACAGCTACTGTAAACGGAAGATTTTTTTCTTCAAATTTCTTCATCAACTCCAGGTAACTGTCTTCTGTGTATTTATAGTAACGACTCCACCAGTTTCCCAATGCATATCTGGGCAGCATGGGAGACTTTCCACAGAGATAGTAAAAGTCATGAAGGGCCTCTTTGTAATCGTGTCCATATCCCCAGAAATATAAATCCTGAATCCCTTTCTTCCGAGGCTCAATCCATCCATCTTCTAGCAAAATCTGTGATTTGCTGTCGTCCAGAAGAGAATAACCAAACTCCGACACTACACCGTGCTCCAATTCTGTCTCTCCATCCACCATATCCAGAGTTCTGGCTGTACCTTTCAGGTCGTGAATTTCTTCTCCATAATGCCAGATACTATGGTAAGCGCTCAGATTTCCTTTTACCTGAATACTCAGTCCATGACTCGAAAATTCTTTTTCATTATAAATCAGATGAATGCGAGAGGTATGAATTTCAATTCTGTCCTCCATGTGCAGAAGTCTGTAATTTGTCTCTGGAAAATCTCTGAAAAACGCCATCTGTGTAGCCCGATCTTCAAAGATACCATCCTCACTGTATTCCAATCGAATCAGACCCTCTGTCAGCATGGTGATTCTGTATTTTTCACCAATCACCATATTAGCCTCCAGCGCTACTGGACGGGTCTGTACCTTATAAATATCTTTCATACTCTTACTTCTCCTTTTTATCCTTTCACTGCGGAAGCCGCAATTCCGGCAATAAACTGCTTCTGGAAGAACAGATAGATCAAAAGCACTGGAACAATCGAAATTGCTGTGGCTGCAAAAAGAGCTCCGTAATCTGTCGAATACTGTCCGTTGAACATTTTCAACCCTACCGCCAAAAGCTGTTTTTCCTTGGTATTAATCACCAAATACGGCCAGAGGAAATCTTCCCATGCCCATAAAAACTGGAAGATGGCAATACTGGAAATACCATTTTTCGCCATGGGGAAGACAATTCTGTGGAAAATGAAAAATTCATTTGCCCCGTCAATCCGCGCAGCTTCTAAAATTTCATTGGGAAGAGAGGAAATATGCTGCTTCATCATAAAGATTCCAAACCCACTGAACATTGCCGGAATGATCAGTGCTTTATAACTGTCCATCCATCCAAAATACTGAATCATGGAATATTTCGGAATGATAGTCACACACCAGGGAATCATCATCGTAGCCAACACGAAACCGAACAAAATATTTCTGCCCTTGAACTGATATTTACTCAGTACAAATCCACAAATCGTACTGGTATAAATCACAATCAGCGTAATCACCAATGTAATCACCAAACTATTCAGGAAGAACCGCATAAAATTAAAATGCGCATTCATATTCATGTAGTTGGTCGTAATAAACTCCTGTGGAAGCAAATGCTGTTCCAGAGCCATAATTTCTTTATTCTGCTTGAAAGAAGATAGGATCATCCATACAAACGGATATACCGTTATCAACCCCAGTAGAAGAAGACCAATATTCAATACAACACTGTTTATTTTTCTTTTCACAACGGCACCTCCTATTCCTCACTTCCGGATACCCGGAAAGATAACCAGCTGAATACAGCAGTAATAACAAACAAAACAAAGGATAATGCAGACGCATAACCAAAATTATATTTTACAAAGGCTTCATCATAGATGATATAAGATGCCAGATAGGTAGCTGTACCAGGGCCGCCCTCCGTCATAATCAGTATCTGAACATAAGCCTGAATATAAGAAATAATAGAAGTAATTACTACAAACAGCGTCATCGGTTTCAGCAGCGGAAGTGTAATGTATCTGAACGTCTGCCATCCATTCGCTCCGTCTACTTTTGCCGCTTCCAATGCATCCGAAGGCAGCGAATACAGTCCGGCCATATACATAACTACCGCATAACCAAAATCTTTCCAAATCGTCATGATAATAACTGCAAGCAATGCAATCTTCGGATTCATCAGCCAGTTCACATCCAATCCGAAGATCTGATTTATCGTTCCAATCTGCGGATTATACATGAACTTCCATACAAACGCCACCGCCACCATCGGCGTAACAACCGGCATATAATAAATTGCTCGGAAAAAGCTTTTGTGTTTTACCAACGGAGAATAGATCGCATAGGCAATTCCCAATCCCAGTCCCACACGGAAAATAATAACCACCACTGAAAAGATCAGTGTATTTAGCATTGATTTTCCAAACAGAGAACTGGTAAATACCTCTTTATAATTCTCCAGGCCCAGGAAATTATAGGTTCCGCTTAAAGGATTCCATTCGTGAAAGCTTCCTGCAAAAGCAATTCCAATAGGAACAATCAGAAAAATACTGAAAAATGCGATCATTGCAATTACTACTATATTCCGCAGAATAATCTCACTCTTACTCTGCAAAGGGTGGGATTTCTTAAACATAAGACCTACCTCCTTTGTCTGCTTTATTTTGCGTATTCGTACAAATTCTCTACAGATTTAAAATCACTATTCTTCATATCTTTGATGATGTTTTGCTGTGCTTCATTCAAAGCAGTATCAATATCAACACCGTTAAAGAAAATATCCTGTCCCGCTTTTTTCAGTGATGTCTCCATTGTGGCAGGCATTGGACCCGGCCAGATATAGTGGTCAATGTGCTCAGCCAATACTTTCAGAGATGGATTTTCAAGAATCTTTTCATTGTCTGCCAGAGATTTCTTAGCAGGGAATATACTCATAGCCAGATTAAATGCTACCTGTGCATCATCATTTGCCAGGAAATATTTAATAAAATCCTGAGCTACTGCCTGCTGATCTTCCGGCGCATTTTTATTTACACCGAACGTAGACTCTCCATTGTAACGATTGTATGCATATGGATTTCCGTCAAAGGTAGGAATCTCAAATACGCCAAAATTAATATCGCTCCAGGTAGTCTGCAGGGTATTGTAGTAATGTCCCCACTGAATAACCATTGCTGACTGTCCCTGTCCAAAGCTGTCTGCACCTTTTTCTCCAAAATCTTTAGAACCGATGCCGTCTACTTCATACATATCTACCAACATCTGCATCACCTGTTTCATTGCATCTGAGTTTACCTTTGGTGTCACACCGTCTTCTTCAAACAGGTTTTCTCCCAACTGATAGTTCAGACCCAGAAGATAATTCTGATGGAAATCATCATTGAAGTTCAGACCAGCCTGAATAATGGTATCTCCTTCTTTAATCGTGAGCTTTTTCGCAACCTCACGCATCTCATCCCATGTTTTTGGAATATCTGCTTCCGTGAGTCCGGCTGCTTCCCACATATCTTTATTGTAGTATACAGATCCTGTCATCATACCATAGTCAATGTAATAAACCTCTCCATCAATCACATGGGCATCCACACCGGTAAAATCAGCCTGAAGATCTTCCAGAGGAATCTCCAACGGTGCCATATAATTGATTAAGTTCTCATGATAACTGTTATGTATATTAAAAATTGCAGGTCCATTCTCTCCGTCAAGAGCCAGCGGAAGTTTTGTCCAGTAATCCTCCCAGGGATTATTCACAAGATTAATCGTTACATTCGGATGAATGGCTGTATATCCATCAATGATTTCCTGGAAAAGTTCATCGCTGCCCCACTCCCATAATTCCACGGTAATATCCTTTCCACCGTTAATCTCTACAGAAGGATCATACTTAATCGTATCTCCAAAAGGCTCTGTAGGAACCTCTATATTTTTCTTAGCTTCTTCCTTTCCAGTTCCGCTTCCGCCGCATCCTGCGAGTCCTGTAACTGCCATCATAGCCGCTAATGCTGCTACAATTACTCTTTTTCTCATACTTACTTCCTCCTTGATAAAATGTGGTTTTCGTTCACTTGATTTAGCGTTAAATCTATTGTTAAATTACCATTATTTTTTTTTATTCGTCAATATTTTTTTACTTTTTCAGCATATATAACATTTATACATCTCTATTTTTGTGTGTTTTTCACAATAATGTATCGGTACTTTTCATTGATTTTTTTTAGTTTCTTGGATATAATAAATTTATATATGACAAATATAAATATTATATAAGTTTATAAAGCTATAAGGATGTGAATACTATGACTCTAAAAGATATTGCAGAAAAAGCCGGCGTAAGTATGATGACCGTTTCAAATGTAATAAATGGGAAACACAATCGTGTTTCCCAAAAAACAATAGAAAAAGTAAATGCCATTATCAAAGAATGTGGCTATGTTCCTAACCTTAGCGCGCGGAGTCTGACGAATAAGACCTCCAATATTATTGGAATTATTATTTCCATGGATAATAAAGATGAAAACCTTCTGGAGAATCCTTATATCAGCACCATGATTGGAACGATAGAAAAAGAGCTGCGCATTAACGGATATTATACGATGGTACGTTCCATATATCAGAATACAGATGTGATTACACTCTTAAAAAACTGGAATGTGGACGGTATTATCTTTCTTTATCCTAATTTTCAGGATACCCTGAGTGAGCTTCTGCCGTCTCTGCCCTGCCCTGTAGCTATTTTCGACAGCTATCTGGAGCTTCCCAACCTGATCAATATCCGTTCCGACGACCAGAAAGGATTGTATCTGGCCACTAAATATATGATTAATCACGGACACTCACACATTGCTTTTGTGGCAGATTATGAAAATAACTTTCTTTTGACAGAACGTTTTCAGGGATACCGCCAGGCATTAAGAGAAAATGATATCCCATTTCGTCCAGAATATGTTTTCTCTTTCACCCCTTCCTATGAAGGAGGGATTCAGGCAGGAAAACAAATCGCTTCCATGCAGAATATGATTACTGCAGCCGTCACTACCGCTGATATCTGTGCCATTGGCATCATGGAGGGCGCCCGTCTAGGCGGTTATCGTGTTCCTATTGAACTGTCTGTAATCGGTTATGATAATCTGAAATTATGTCAGTATACAGTTCCGAAATTAACTTCTATTTCTCAGAACATTACGCAGAAGGCTCTGCTTGCCACAAAGTTTTTATTAGAACGTATTCGTACAGGAAGTAATAAAGCGCCTATTCATGTGAAGATAGATGTTGAAATTGTAGAACGGCAATCTGTGATTTCACTATTTTAAGATATTTGAATCATAAAAATTAGCACAACCTCAAAAAGAGCCACGAACATCCTATTGATTTCTTGGCTCTTAATCTCTTTTTATCTAAACTGTGCTCCATAACTTACGCAATCTTCATATCCCAGTGTCTGGAAGATCACTTTCAGCATTCTTTTTACACAAGCCTGCAAATCTTCTCGCTTCAGACTTCCATTTTTCAGCGCTTCTCTGATATTTTCACTGTCTCCCGGCCATCCCGGCATAATCAGATCGTTTCCTGCCTCCACACATTTCCAGGAAAGACTGCCGCCCTGTGGCATAGTAGTTGTCCAACCTGTCATAATGATATCCTGGAAATCCACTCTTTTCTTGCTGCAACCGTACAAATATCTTTACAGTTAGCAGCATGAACGCCATTGATCAAATTATAAGACGTCATAATTGCCATAGGCTGAGATGTTTTCACTGCAATTTCAAATCCTCTCAGATAGATTTCTCTTAAAGTACGTTCTGACAAAATACTGTTGGAACCCATACGGTTATCTTCCTGACTGTTGCAGGCAAAATGTTTGATGGTGGTTCCCACTCCTTCTTTTGACTGAACTCCCCGGGTGATTGCCGCTGCCATCTTGCCGCTAACCAGAGGATCTTCCGAATAATATTCAAAGTTTCTTCCACACAATGGATTTCTGTGAACATTCATTCTATGGCATTTTTTATGAAACTTCAAGAACCTTATTTTGAAAAAATACTGGATTTAAAGTATGGGACTCCTTCTGCGGATACCCTGCTTCGGGTGTTTGCGATTATAGAACCGGAAAAATTTATGGAGATGTTTTATCATTGGATCCTTTTTCTTATGCAGAAAAGGAAGTACAAAATCTCACAGGATATTGATTATCTGATGAAATTGGATAAACGGTTTGATAAAAAGAAAAAAATGACTTATGAGAAAATGAGTATGTTATATACATATCATTTAGAATATGTGCAGGAATTGATTTTTGAGAAAATTGTGGAAAACATTTAAAAATATCCATCTAGGGAAATATTTCTCTAAATGGATATTTTTATGCGGTTGCCCTGGAATTCTGCTTCCTATAATTCTCTATCTATACAAAAATGACGGCATTTTTATGCCGCCACAATCATTTTTTCTACAGGTCTTCCTTTTAAAAATAACCTCTCATACACACGCTCACATTTTTTAAATTTACAAAACATTTTTTGTGCATCACATTCATTGCAATATACTTTCCAACACCCACAACACTTACAATTTTTTCCCTGATTTTCTATAAATCCCTGTACATCCTCCTCCGGATATCCTAAGAATAATCCAATTTCATGAGGAAAGGTTTCATACATCTGTAATTTATTCTGCAAGATTTTTACCGCTTCCTCCACACTACTATAATCGTATCCCTCTGCTTTCAGCATTCTGCGTGTCTTCTCTCTTTTTAAGTCTGCTTCCAACTGTTTTTTTCTATTCACATATAAAAGTGCTCTCTGCGCTGTAGTACGCATAATTCTAATATCCAGTCCCTTTTCCTCAAAAATCCTTGTCCAGACTTCCATACTATTTTCAAATTCTGCTTTAGACTCCCAAGAATACCAGAAAAGATTAGCTGTTTTTAAACCCGCCAATGTAGGTGCACTGTATCTGATTAAAATTTCTTCCAACATCTATTTTTCCTCCCCTTTTATATCTTCCAATACAGATTGCAATGCTGCTGTACTGGCTCTGTGAATTCTTCGAATAGGAATATTATTTCTCTTTGCTTCCTGAGAAGCATTCATCACCATTTTATGGGACACTGTATTTGTAAAGAGCAGCAGTAAATCCGGACATCCCATTTTTTTCTTAATAGAACTGTTTTCTTTTACAAATACTTTTGCCTTACATCCATAACTTTCGCACAAATTTTCATAACGTGTTACCATTCGTTCATTTCCGCCAATAATTACAATACTCATGCCATTCTTCCTTTCTTTGATTAGTCTTATCTAACTTATAATTAAAAAAATAAGAATTTCTTACAACCTTCGCTTTTTTGATTAGTTTTAACTAACTACTATAATACTGATTTTTTTCTTTTTGTCAATCATTTTTCAACAAAAGAACATTAATTTCATAGAAAATTAATGAAAAAATACTTCCCTTCCTGAGTGAAAAAGGATTATAATGGAGAACATATAGGTAAAGTAAGGGAATGTTAATTTCAGAAAGGATTTTAATTATGGGAAATTTAGGTAAAAAATTATTAGGTATTGGGCTATTAAGTGCAACTGCCGGAGCTGCCGTTTATTATTTTACAAAAAAGAAAGAAGAAAATCCTGATCTTCAGGAAGAATTCGCAGACTTTCAGGATAATTTAAAAGAAACTGCTGCCTCTGCAGTAAACGTAGCTTCCAAATTTAAAGAAGTAGTTGAAAAATCAGTAGATCAGGCAGTCAACAAAACCGATGAACTTGCGAAAGAATTCTCCGAAGATGATATCTTTGAAGATGATTTTGAAGACCTTGCCGAAGATATGGCAGAACTGAAAGAAGACATAAAAGATACAGTAGAAGACACAAAAAAAACTGCCAAAAATGTTACAGAAACTGTAAAAGAAACCGTAAAGGACTGTTTCTGTGAAAAAGAAGACGAAGAAAATAAAAACACTTCCGATGAACTTTAAAATAGCTCTTGTAAAAATCTTCTATTCATAATACAATCACTTTAGTGGGTATTCAACTATTTATAAAGTGAGGAATTTACTATGGATAACAATTTATTTGAGCAGGCAAAAAATGATGATATTTTATCAAAAGAATTAATTTCTTTTTTACTGGAAAGTATGGAATACAGCCGATTGAGTTTTATTAACGATGCGGTAGATATTCTCAAAGTTTTAAAAATCCGTATTGAGCGAGGAGATAAAATTACAGATGCAGTTTCTTTAGAAACTTATACTTTAAAAGGATTTAAAGCTTTTGTAAAAGAACATTTTTCAGAATACATTTACAATCAGGTCTTTACTCCTTTAAAAAAAGATGAAAAAATTTATTTTTCCTTAGAACCTTGTGACGGTGGATATGAGCTTGTGCTTTCTGAAAAAGACAATAAAGTATACAAATGGATTTCCAGCTTAAATGAAAAATTTTCTCTCGTTTACATGATTGCTACAAAAGTTGTATATATCAAAAATATTAAAACGAAAACTTATTCCCCGTTTATTTCCGGAAATGGAAAATACTGCAGATATGATGAGTCTGTAGGGAAAATCTTAGAAATAAACGAATAAATATAATTTCTAAAAGGGGAATGTTTTTTGCCTTCCCCTTTCACAACTTTCTATTTCTTATGCCATACTTTTTTTAAAAGCTTCATGGCTTCTTCAATTTCTTTTTCTTCCATACCAGCATATCCTAAAAGTACTTTATTTTCTTTTTCCGTGTTTATTGAAATACAATATTCCGATACTCCATAAACCTGTATACCTACATCTCTGGCTTTGTCTATTGCTTCTTGTTCTGTTAGGCCGTTAATAAATTCTAAAACAAAATGAACTCCTGCATTTTCCCCATGAAATACACAAATATCCTGCATTTCTTTCAAATATTTTACAATCAAATCATGCTTATTTTTATAAATCTTACGCATACGATTTAAGTGTTTTTCATAATAACCTTTGTTTAAAAAAAGTTCCAGTATTTTCTGATCTGTCTTAGAAACTGTTACAGAGAAAAGATGTTTTTTCTTCAAATATTTCTGCATAAGTCTTTCTGGTAAAACCATATAACTGACACGAATAGAAGGCGCTACAGATTTTGAAAATGTCCCCATATAAATCACGCTGCCATTTCTGTCAAAGCCCTGCAAACTGGGAATAGGCTGCCCTTTATAACGAAACTCACTGTCATAATCATCTTCAATAATATAACGCTCTTGTGACTTTTCTGCCCAATTTAGAAGAGCCATACGGCGTTTTAAAGGCATAATCATTCCCATAGGAAATTGATGAGAAGGCATAACATATACAATGTTTGCACTTTTTCCTTCTAAATCACTAATATCAAGTCCCTGTTCATCCTGCTTAATTTGCTCTATATCATAACCTATATGACGAAAATCATAATATGCGCTGATATAGGTAGCCACTTCCATTGCAACTGTCTGTCCATCTCCCAGAATTGTCCCTAAAAGCATTAAAAGATAATCATTTCCTGCCCCGATAATAATCTGCTCTCTTTTGCATTTTACTCCTCTGGAGCGATACAGATATTCAGCTACAGCCTGCCTAATTCCATCCTCCCCACAGGGATTTCCAAGCTGAAAAAATTCCTCATCGGCCTCTGCCAGTACCTGTTTTGACAACTTTTGCCACACATTATAAGGAAAACTTCCTCTGGCAATTTCATTTAAAGCAAAATCATGGAAATATTTCTTTACTCTCTCTTGAACAATTGGCTTTTCTTCCTGACATTTTGATAAACGACTATCTGAAAAATAAACGCCTTCCAGTTGAGAGACATAATATCCTTTACATGGCATAGCTTCAATGTATCCTTCTGAAGCAAGCTGATCATAAGCAAGGTCTATGGTACTTCTGCTGACAGAAAGATACCGGGAAAGCGCCCTTGATGAGGGCAGCTTGTCTCCCGGCTTTAATTGTTCTTTCTCTATTTCTTTTTTTATAAATTCATAAATTTGCTGATAGATAGGAACTTTCGACTCCTTATCTATAAAAATTATCAATTCGTTCATTTTATTTTAATTTAAAAGAACTCTTTAATGATACAATACGATTAAATACCGGTGCTCCCGGTTTACTGTCATGGCAATCCGCACAGAAAAATCCATTTCTTACAAACTGAAATCTATCATAAGATTCTGCTTTTCCTAATTCCGGTTCTACAAGACATCCCTTCACAACTGTCAGTGAGTTAGGATTTAAGTTCAAACTTCCATCCTCTTTATTGTATACACCTTTTTCTTCATCTACGATATTTTCATATAAACGACATTCTGCTTCTACTGCTGTTTCTGCACATACCCAATGAATGGTTCCTTTTACCTTTCTTCCGTCCGGTGAATTACCACCTTTAGAAGCAGGATCATAAGTACAGTGGATAACTGTTACATTTCCTTCTTCGTCTTTTTCACATCCTGTACAAGTAACAAAATAAGCATTCATAAGACGTACTTCATTTTCAGGATACAGACGTTTATACTTCTTAATAGGAACTTCCATAAAGTCTTCTCTTTCAATGTACAGTTCTCTGCCAAATGGAACCTGTCTTGTACCCAATTCCGGATTTTCCATATTATTTGGGACTTCCAGATATTCAATTTCTCCTTCCGGATAATTGTCAATTACTAATTTCACAGGATCTAAAACAGCCATCATACGAGGCGCTTTCATCTTCAAATCTTCTCTGATACAATACTCCAGCATTGCATAATCTACAGAACTGTTTGCCTTGGAAACACCACACAATTCTACAAATTTCTGGATAGATTCCGGTGTAAAACCACGTCTTCTTAAAGCTGCAATAGATACCAGACGAGGATCATCCCAGCCATCTACAATGCCATCTTCTACCAGTTTTTTGATATATCTCTTTCCTGTTACTACATTTGTCAAATATAATTTTGCAAATTCAATCTGCTTTGGAGGATGTACATACTCTAACTCCTGAACAACCCAGTCATATAACGGTCTGTGATCCTCAAATTCCAATGTACAGATAGAATGAGTAACACCTTCAATAGCATCTTCAATAGGATGTGCAAAATCATACATTGGGTAAATGCACCATTTGTCACCTGTATTGTGGTGTGTCATGTGAGCCACACGATAAATAACAGGATCACGCATATTAATATTTGGAGAAGCCATATCAATTTTTGCTCTCAGAACCTTACTTCCGTCTTTAAACTCACCGTTTTTCATTTTTTCAAATAATTCCAGATTTTCCTCTACACTTCTGTTTCTGTAAGGACTCTCTTTTCCCGGCTCTGTTAAGGTTCCTCTGTATTCTCTGATTTCTTCTGCTGTTAAATCACAGACAAAAGCTTTTCCTTTTTTAATCAGCTTCACCGCTGCTTCATACATCTGTTCAAAATAATTAGATGCGAAATATAAACGGTCTTCCCAATCAGCGCCCAACCACTGAATATCTTTCTTAATAGACTCTACAAATTCTACTTTTTCCTTTGTAGGATTTGTATCGTCAAAACGCATGTTAAATTTTCCATGGTATTTCTGTGCCAAACCATAGTTTAATAAAATTGATTTTGCATGACCAATATGCAGATATCCGTTTGGCTCAGGTGGAAATCTGGTACAAATTTCATCGTACTTTCCTTCTGCCAAATCTTTTTCAATAATCTGCTCAATAAAGTTTTTAGAAACGGTTTCTTTTGCTGTTTCTTTTTCCACTTTTTTCTCCTCCGTCTATGGTAATTTTCTTTGGCTTAAACCAATTTTTTGTCTAAATAATAGCTTTAAAAAATATACTACCATAAAATTACTGTTTTTCAAAGGCTTTGCTTATATTTTTTTCTGATTTCAGTCTAAAATCATAAAGTTTGCCGTTGCAGTAGCAATGATTTTGTCGTTTTTCTCTGACCTGCACACTGCATGAACATTACATACCTTTCTTCCTGCCCTGTCTGCGGTTGCAGTGACAAGCAGTGCGTCACCGGGAAGCCCCGGACTTAAATAATTGATATTTAAGTTAATGGTGGGAATACTCTTACTTCCACTTACGTTTCTTACAATCGCTCCGCAGGTGGTATCAATAGCCGCTGCAATGATACCGCCGTGTATGGTGGACATATGATTTAATTCCCATCTCTGTATGGGAAATCGAAAGGTAAGGCTCTTTTTCTCATAATTGCAGGAATAAAATTCCACCTGCATTTTATTATACAAATGGTCCGGTGAATTAGGGTATAACATTTCCATCTGCTTCTTTATTTCCTGTTCCATTGTCTGCTGCATAACTTCTCTCCTCTTTAATAACGTACTTCTAAAAGGGTCAGTCCTCTTGCCGGAGCTGTAAATCCTGCTTCTTTTCTGTCACAGCCTTCTAAAATCCCTTTCATCTCCTCCGGCTTTCTTCGTCCCCTGCCTACTTCAATTAATGTGCCCGTTAAAATCCGAACCATATTATACAAAAAACCGTTTCCTGTATAAGTAATGACAATTTCCTGTGTCAAATCCACAATCTCAATACTGTAAATCGTTCTTACAGAGGATTTTTTCATTTTCTTATTAGAACAAAAGCTTTTAAAATCGTGAGTGCCCTCTAAATATTTGGCCGCTTCCTGCATGGCGTTTACATCTAGCGTTTCATGAAGAGGGCATTGGTATTTTCTTTCAAAAACATTTTTATGAATACCGGATACAATCCGATATTGATACACCTTCTCCTTTGCGTTTAAGCGGCTGTGAAACCGCTCCTCCGCCTCGCTTACCTTAGAAATCTCGATGTCCTCCGGCAGATACTCATTTAAATATTGACAAATTTCTTCGCAGCTCTTTTCACAGTCCGCATGGAAATTCGCCACCTGACCTTTGGCATGTACCCCTGCATCAGTTCTTCCTGCTCCCTGAATTTGTACCTCTGTTCCCAGCATTTTTGTTAAAACATCTTCGATTTTTCCCTGTATGGTATTGTCCGTATCCTTCTGACGCTGCCAGCCTCCGTATCGGCTTCCGTCATATTGAATATCCAAACGATAATTCATATCTGCTCTCCTTTTAAACAGACAAAAGGTGTTACATAAATGCAACACCTTATATCTCTATTTCTTATTTTACCAAATAAACATCCGCATGATTTACACCCAAAGCATTGGCTCTGTCATGGTCGTTTACATAGATATCAATGCGGTTTCCTTTAATTGCACCGCCACAGTCTTCTGCTGTAAATACATGTCCGTTAATAATTACCTGTGTTCCGTAAGGAATAACTTTCGGGTCTACTGCAATGGTTCTTCCTTCTACTACCGGTGTACCTGTTGCTGTAATACCTGTTTCCACATCACAGCAAAGCTCACAGGAGCAATAATAAGTCAGCTTAAAGTTACCCAGTTTTTCACCGTACATATCAGATGTAGCATTTACCTCTGCTATATCACCGCCGCCGTAGGAAACTGTCTCATCCTCTAATACACGTACTGCCCATACTGCGTTTTTCGTATTTAAGTTACCCTGCACGATACCATAATCCTTACCCATAGCTTCTACGGTCTTACCGTCTCCTGCATAGATAACAACGTGATATACATAACCATTCTTTGCATAGAAAATCAAATCTCCCGGCTGTGCATCTTCTACCGGAATTTTGGTTCCGTACTGTGCCTGATCTGCCGCAACACGAGGCAGCTCATATCCGTATTCTTTGAAAATACTCTGTACAAAACCGGAGCAGTCCGCACCTTCTGTTAAGCTGGTACCTCCCCAAACATAAGGATTTCCGATAAACTGAGAAGCAAATTCTACCACAGAGCTTCTAAGCTGTCCTCCCGGGACTCCTGATCTTACAGAAGTGAGTGTATAATAACAAGCTTCATTCTCTTCCGGCGCAATTTCTTCTTTTGCAAGCGTATAAGTATCTTCACCCTTTTCTGTTACTTCTTCCTGAACCGTTTCTTCCATGTTCAGATATTCTTTTGCCACAAAGCCTCTGACATCTCCGGACTCTATGTAGACCCAATCCTCCTCTGCATCTTCCAGAACATAGCACAGGCTGTTTTCTTCCAGCGTTCCGATAATACGGGACTCTGTATTCTTATCCTCTCTTATGTTTAAAAGACTGGCTGTTGTAAGGGCATACTCCTTATCTACAACTGTCTGATTTACCGTAGCTCTCAGATACAAAAATGCTTTATTTTCTCTGTATGGAACTGTTTCTTTTGCTGTGGGTGCAACGCCTTCAATTCCTTTATATTCTTCATTAAATCTTGCTGCTAAGGATCTTGCTTCCTTCTGATATCTTTCCAGAATTTTCTGAGCTTCCTCTCCTGTAACAACATCCTCTGCTTTTACAAAGCCTCTGACAGCTCCGGACTCAACATAAAGCCATCCGTCTTCCTCTTCCTTCAATATGTAACATACACCTTTTTTAGCAAGTGTTCCTACACTGCGGGCCTCCTCTGTCATCTCTTCATAAATATTTATTTTTTCATTGGAAAATGCGTATTTTCTGGCTACTGTCCAGAAACGAAAATCTTCTACAATCGTAGGAACTTCTATAATTTCCTGCTGCTGTACTAATTCCTGATTGCTAGATGGCGCTTCCGGATCATCCGCTTCAATTTTGGGTGAACCATTATCTAAAAGAATAACATAGCCATTTTCATCCAACACATAATGATAACCCTCCGGCAGCTGATAGCCTGTTCTTTCCTCATACTGCTCAGGTGTCTCCTGTGACGGCGTTTCATCCACTGTATCGGCTTCTATTTTCGGTGAACCATCTTCGTTAAATGTCACATAACCATTTGCATCCAATACATAATGATATCCTTCCGGCAGCTGATAGCCTGTTCTTTCCTCAT
Organism: Blautia hansenii DSM 20583; assembly: GCF_002222595.2. Lineage (NCBI taxonomy): Bacteria > Bacillati > Bacillota > Clostridia > Lachnospirales > Lachnospiraceae > Blautia > Blautia hansenii. The sequence continues at coordinate 2,198,581 of NZ_CP022413.2, forward strand.
ACTGCTGGGGTGTCTCCTGTAACGGTGCTTCCGGCTGATTGGCTTCTATTTTTACACTGCCGTCTTCGTTAAATGTTACATAACCATTTGCATCCAATACATAATGATGTCCTTCCGGCAGCTGATAGCCTGTTCTTTCCTCATACTGCTGGGGTGTCTCCTGTAACGGTGCTTCCGGCTGATTGGCTTCTATTTTTATACTGCCGTCTTCGTTAAATGTTACATAGCCATTTGCATCCAATACATAATGATGTCCTTCCGGCAGCTGATAGCCTGTTCTCTGCTCGTACTGCTCAGGTGTTTCCTGTAACGGCGCTTCCGGCTGTTCAGGCTCTTGTGGTGTTTCCGGCTGCTGAGGTGTCTCCGGTTCTTCCACGACCTGATTGCCATCCGCCTGAGTCTGTATATCTGCTGCAAAAACATTTGCCGGTGCTGCTAAGCTAAGCGCCATAGTAAGCGCAAGTATTTTCTTTATTTCCTTATATTTCAATTTCTTCTCCTCCGGTATCACTGTATCCATTTCTAAGGTTGAATACCATTCTAGTAAAAATGTTTCGTCTTCTTTTTAGTTTATCACGAGTACCTTATCAAATCAACAATAAATTATAGAATTTAAAGTATTTTTTATGCACTTTACCCTACTTTTGTATGATATTTTTCATTTTTTATACAATTATCCTAATCACTATTTTTTGCCCACATATGCAACCTCTTTTCCTAAGAAAAAAAGTGCTAACAGATTAGGAACTGCCATCATTCCGTTTAAGGCATCGGACAATTCCCAAATCATAGTCGGAGCAATCATACATCCCGGCAGTGTAATCAAAATATAGCAAAAACGATATACCTTTACACCCTTTTCTCCTGCCAGATAATCTGCTGTCTGTGCACCAAAATAAAACCAGCCAATCATTGTGGCAAAAGCAAACAATGCGGTTGCCCCTGCCAAAAACTCCTTTCCCCAAGGAATAACAGATGCAAACGCCATTCCCGTAAGCGTTGTTCCATCTATCTCTCCAGCCTGCCAATATGGCACTTGACTCACCAATATTACAAGAGCTGTAATCGTACAGACCAGAACTGTATCAATAAATACTTCTAAAATCCCCCACATTCCTTGAACTTTCGGGTCCTCCACATCAGACTGGGCATGAGCCATAACAGAAGACCCAAGCCCCGCCTCATTAGAAAAAATCCCCCTTGCAATTCCCATACGCACCGCCTGTTTCATACTGTATCCTGCCACCCCTCCCACTGCTGCCGAAGAGCGAAAGGCTTCTTGGAAAATCAAAGCAAATGCTCCTGCAATTCTGTCTCTGTAAAAGAATAGAACAAGCATAGCGCCTGCCAAATAAATGGCAGCCATAACAGGTACAAGCCTTTCCGTAAAGATTGCAATTCGCTTCATTCCTCCTGTTAAAACCACTGCCACTACAATCATGCAAAGACTTCCTGACAGAAATGCAGGTACATGAAAAGCCTTTTCAAGCCCCACTGCCATAGAATTTCCCTGCACCATATTCCCCATGCCAAAGGATGCGCCTAAACAGCAGACAGCAAAAGCAACAGCCAAAGGCTTACACCCAAGTCCCCTTTCCATATAAACCATGGCGCCGCCCTTCCACTGTCCTTTCTCATCTTTATAACGATATTTTATTCCCAAAAAATTTTCCGCATAGGTTGTCATCATTCCGAAAAAGGCAGATACCCACATCCAGAAGATAGCTCCCGGTCCTCCAAACATCAATGCAGTGGCAACGCCGGTTATATTCCCTGTGCCCAAAGTAGCTGCCAGCGCTGTGCAAAAAGATTGAAATTGCGTTACAGAAGCAGTTTCTTTCGCATTTTTTGTTTTCTTTCCTTTTTTTAATGCACCAATGGTATTTGCTGTCCATATATGTATTTTTGTAATCTGAAAAAATCCTGACCGTATGGTAAACCAGATACCTGCTCCCAGAAAAAATACCAGCATTCCCCGTCCCCATACAAATTCCTGAAGAGAATGAATAAAATTTGCCATTGCACATTCCTTTTCCTTGCTCCATAAAACCTATGCAAAAAATCATTCTCCTATGAAATGAAAAAAGACCATTACATGAAGTATCTATTAAGGATATGTATACATATTCCAAACTTCTACTTCATGTAACAGCCTTTGCTGTAAGAGTTAATCTTATTCGAAAGCTTTTCCAACAGAACCAAAGAGTTCCATTTTTTCTTTAATTGTATCGCAGATAGCATCAAATCCCGGTTTTAATAATTTACGTGGGTCGTATCCTTTTCCTTCATTATCTTTTCCAGCTTCGATATATTCACGTGTAGCTGCTGCGAAAGCTAACTGACATTCTGTGTTTACATTGATTTTAGATACACCTAAATCAATTGCTTTTTTAATCATATCTGCTGGGATACCTGTACCACCGTGAAGAACTAATGGCATTTCTCCTGTTAATTTCTGGATATTGTCCAAAACGTCAAAGCTAAGACCTGCCCAGTTTTCAGGATATTTTCCATGAATGTTACCGATACCTGCTGCAAGCATATCAACACCTAAGTCAGCAATCATTTTACATTCTTCTGGATCTGCACATTCACCCATACCTACAACACCGTCTTCTTCACCACCAATAGAACCAACTTCTGCTTCTAAGGACAGTCCAAGACCTTTACAAACACCTGCTAATTCTTTTGTTTTTTCAACGTTTTCTTCGATTGGGTAGTGGGAACCATCAAACATAATAGAAGAAAATCCTGCTTTAATACATTTATAGCATCCATCGTATGTACCATGATCTAAGTGCAGAGCAACCGGAACTGTGATGTTTAATTCATCAATCATAGCTTTTACCATGTCTGCAACTGTTTTAAATCCACACATATATTTTCCTGCACCTTCAGAAACACCCAGAATAATTGGGGATTTACATTCTTCTGCAGTTAAAAGCGCTGCTTTTGTCCACTCCATGTTATTGATATTAAACTGACCTACTGCATAATGTCCTGCTTTTGCTTTTTTTAACATTTCTGCTGCTGATACTAACATATTCAATGACCTCCGTTTATTTTTTTTATTGGGTCTAAAACCTAAAACCATTATAACACATTTTCATTTTCAGGCAAGTATTTCTTAATGCAATTTATCCTGTTTCATGATATACTTATTTTTAAGAATATTTAACAGAAAGGAATATGAACATCAATATGGAAATAAAAAATTTAATTGTCGGACAATCCGGAGGTCCTACCGCAGTCATTAACAGCAGCTTATACGGCGTTGTTTCTGAAGCGCTTTCCCAGCCTTCTATCGGCAAGGTATACGGTATGGTAAACGGCATCGAAGGCTTTTTACGAGAAACGGTTTTGGATTTTGAAGAAACACTCTTTTCCAATGATTTAGAAAAATTAAAAACCACTCCCGGAGCCTATCTGGGTTCCTGCCGCTACAAACTGCCTGAAGACTTGGACGACCCTGTTTATCCTGTTCTTTTTCAGAAATTCAAAGAATTAAGCATTGGCTATTTCTTCTATATCGGCGGAAATGACTCTATGGATACCGTCAGCAAGTTGTCCCGTTATGCCGAAAAAATCAACAGTGACATTCGTGTAATCGGCGAACCAAAAACCATTGATAACGATTTGGTTATGACAGACCATACTCCCGGCTTTGGCAGCGCTGCCAGATATGTTGCTTCTACTGTAAGAGAAATTGTCATTGATGCCAATGTGTACGAAACAAAATCTGTTACTATTGTTGAGATTATGGGACGTCATGCGGGCTGGCTCACTGCCGCAAGCGCTTTGGCAAGAAAAAGCGTCGGGGACAATCCTCTGCTGATTTATCTGCCGGAAACAGATTTTGACGAAGAAGCTTTTCTTGAAAAAGTAAAAGGTTGTTTTGAAAAAAATCCAAATGTCATTGTCTGTGTTTCTGAAGGTATTCACGATAAAAACGGAACTTTCATCTGCGAATACGATAACTCCGTAGGCACAGATACTTTTGGACACAAAATGCTGGCAGGCTGCGGAAAATATCTGGAAAATCTGGTTCGTAACCGTCTGTGCGTAAAGGCACGCTCCGTGGAATTAAATGTAAATCAGCGCTGTTCCGCCTCTATGATGTCAGCAACAGACCAAAAAGAAGCAATTCTTGCAGGACAATTTGGTGTACGTGAAGCATTAAAAGGCGCTACCGGAAAAATGGTTTCCTACGTTAGAACTTCTGATTTACCTTATAGCATGACACTTGGTCTGGAAGATGTAAATCTGATTTGTAATCAGGAAAAAACCGTTCCTCTGGAATGGATTTCCAAAGACGGTTCTGATGTGACAGACGCATTTCTAGCTTACGCCCTTCCTCTTATTCAGGGCACAGTAGAAATTCCGCTTGGCACAGATGGACTTCCTGATTTCCTTTCCAGAAAATAATAATCGTTTAGGAGGGTTTTTATGTTTCGTATTTCAAATTTTACCGATAATGACGATGTAAGAGTTTTAGACTCTGCCGGTCCTTTTACCGTTATTGAATATATGAGAGATTTAAGTGTTTCTCCGTCTGATGCGGAGAAAGCTTATTTCTGCCATGCGATGAACGTACGCAAACGTCAGGTGGTGTGCGATTTAAGTAAAGCAAACGTCACTTTACAATCTGGGGCTATGCAGTGGACTGTTGGAAATGTCAACGCCACTACCGGATTAAAGGGTGTGGGAGATTTCTTCGGAAAGGCTGTCCGTGGAAAAATGACAGGAGAAGGTACGATTAAACCGGAGTATACCGGCGACGGTGTTCTGGTATTAGAGCCTACCTACAAGCATTTAATTTTATTGGATGTGGAAGACTGGAATGGTTCGGTTGTTCTGGATGACGGCTTGTTTCTTGCCTGTGATGCAGATTTAAAACATAAAGCTGTCATGCGCTCTAATCTTTCTTCTGCTGTATTCGGTAATGAAGGTTTGTTTAATCTGGGATTAAGAGGCAATGGTGTTGTATGTCTGGAAACACCATGTCCAAAAGAGGAGTTAATTACCATTACTTTAGATAATGATGTATTAAAAGTTGACGGAAATATGGCTGTTGCATGGAGCGGAAGCCTTGACTTTACCGTAGAACGCTCGGGCAAAAGTCTGATTGGTTCTGCCGCTTCAGGCGAAGGACTGGTAAATGTATATCGTGGTACAGGAAAGGTACTTTTAGCCCCTGTTCAGAAAACTATCACTCCACCGTCTGAGCTGAGCATACCGGATGACGAAGACTAACTCTATTATTTTTAGGGCTGTCGCATTATTACAACAGCCCTATCTTTTCTGCCAAATCATTCAAATAAACCCATCGCTCCATTTTTTCTTCCAGAAGCGCTTCTTCTTCTTCTTTTTCTGCTGTAAGTTCATTTAATTTTCCTGAATTTGTTGCATTTTTCATAATTTCTTCATCCAGCTTTTCCAGTTTTTCCTCAAGCTTTGCAATATCATCATCAATGGTTTCAAATTCCTTCTGTTCCTTGAAAGTAAATTTTAATTTTACTGTACGATTTTGCTTCCATGTTTGTGCTGAAGTTTTCTTTTCTTCTTTTTTCTCTGTCTGAACAGGCTGTTTTACACTATCATTTCTTCTTGCTTTTGCTTCCAGATAATCTGTATATCCCCCTTCATACTGCTGAAGTTTCCCGTTTCCTGTAAATTCAAAAATTCGGTCTACTACGTTATCCAGAAAATAACGGTCATGGGAAACCGTCACTACAATTCCGGTAAAAGAGTTCAAATAATCTTCCAAAATCGTAAGGGTAGGAATGTCCAGATTATTTCCCGGCTCATCTAAAAGCAACACATTAATTTCACTGGAAAGGACACCCAAAAGATATAAACGTCTTTTCTCTCCTCCTGAAAGCTTTCCAATAGGCGCATACTGCATATCAGGGGTAAATAAAAAACGCTCCAGCATCTGAGATGCACTGATTTTTCCGTCTTTTGTGTTAATGTATTCTGCAATATCTTTCACATAATCAATAACCCTCTGACGTTCATCCATTTCCTGCTCTTCCTGAGCAAAATATCCGATTTTAATGGTTTCTCCCATTTCTACTGTTCCACTATCGGGCTCTACCAGTCCTGCCATCAATTTCATTAGTGTAGATTTTCCGCATCCATTTGGACCGATAATACCCAGTTTTTGGTTTTTCAATAAAATATAATTGAAATCTTCTACCAAAACCTGATTACCGTATTTCTTAGAAACGTGCTTTAATTCAATGGTCTTTTTCCCCATACGTGTTTCTACAGACTCTAATTCCACACTCTGGTCTCCCACAGGAGCTGCTGTATTTTTCAGGGCTTCTAATCTCTCCAGTCTGGCACGCTGTTTTGTTGTTCTTGCACGGCAGCCTCTTTTTGCCCATTCTAATTCCATACGCAGAACACTTTGACGTTTTCTCTCTGATGCAAGTTCCATTTCTTCTCTTTCTGCCTTTAATTCCAGAAATTTTGAATAATTTGCTTCATAACTGTACATTTTTCCGTGAGAAATTTCTAAAATACGATTCGTTACCTTATCCATAAAATAACGATCATGTGTAACCATCAAAACCGTTCCCCGAAAACTCTTTAAATATTCTTCCAGCCATGAAATCATGGCTTCGTCTAAGTGATTAGTTGGCTCGTCCAGTAAAAGAATGTCAAAATCCTGCGCTAAAATTTTTGCCAAAGCTACTTTTCTTCTCTGCCCTCCTGAGAGCACTGCAATTTGTTTTTCATATTCTGTAATTCCAAGCTGTGTCAGATTACTCTGCACTTTCCATTCTGCCTCACAATCCTGTATATAAGAAAGAATTGTGGCATTTTCCGGAAACTGCGGATTTTGTGGCAAATAGGCAAGTCTTACATTGTTCTGCATAATAATCTGTCCTGTCTCGGGAACTTCCTCTCCCGCCAGCATTTTCAAAAGAGTAGACTTTCCTGTACCGTTAATTCCGATAATTCCTACTTTATCTCCCTCCTGAACTCCAAAGCTGGCATCCTCGAAAATCACTTTTTCTCCGTAAATCTTGCTGATATGTTCTATATTTAATATGTTCATGGGAACACTCCTTTTTCTCGCTTTATTCCTTAATCACTATAACAAAGAAATCCTTTTGGGACAATGACTTTTTATTTTTCTTAAAAAGATTGTTATTTTCTTTATAAAATGATATGGTAATAAAGTGGAAAATGAAAAAATTATGGAGGAAAATTATGTTAAAATCTGTTATTTTTTTATTAGTAGGATTTTTTCTACTTGTAAAAGGCGCAGACTGGTTTGTGGAAGGCGCCTCTTCTATTGCAAGACGTCTGCGTATCCCGTCTTTAATTATCGGACTTACTATTGTAGCATTTGGAACCAGCGCACCGGAGCTTGCAGTAAGTATTACTGCTGCTGTAAAGGGGAGTAATGATATTGCCATTGGAAATGTAGTAGGTTCCAACATTTTTAACCTTCTGGTAGTTATTGGTATGAGTGCTCTGATTTGCCCTCTGTCCGTAAAACCAAGCATGATAAAAAAAGATTATCCTTTGTCTATTGCTGCCACACTTCTTTTAAATGTGCTGATTATGGATCAATTTTTTACTGGAAGCTCCCGCATGATCTTAGGACGTCTTGACGGAGTTTTATTGCTGGTGGGATTTGGATTTTTCATGTATCTGGCTGTAAAAGATGCTTTGAAAAGCAGAGCTGAAAATCTGTGTATACAAGAAGCTGAAACTGTCATTGGATATTCTATGGGAAAAAGCATTCTGCTTTCTCTTGTTGGACTTGCAGGTATTATTATCGGTGGAGATATGACTGTAAATGGAGCAAAAGAAATTGCCAGAGCCTTTGGTCTTAGTGAAGCCCTGATTGGTCTTACCATTGTGGCAGTAGGTACTTCTCTGCCGGAATTAGTTACTTCTATTGTAGCTGCCAGAAAAGGAGAAAGTGACATCGCTCTTGGAAATGTGGTAGGTTCTAATATTTTTAATGTATTTCTTATTTTGGGATTATCCAGCACGATTTTGCCTATGAATGTCACAAAAACTTATCTATATGATGTGGGCTTATTGACTATTGTCTCCATACTGGTCTATATTCCAATTCTTCTCAGAAAGAAAATCGGACGAGTTATGGGAGCTGTGATGACTTGCTCTTATATAGCTTATACGGCGTATCTGATTATGAGATAAAAAATGGAGCTGTTGCTTCAAATATCTATACATTTTTGAATGATATTTGAAGCAGAACTCCTCTTGAAAAAATTCTAAAGATTTTCTATTTTTATTTGCCACTCTTTCTTTTTTTCACATATCTTTCTATCCAATCACTTACATAAACGAGTAACAATATACCTGCTAAAACCAAAGCATAGGTAGTATTTTCTCCGTCAAATCCCCATACAACAAGAAACAAAACAGAAGTAATATTCATAAGCTCTCTTGTCCACTGTACACCGCCCACTGTCCATTTCGTTGTCATTTTCTTTGGAAGAAATACTACGATTAAATCCATTAGGATAAATATTCCCAATATCACCATTTCAAATTTGGAGCTAATACAGCCTGTTAACATTAAAATCCCCATAATAATCCAAAAAATACTGTCAGTCAGTTCCATCCAGTTTTGTCCATTGAGTTTTTCATATCAATCACCTCTTCCGCAAACATCCACTTTCAGAAATTATTTCTCAGTTTCCAACTGTTCCATAATAGCATTATGCAAAATCAAATTTCCTGCAAAGAGGCAAATCCCATTTTTTTCAAACATAGGCACAGCATCTTTGCCTCCGGCATATATTCCGTAGGTTAAATGCGATTTCTCTGAAAATTCATCCCAGTTTTCTGCATTAAGTCCTTGCTGGAAATTTTCCCACATTCTCTTATACTCTTCTGCATTTTCCTTTGGCACAACTTCTTTCAAAGATTGGCTTGTCCAATATGCTGCATTTTCCTTTTCCTCATATTCACTTACCGCCATTGAAAGTAGTGAATACAAACTTATATTAGGTACTGTTTTTCCAAAATCTTTTTTCATTTTCTTCAATACCTGTTCCATATCTGCATCATCCGGATACACAACTCTGATTTCATATAACTGTTGTGGTTTTCCGCTAAAAGAAGCATCTACAAAGCTGAAATAAATTTGAGATGTCTTTTCACCAAACATCTCCTGTCCGTTTTCCAGAGCAAAATAAGAGTCATTCTTATTTTCTATTAGATTTTCCACAGTATCTTTATTCACTCCATAGGTTTCAAAAACATCCTCCATGGTAATGCCCCATGGTGCATCTTCCAGTTCAATATTCTCATTTTGAGAACTCTCGGAGCAACCGGAAAAAGCACAAAACGTTATAAGAGCCATAAAACAAATAAGTTTTTTTAACATTTCAATCTCCTTCCAATACATCTTAATAATTTAATTTCTTATAAAACTTTTTCCAAAAACTCCCTTATTTTTTCTTCTTCCCCTACAAGAGAACCCTGTATCATCGGAGGTTTACCTCCTCCTTTTCCCTGAAAAGCTGCATTCAATTTCTTACCGATTTCTCTGATATCTCCACTGCTTCCCAGCACATAGCGAAATCCCTGTTTTTCATCTCCTACAAAAGCACCACAGACGCCTTTTGTAAGCTCCATTCCTGCATTGACAAAGTTTCGCATTGCCATAGCGTCTAACTCTTTTTCAAATAACAACAAATTCGCATTTGGATTTTCCTTTAAAACAACTTTTTCAGACTCTAAATATCCCATAACAAGCCTTTCCTGCATTTTTGCTGCTTTCTCTTTTAACTGCTGAATTTCTTCTGTTAAGCGCTTTACAGCATCTGTTACTTCTTGCTGTTTTGCAGAGAGCATATTGGAAATTTGTACCACACTGGCTTCCTTTTGATTATAATCCTCCAACGCCCGCATACCACAGGTAATCCAAAGGCGCATACCGCCTTTATAACGTATAGCATTTGTAATTTTAATGAGTCCTACATTTCCTGTTGTTTTCACATGAGGAGCACAGCAGGCACAGATATCACAATCCTGAATTTCTACAATTCGAATTTTTCCCTGCAATTCTTTCTTGCTGCGATAAGGGATTTTTTCCAACTCTTCTGTACCAGGAAAATACGCTCTTATTTCTCTGTTCTCTGCCACCACTTGATTTGCTTCGTATTCAATACTTCTCAGTTCTTCTGGAGTAAGAGGGCCATCATAATCCATAGTCACTTCTTCTTTTCCCAGATGAAAACCTACATTTTCATAACCAAATCTTCTATGTACAATTCCGGAAATAATATGTTCTCCGGTATGCTGCTGCATCTTGGAAAATCGCTCCTGAAAATCCAATTCGCCTATGACTGTCTGTCCCGGCAAAATTTCCTTATCTATAAAATGAATAATTTCTCCATTTCTTTCCTGCACATCAAATACTTGTATTTCCCTGTTTTCTATATGCAGCACACCGGTATCTGCACATTGTCCCCCTCCTTCTGGAAAAAAGGCAGTTCTATCAAGAACCGCCTCAAAATGATTTCCATTTGGAATACAGGACAAAACCACAGCTTCAAAATCTTTTATATAACTGTCTTGATAATATAACTGTTCTGTCATTCTTCCTCTCCATATACTCTAATAACAGAAGAAATCTTCTGCACTACTTCCATTTTCTCTAAAACCAAAAGCGCATCGTGGAAGTTTCCTTCTTTTACCCTTGATGTTACAATCACCAATTCTGCCCATTCTTCATGTTTATGTTTTTGAATCATTTGAGCAATACTTACTTCATATTTGCCCAGCACACTGGCAATTGCTGCCAATACTCCCGGAGTATCACTTGCATGAATACGCATAAAGAAGCGACTTTCAATATCTTCCTGATTTTTGATAGGAAGCGTTTTATAGCAGGTACAGCGAATTCTTCCCGTACAGGAAAACAAAATATCACGTACAATATCAAATACGTCACCTACGATTGCACTTGCCGTAGGCAGTTCTCCTGCGCCTCTGCCGTAAAACATTGCGTCATCCACTGCATCTCCGTGAACGAAAACTGCATTAAAGGAGTCATTTACCGATGCCAGAGGGTGCTTTTCAGAAACCAGCATCGGCTGTACAGATACTTCTATTCCCGTATCTGTGTTTCTGGCAACGCCTAAAAGCTTAATCACACAGCCTAAATCTCTTGCATAACGAATATCTTTGGAAGAAATACGGGTAATGCCTTCTGTTGCAACATTTTCAAATGTCACTCTGGAATTAAAGGCAATGGATGCCATAATCGCCATTTTTCTTCCTGCATCATAGCCCTGTATATCCGCAGTAGGATCTGCCTCCGCATATCCCAGCTTTGTCGCAAGTGCAAGTGCATCTGCAAATTCCATATTTTCCTGTGTCATTTTTGTCAGAATAAAATTCGTAGTTCCGTTTACAATTCCTACGATTTCTGACAGATGATTTCCTGTAAGACACTGTTTTAAAGGGCGAATAATGGGAATTCCTCCTGCTACTGCCGCCTCAAACAAAAAGTCGCACTGGTTGGCAGCCGCACAATCTAAAAGCTCTCCTCCGTGAGATGCAACCAAATCCTTATTGGCTGTAACCACATTTTTTCCTGCTTTTAGGGCTTCCATAATGTATGTTTTGGCAGGCTCAATTCCTCCCATTACTTCAATCACAATATCGATACTTTCATCTTCTAAAATTTCTTTCCAGTTATTTGTCAGAATTTCCGGCTCTGCGATTTTTGCCGCAGCCTTTTTTAAATTCCGAACCAAAATTTTCTTCAATTTTACAGTAGCGCCGATTTTCTTCTCCATCTCGGCTTCCTGATTTTTCAGCACCTTATATACCCCGGTTCCTACTGTTCCAAGGCCTAAAAGTGCTGCGTTAATTACTTTTTTGCTCATGCTTTTCTTCCTTTTCAACCTCTACTCTTTCAATGAACCCTTTTTTCAGTTTGCTGTTTCGTTTAAATGCCTTGCTCCAGCCTCCGATTTTATTATATACCCAGAAGGAATGGGAAAGAACTGTTTTTGCCTTTCCTATTTTTTCCTTTGTTGTCTTTGTATAAATACTGCCGCCGCAGCTGAATTTTGTTCCTTTTATAACGTGAGCAATCAAATCCGACTCACAGGTAATGTCATCCGGCACTTCTGTGTATGCTAAGCCTACACAGTCTGCCTTATGGGCATCGCTTCCCCCTGTTCCCGGCAAATCATATTTTTCTGCAATTTTTACGGCTCTGTCGTTTACCTCCTGCGGCTCGCAGGCATTAAAGATTTCCATAAAATCAAATTCCTTCAAAATATCAGGATTTCGCTCGTAAGCTTTTGCATTCATAAAGCTCATAAACTTTTCTCCACACGGATGTGCCGGTCCTAAAATCCCCCCATAATTATGCACAATCGGTATGAGCATCTGCACCGGAATTCCACGAAGCTCCAACAAACGAAGCTTAATGTTTTCCGGCATAATTACAATAATATGTCCTGCATCCAGTGTATCGTATTCAATCCCTTTTAAGACTACAAAATCCTCATGCTTTTTCCCTTTAATATTCTTTTTCCAATAGCGGTATCCCCCGTAAGAATCATGGTCTGTTACCAACATTCCTCCAAAGCCCTGCGCCTTCAACATAGAAATGTATTCTTCAATCGGGACTTTTCCGTCAATAGAACCCTCTTTTGTATGGCAATGCATGTCAATCTTCATGACAACATCTCCTTCCCCACATTTGATATTTTGAATTTACATACCAAATCTTTGCTTTAATGCACTCATCTTCTCTTTTGGAAGAATTAAATTAAAACTGTTCGGATTGATTACAATACCTTTTGCAATCGGTATCAACACCTTTTCCATATTTTCAAAGGTTACCAGAAGCGCCTGAAATTTTCCTTCTTTATTAAATCTGCGAAACTCCTCGGCGTCTGTAAATACAGGCTGGAAAACATCTCCGTTTTGATTTTTCACATAAGGAACCTGTACGTTTTTTTCTTCCTCTCCCTTTTTCTCTACTGCCAAAAGGAACTTGCTTTTTACCACATTTGCCGCAACCTCTTCCTCCAGCTCAGGAAGCGATTTCTTTTCTTCCATTTCTACATCTCTGCGAAATTCCTGCATAAAATAAATAGCAGATAACTGAAGCTGCGGATTGAGTAATGGTCTCTTTTCCTCAGGAAGCACAGAGAAATCCGGTTTTTTTACGATTTCTTCCAATTCAAGCTCTGTTGTTTTATCTTTTTCATGATATACAACGCTGTTTACGCCAAGTGTGTAAAGTGTTGTATAAAAATTAAGAAAGCTCTTATTTTCTACTTTTATTCCGGCAACTGCATTTTTTTCTGCTGCAATAGGCTGTGCTGCTTTTTCCAAATCTTCCTGATTTTCGAAAATCCAAACCTGATCGTTAAAGCTTTCTGCATCGCAAATCACGAAGGGCTGTCTGGTAGCTCTTGAAAAGAGTGCAAATACTTCCTCTCTTGTCTGTATTTTCTGAATTAGTTCTTTTTTTACGTTATCCATGTCCTTCTTCTCCTGTCGTAATCTTTTCTATGTATAGTATACACCTTTTTCTTGTTTTTGTCCCTGTTTATTTCCTGTCAAAAAACAGCAAACTGAAAAATGCCACTTTGCCGTCACAATAGTAAGGAAATCCACAGTACTCTGCCAGTTTATTTACCTGAATACAAAAAGCAGATAGACAGGAAGCCTTTTTATTCGGGAAGACACACTCTTTTCCTTCTCTGATTGCACAGGGTGTACATAACTGACACGGACCTGCCATTGCCGGCAAGTATTCCTGAATTTCTTCCTCTAGTTCTGAAATCAAAGCTCTTGTAAGCTGGTTATGATGTTTTTTAATTAAGCGAGTCTCACTGTCATCATTGATATCATGAACCATGGTAATAGTCTGAAGTACCAGCGCCTTTTTAAACTTATCTGCTTTTTCTTTTAATTCCTCAAAAGTTCCGCAGGCAGGAGGACAGGAATAATTTTTTTCATAATTCCCGCAATAATTCATTTCACAAAATCCGCGAAAGCTTCCATCGTATTCGATTGCCTGTGTATCAATGATTTTATAATTTGTAAAGCCCAGATTTTCTGCTGCTTCTAAAATTTTTTCTTCCTGCATACCTTTACCACCTTTTCTCTATTTCGCTGTTTTTACAGGTGTAACGGAAAATCCATATTCCATCTCTTTATCTGCCCAAATTGCCTTAATCTGATAAATATATCCCGCCTGCATGGTAATTGTCCAATTTCCATCTTCATTCTTCTCAGCAGATACTACTTCTCCTTTAGGAACAGGTGAAGCGTCAGATGCTTCCATTTTTTTCTCTGCTTCCCAGCGTACTACCTCTATGTTTTCAGGCTGTGTACTGACTAAAAGCTCTGCCTGTGTATCACCATCCACAGAAAGCTCCACAAGCTCCGGAAGCTTTAATGCCGGAACGCCTGCTATTATATCTGCCGCTGCTGTCACCAGCGCTTCCGGCTGTTTATAAGAAACGTCCAGATACGGCGGTTCATTCTCATCCGGTACGACAATAAATTCTTCCAAATAATGTCCGTACTTTTCTATATAATCCTTATTTTCTTTTTCTTCTCTCTGTATCTTAGTAATTCCCGGATACTGTGCAGGATAGGACTGTGCAATAGCTCCGTTTCCCCAGATTTTCACTACATCTCCGGAATGTAAATCTTCTTCTGTTATTTTCTTCTCATTTTCATCGTATAATTCCTGTGGAATTGTACCGAAAAATACCATTTCTGTATCTGTCTGTACAAAAATGCTGTTACCCTGTTCATCTTTTAAATAGACAGCCTTTAAATACGGTTCTTCTGTTTTCTCCTCTGTTGTTTTCTCCGTTTTCTTTTCCGCTTTCTTAAAGTTATTCTGCCCGAAAACTACTGCCCCGATGATTAAAATCACCAAAATAATTCCTACAATCCCTAAGATTTTTTTGTTTTTCACCTTACTTTCTCCTTTTCCACTTTTTTGTTTTCAGAATACCATACTTTGTGTCTGAAAACAACTAATACAGTAAATAATATGCTTCTGCTGTACAAAACAAAAAAAGAAGAGCTATTACATTAAGTATTACTTACTGCAACACCCCTTCTTTCGCTTTACCTATTTACAAACCTCATCATAAAGATTTCTTCCTTTTGAGTCAATGACTACAATCACAGGGAAATTCTCTACCTCCAGCTTTCGGATTGCCTCTGTTCCCAAATCATCATAAGCAATCACTTCTGCTTTCTTAATACATTTTGATAACAATGCGCCCGCTCCGCCTACTGCTGCAAAGAAAACTGCAGCGTTTCTTACAATGGCGTCTGTAACCTCCGGTTTTCTTCTTCCTTTTCCAATCATGCCTGTAAGCCCTAAATCTAAAAGTCTAGGCGCATATTTATCCATACGGCTGGCTGTTGTAGGTCCTGCTGAACCGATTACTCTGCCTTCTCTTGCAGGTGTGGGACCCATGTAGTAAATAATATTATTGTTTAAGTCAATGGGAAGCTCCTCGCCTCTGTCTAAAGCCTCTGACATTCTGAGATGTGCCGCATCTCTTGCTGTGTAAATTGTACCTGTAATATAAACATAATCCCCTGCCTCTAAAGCTTTTACTTCCTCTTTATCAAGGGGCGCCTGCATATATCTGTCCATCTTCATTCCTCCCAAATTTCTGCTGTATTATATTGTTCTGGCAATATGACGGTTTACATGACAGCAAATATTTACTGCCACAGGAAGTCCTGCGATATGTGTTGCATAAGTGTTGATATTCACTGCCAGCGCAGTAGTATCTCCGCCAAGCCCCGCAGGTCCTAAACCAATCTGATTGATTTTTTCCAGTAATTCTTCTTCCAGCTCTTTAATATGGGCAAGCTCTGAATGTGTACCGATTTCTCTTGTCAGGGCTTTTTTTGCCAAAATAGCAGCCTTTTCAAAAGTTCCGCCAATTCCCACGCCAACAACAACCGGTGGGCAGGCATTTGGTCCTGCTTCTTTTACGGTGTTGATGATTGCTTCTTTTACGCCTTCAATGCCGTCTGCCGGCTTCAGCATATAAATTTTACTCATGTTCTCGCTTCCGAAGCCTTTGGGTGCTACCATAATTTCCACCTTGTCACCCGGTACAATTTCGTAATGGATAATGGCAGGTGTATTGTCCTTTGTATTTACACGAAGCAAAGGGTCTCCAACCACGGATTTCCTCAGATAACCTTCTGCATATCCCTGTCTTACCCCTTCGTTTACGGCAGCTTCTACGCTTCCGCCTTCAAAGTGTACATCCTGTCCTACCTTTAAAAACACCACTGCCATACCCGTATCCTGACAAATTGGTATCATATCTTCTCCGGCAATATTCAGATTTTCCAAAAGCTGCCCCAAAATCTGCTTTGCCAAAGGCTTTGTCTCTTTTTCATAGGCATTTTTCATTGCCTTGTCCATATCCGGCGCCAGATAGTGATTTGCCTGAATACACATTTCTTTAATATTCTCTGTTAAAAGTTTTACGTCTATACTGCGAACCATGCCAGCTTCCTCCAATTTCTGCTTTACTTCAAATGGTTAGTTAAATGCTTGCTGATATCAATGCGATTAAAATCCTTAATATCATCTGACTGATGTTTTCCCAATAATCCGATTAACATATAGTAGCCGTTTCTTGGGTCTTGCGGATAATCCTTTACTAAAGTAAAATCCTTAATCTTACCTGTACTGGAAATGTGCATTCTCGGACCTAAACACTCTAAAATATAGTCTCCAATCTGCACATGATTTTCATCATAGTAAGATACCGGTAAGTCCCGTTCTACCGCTTCTTTTACTTTTCTTTCCAGCTCATAAATATCTACCTGTGGTTTTTCTTCAAACTCCAATACAAAGCCATGGCGAACATCGGAACGAGGTCCGTCCTGCGCATAGCCCTCTCCCATAAAATGCACACATAAATCTTCCAGCGTATGAGCTGCTTTTCGGTAAGTTACAGACTTATGTACAATTTTGGCAATGTTTTCCGGAAGCGGTCCAAACATATTGGGTCTAGTAATAATAATTTCTTCCCCAATTCCCACCAGTAAATCGGCATTACGTTTCAAAAACGGGAAAATCAGTTCAAAATGTTCTACAATCACCATTTTCCCATTCTTTGCAGCCTCTAAAATCGCTTCCGCAAGCACGTGCATCTGTGTAAATGCAGACTCAAAGCGAATATCCAGATGATACGTATGCGGAGAAAAGGGGTCTTCCAAATTTTCGTGCAATAAAGGCAATGGACGAATATTCACTCCTTCATCATCATTGGTAAGATCCACCCCTGGAAACATACCCTTAATCAAAAGACTTTTTCCTGCGCCTGCATCTCCGATAATCCCAATAATGTGGTCAAAAGGACTTAAATACATCTGACTTAACTGCATCCCCAAATCTGCCATACGGCGGTTTCCTCTGGGAGCAAAATAATAACTGTACAGGTTTCCATCCTGCATTTGTTTTGAATATGCCATATTTTTATTCCTTTTTATTTGCCAGAATAGCCAGTCACATTTTAGTCACCCAAAATGTGCTGGCATATTCCTTCATCCTTATTTCTCAGTATCCTGTCTTATTTTCTTGCTTTACGAAGGGCAAGAATTCTTTCCATTTCGTTGTAAACAATCATGTAGCCTTCGTCAACACCCATACCTGGTTTTGCTAAAATCTGATCTGGTTTTGTAGCCATAGCACAGTTTACACATACCTGAGCGGAACGGTCTGTTTCATTACATGTACCACCCTGATAAGCACCAAAACCTTTTTCCTTACAGTATAATACTGCTTCCACAATATTATTAATTCCACCAAGGTCAGGTGTTTTAATCTGTGCCATGTGACCTGCTTTATTATCTGCAAAATATTTTACATCTTCTAAAGTATTGCACCATTCGTCAGCAACCAGCTCTACGTTGATACCACGTCTGTCCACTTCCTCACGAAGTCCTTTTAAGCAAAGCATCTGTTTTTCTCTTTCCTCTGCATCCATAGGTCCTTCAATTCTCAAATGGAATGGTTTTGCTGCTTCTTCCAGCTCTGCCAGATAATCTGCCATTGCAGGATAATTATCCACACCGAAAATTGCTCCAATTGTTCCATATACGTCAATATGGAATACAGGCATATAATTTTCATCATTGCGAAGTTTCTGTACACGCTGGCTTAACCACTGTACATATTCTTTCAGCAATTCTCCTTTTTCACCCAGTTTCAATTTTACATTGTTAATTAATGCATGAGGCATAACTGCAGCCCCTTTTAAGATCATCTTATCTGCATTGTCATAACGATTGTCACCGGACTGTGTGAAAACAGGAATTGGTTCTTCAGAAACAGTTGTACCATATTCATCTGCTACAACTTCACACATCAGTCTCTTGCTGGATTTTGCAACTGCATCCAAAATTGCCTGGCTGACACCATAGCGAATTGCTGTATGCAGTCTCTTTCCGTCTACCTGAATGTTTTCCAACATTTCACATAAGCCTTTAAAGCT
This sequence comes from Blautia hansenii DSM 20583, assembly GCF_002222595.2. Taxonomy (NCBI): domain Bacteria; kingdom Bacillati; phylum Bacillota; class Clostridia; order Lachnospirales; family Lachnospiraceae; genus Blautia; species Blautia hansenii. The sequence goes on from NZ_CP022413.2 coordinate 2,217,111, forward strand.
GTCTGCTTCTTTTCCTACTAATTCCGGTTTAATATATTTTTCAATAATCGGAATAAAGTCTTCTGCTAAGAACAATGGGTCTCTTCCGCCTGCTCCGGAATACTGAACGGCAGCACAATCACCCCACGCAATCTGTCCGTCCTCTAAAATCAACATAACGGAAATTGCTTCGCCTGCCTGTCTTACAGACTTAAATCCCGGTGTAACAGTTTCTCCAAAGTAAGCTGCTCCGTCAGCTACTGCTCCTTTTTTAATTGCTCTTTGGTCATCAAAGAAAAATCCGGTTCTTGCTTTCGAACAAACAACATCTACTATTTTCATGATACACTTCTCCTTAAACGTTTGTAATAATTCCTTGTATGCTGCTGTCTTTCTCTTTATTTAGGCTTTCCGACAAGTCTTCCTTTACTGATAGCGTATACATCATCGATTACCATCTGGAAGGAAGCTTTTCTCTTCTCCAGTTTTGCACGATGTTCAATCTTTCCTCTGTTAAAATCAACCAGCTCCTGTGGTAATGGTACGTTTGCTACATTTAAGTAACGAACAGCGCCTTCATTGTCACGTGCCGGAAGCATCTTACCAAAGTTGTAACGGCTTGGTGCAAATGGAATATCAATGACACCGGCTTTTACTGCACGAATAACACCCAGCGCTAAATCTCCCATACCAAGCTCAAAGCATTTATCTACGATGGCACAGGTTTCACCTTTAATAATTGCTTTTTCAAGCTCAAGAGCAGAGCTCTTTAATTCCTGATCTGCCAGCAGAGAAATTGCCTGTTTTGTACAGCGAAGTCCCTGTGCATTTGCTTCCATTGTAGGAACACCCATTGCTTCGTGAGGAGTTTTAACAATAACCTTTGTAGCCTTTGCAAGAGCTGCAACAGAACTTCCCCATGAAATAACGGCGAAGGCTTTTGCCTCATCCTGTGGAAATCCTCCCATCCACTGATGAAGAACAGATGTAACTGTTACATCTTCGTATCCGTATTTGTCCAGATATTCTTCTGTCAATTCTTCCAGAACACGTAAAGCAGCAACGTCCTGCACTAAGTTACCACACTGTCCATAACCAACAGTTACATTTTTTACTCCCTGTTCTGCTGCCAAAAGTGCTTCAATAATTGCAACTGCATTTGACATAGAAGGTGGTACTAAAGTACCTGTAAGTGGTCCGTAAGGTTCACGGTTAATAGAAACTCCCGCTTCTTCATAAATCCCTGTCAAACGGTCTACATACTGCCAGTCATAAATGGTTCTTTCAAGAGGAACATCCTTCGCATAAGGGATATTGTAGGAAATACCACCACCTTCGTAACTGGTAAATCCACCTGCATAACAGATTTCTGTCAGCAATCTGGCATCCGGAGTACCGTGACGTACCTGTACAGGAGTATCCAGATTTTCAATAATCTGACGGCATCCGTATACACCGTGGTTTACAGCCGGAAAACCATTTAACATGGATTTCTGTGTATGAATAGACTCTTTAATACCTACTTCTGCTTCCTCATAACGGTTCTGACGTGTATAGGAGTCAATGGTTGTAGGAAGTAAATCTGCTTCACCTTTATCCTGTAAATACTGTAAAAGCTTAATATGCTCATCAATTAACGCTACACCAGCTCTTGGCTGAATTAAAGTTTTTCTTTCTTTTTTTGCCTGTGACAGCTTTCTGGAAAAGCTTTTTGTTTCAGGCATATTTTTGTGGTATTCTACTGCTTCGTCAAAATCAACGTCTTTTCCTGTTGACCACTGTCCTAAAATCTCTTTTCGAATACCATAGAACTCATCATCAGATAACTTTTTATTTCTTATGTCCATAATAAGCAATCTCCTTCTTCATAATTTCCAGAGCAGCTGCCGGGTAATGCTGTGAAAGCAGTCCCATTGCTGCCAGGATATATTTTCGATCCACCAGGATTTCCGCATTCTCCGGGCGCAAAGAGCCAGAAGTGCTCTCATCATACAGTGCAAACTTTGCAATTTCTTCTGTATGCTTTGCATGTATTAAAGCTCCGCCGGTAACAACTACGTATTTTACTCTGCGCAAATCCTTGCCGCTTTGTAAATACGTTAAACCACATGGTGTATAAACCTGTTCCAGAGAACCTGCATGACGGGATACAGCCGTTTCCACTGCTGCACATGCCAATGCATAATCCATCTTCTCCATTTCCTCATTGTCAGGAATATAATCTGTATGATTACTCAGATAATCTACCAATTCATTCACTTTCTGGCGGTTAATACCGGCTATTTTAGAAAGTCGTCTGTCACCTACTGCTTCCAGAATGCCGTGAACGCTATAACGCATACCGATATCGCCCTCTACGCTTCTTTTTGCATAAGGCTCCTTAATACCTTTCATAACCGTTCCCATATTAGCCGGACTTCCTTCTGCTATGGAATAGATGTCGGTAGTCGCTCCTCCTAAATCTACACCTACCAATTCTCCAATTCCCGGAAGTTCCTCCCATCCATCTGATAAAAGCTCCATTGCTGTAAGCATGGCAGACGGTGTAGGCATAATAATTCCGGATACTAAATCTGATGCCTCTGAAAGCCCTTTTCCCTGTACAATTCTCTTTAAAAAGATTTCACGGATTTGTTTCTGCGTTGGCTCTATATTCAGCTCACCAAGCTTTGGCATTACATTTTCACAAAGAAATGTAGTTCTCTCTCCCAAAATTTCCTGACATTCTTCTGCTGCACAGCGATTTCCTGCAATAACAATCGGACAGTCGTAACTCAGAGAAGATAACATTTGCGCATTGTACAAAATACACTCTGAATTTCCTCCGTCTGTTCCCCCTGTGAGCAAAATAATATCTGGATGATATTCTTCGATTTCCCGCATATCCCCTTTTGTCAGATTAAAAGAATATGTTTTCCATACCTTTGCACCTGCACCAAGAGAAGCTTCTCTGGATGCCTGAGCTGTAAGCTCCGGTACCAGACCAATGGAAATCATCTTCAGTCCTCCGGCTGCACTGGAACAGGCATATCTTTCTTCATATTCAATATGACCTGTTATCTTTTCCAAATTAGAAACTGCTTCCCGAAGACCGTTGTTAATATCTGTTTCCACGGTTGTATATGCTGCTGCTGTTCCAAGAACCTCATAGTTTTCTACATCAACTGCTGTCACCTTTGTGTTGGTGCTTCCGAAGTCCACCAATAAAATTGGTTTCATTTCAATCACCGCCTCGTCTCTTATTCTGCTGTTTTTGGAGCTTCGATGCCAAAATCTTCATATAAAGCTGCAATGGTTGTTTCCGGTGCTGTACCAGGACCAAATACTCTGTCAAATCCCATAGCTTTAAAACGTTTTTCTACTTCATCAAAAGGCTGCTTACCAACTACAATATTTCCGCCTACATAGAGTAAAATCCCCTTTAAGCCAGCCTCATCACATTTTTCTCTTAAACCTCGACAATCCAGCTCACCATGTCCATACAGTGAAGATACCATAATTCCGTCAGCTCCTGTTTCAATCGCTGCTGAAATATATTCTTCCTGTGAAACCATAACTCCCAGATTTGTCACCTCAAATCCGGCATCTTCAAATGCATGCTGAAGAATACTAATTCCAACTGCATGTACATCTGCGCCGATTACACCAATGACCAATTTCTTTTTGTCCATTGTAAAACCGCTCCCTTCCGATTTCTTGATTAAATGGCTTTTTATAACTTTTACAGTACATTTTTAATTGTATCAAGCAAAGTTCCATCACGATAAAGCACTTGTGCTACCACTTTGTCCCCTGTTTGAATTTTATTTGGAACACCTGCAATGTCCTCTGCTATTTGTTTTAACTCTTCAATGTCCTTTACCGGAAGTCCGGCTTTTAACAACTTCTCTTTCAATTCCTTCTGCTTTGGATTTACTGCAATTCCTCTTTGTGTCACAACCACATCTACCGTTTCCCCCGGTGTGGATTTACAAAGCACTTCGTCTACGATAAGAGGAAGTCTTGCACGAATTAAAGGCGCTACAATAATTGCCAGTTTAGAACCTGCAGCTGTATCACAATGACCGCCGGAACCTCCCATAATAAATCCGTTTGAATCTGTATGTACATTGACATTAAAGTTTACATCTACCTGTGTTGCACCCAAAATAACCACATCAAGACTGTCTACTGCAGCGCTCTTTGCTGCCGGTGATGCATAACGCATAGCAGAAATTTCCTGATGTTTTGGATTTTCCCGAATAGATTCAATGGCTTTCAGGTCAAAACACTGTACATCTAAAATAGTGTCAAAATATCCTTTGTTTGCCATATCTACCATATATCCGGTAATGCCGCCCATACAAAAGCTGCCTTTTATATTTTCTTTTTCCATCATTTCTTCCACATATTTAGCTACTGCTAAAGATGCACCGCCTGCACCTGTTTGGAAAGAAAATCCATCCTTTAAATATCCTGAATGTTTTACCACCTGTGCTGCCAATCCTGCAATTCGAAGTCCAACAGGATCACGAGTGATTTTTGTTGTTCCTGACACAATACGTGCAGGATCACCAATCTGAGGAACTTCTACCACATAATCTACATAACCTTCGTTAATAGAAGTATCCTTTAATGGGTAAGGAACTAAATTATCTGTCAGCACAACCACTTTATCTGCATGCATCGCATCAGAAAAAGCATAACCTAAGGAACCACATGCAGATGGACCGTATTTTCCACTGCAATTTCCCATATTATCTGCACAAGGTGCTGCCAGAAAGGCAATATCAATTTTTGAAGAACCATTTTCCATATCCCCGGCTCTGCCACCGTGGCTTCGGAAAATCACAGGTTTTTCTAATATTCCCTGAGAAATAGCCTTTCCAACTTTTCCCCCCATATAATTACATTCAAGACCGGTTACTACACCATTTTTAATATGTTCGATAATAGGTTCATGAATATCAAAAATAGAGCTGGCATTTACTGTTAAATCCTTAATGCCCATTTCTGCTGCCTGTTCCAGAACCATATTCAGAACAAAATCTCCATTTCTCATGTGATGATGAAAGGAAATTGTCATGCCATCTCTTAATCCTGTTTTTTCAATGGCTTCCCTTACGGAAGAAATCAATTTACTCATCTGCATGCACCCCCATAAATCGCCTTTTCCATTTCCAGTACCTGCTGGGCACGTTTTACAATCGGTGCATCAATCATCTTTCCTCTAAGAGAAATTACGCCTTTTCCCTGACGTTTACCATCTTCAATGGCATCCATCACATCATGAGCATATTCTATTTCACTTTCAGTAGGAGAAAATACTGCATTTACAATATCTACATGTCTTGGGGAAATAACTGCTTTTCCTGCAAATCCCAGACTTTTTGCAAATTCCGTATCTTTTTCCAGTCCTTCCATATCCTCTACATCTGTAAACGGTGTGTCATAAGCTTCAATTCCACACGCTCTGGCAGCACATACCAGACGAGTTCTGGCATAGAAAATCTCTTTTCCTTCTTTTGTTCGTTTACAGTGCATATCTGCCGTAAAATCTTCTCCCCCTAAGAAAAGCCCGATTACTCGCTTATCTGCACTGGCAATCTCAAAAGATTTTTCCACACCCAGAGCAGTTTCAATTAATGGAAGAATTTTCACTGTTCCTTCTTCCATACCATTTTCTTTTTCAACCTGTGTCATAAAATCTGCCACCTGGCAAATCATTTCCTTGCCGCTGACTTTTGTCGGCATAATCACATCCGGTTTTAAAGGAATAATGGCTTTTAAATCTTCTTTCCAAAATTCTGTATCTGTAGGGTTAATTCGTACCACTACTTCACAATCAGGGAAAGACTGATATTTCAGTGCATTTCTCACCAGAATTCTGGCAGCATCTTTTTCATCCGGAGATACTGCATCTTCCAAATCAAAAATAATTGTATCAGCTCCCAGTGTATCACCATTAATCAGCATATTCGGAGTGTTACCCGGTAAAAACAACATGGTTCGTCTCATACCTATTCAACTCCTCCTCTTTTCAGTGCAGTTTCCATACGAGCACGAATGACGCAGTCCAAAGCACCTTTGTCTTTAATAAATATTTTTCCTGTGGATACGTCAAATTCTTTCAGAGTATCCAGAACAGCAGTCCGAATGGCATCCATATACTGATTTGCAACAACGGAGTCAATCTCCAAAGTTAATTCCTTTTCGTCCGGCTCTATCTGAATAAACAAATCACTGGATTCCAGAGTTCCTGCTACTGCATTTTTTAAAATTTTCACAGGTTTTCTCCTTTCTCTGTCTTACTCTACAACACTTTTGGAAACTTGGGCCTGTGCCAAAATTTTCTGTTCAAAAGCAATTGCCTTTTTCTCCAGCACTTCCACTTCTTTTGAAGTTTCTTTTACGAATTCTTCATCTTTAATGGATTCCAGATTAATTTTTACATTGAACAACGCACCTAAAACTGCTGTTCTTGCCATCATGGTTGCTACCAAAGCATCTGTAACTGCTGTTTTATTGCCTTTTACCACCATAGTTTCTGCAAAAGGAAGAACCTCATAAGCTGCTTTTGCCACAGATAAAGGCACTGCAACCGCTGCTTTCAATCCATTCTGCATTGCTGCTGTACGAGCTGCTTTTTCTTCTTCTGTTTCCTTTGGAAGTGTTAAAGCCTGCATATATAAGTCAAAAGACTCACTATCTCTCTTAATATCATCCAGAAGCTGTTCACAAATTTTGTGCATTGGTTCTACTGCTTCTTTCATTTCTTCTTCTACTTCAACGTATTTCTTTTTCCCGATTGTAAGTCCTGCCACCATCTCTGTTAAAGCCGCTGCTAAAGCGCCAGCGAGGGCGGAAATACTTCCGCCCCCTGGTACTGGTTCATTAGAGGCTGTCTGCATGGCGAACTGTTCAATTGTCATCTGTTTCATGGCATATACCTCTTATATTTTTTTATAAATTATAATCTTGTTTCAAGAACCTGTTTTGGATCAAAGTTTTCAAATCCAAGATAGTATTCTGCACAATCAACGATAGCCTGCAGAGGAATTAAACCTACTACTTCGCTTCCTAATACATTTACACCATAACGTCTTGCTTCCATACGTACTGTTTCAAATACAGTATAAACAGATGTTTTTGTATAATCTGTTAAGTTCATGGATACCTGAGCAATGTTTCTGTCTTCCAGCATAACACCCATAGCTTTACAATAACGGAAACCACCTTTTACGTGACGGATTTTATCCGCAATTTTCTGAGCGATTTCCAGATTTGATGTATCTAAGTTGATGTTGTATGCAATCAGAGGCATTCTTGCGCCGATTGCTGTAACTCCGCCTGTTGGATGAATAGTATTTGGACCAAAATCCGGTTTCCATTTTTCCTGGTCTTTCATCTTTTCTGCCATACCTTCAAACTGTCCCTGACGAACTTTTGCAAGGTTTTCTCTGTGAGGAGCTGTTGCAGATTTTTCATACAGGAAGAATGGCTGTCCGAATTTTTCAGAAGCTTCTTTTGCAACTGCTTTTGCTAAAGCATCTGCATCTTCTACTGTCACACCACGAATTGGAATAAACGGAACAACGTCTACACAACCCATACGAGGATGCTGTCCCTGATGTTTTGTCATATCAATTAATTCAACTGCTTTTCCAATTGCTGCAACCATAGCATCTTTTAATGGTTCAGGCTCACCGATTACTGTTACAACACTTCTGTTGTGATCTTCGTCAGAACTGTAATCAAGAAGCTTTACACCTTCTACATTACGAAAACAACCTACAATCTGTTCAATTTTGTCTTTGTCTCTACCTTCGCTGAAATTAGGTACGCATTCAATAATTCTCTCCATGGTTTCATTCTCCTTTTCTTATTTCCAATCTTTGTGGTATACCGTTTCACCCTTTTTGATAACAGTTTCTACTAAGTTTATGCCTGTATGATATGGCATAAAATGAATAGACGGGAATTTGAGGAAAATAATATCCGCCTGTTTCCCCGCTTCCAAACTTCCCACTATATCAGCTCTATCCACTGCTGCTGCGCCATTAATTGTCAGTGCTGTAATCACTTCTTCAATGGACATATTCATATAAATGCAGCCAAGCGCTACCAATAACGGAATTGAATTGGTAAAGCAGCTTCCGGGATTTAAATCAGAGGCAATTGCCACTGCGCATCCTTCATCAATCATTTTTCTGCCCGGCGCATATTCTTCTTTTAAGCAAAATGCTGTTGCCGGAAGCAGTGTACTGATAACTCCCGCATCTCTCATCTGATGAATGCCTTCATCAGATGCTTTCAAAAGATGGTCTGCTGATACAGCACCTACTCTTGATGCAAGCTCTGCTCCGCCTAACTGATAAATCTCATCTGCATGGATTTTCAATTTAAATCCCATTTCTTTTGCCTTTGTGAGATAATACTCGGAGTCTTCTATATTAAATACATTTTTTTCTGTAAAAATATCAGCAAATTCTGCAAGATTTTCTTCTTTTACTTTTGGCATTACAACCTGAAGCTGTTCTTCCAAAAATTCTCTCTCTTTACCTTTCCATTCTGGAAGGACACTGTGAGGTCCTAAAAAAGTTCTTACAATATCTACTGCATGGGTTTCATCCAGTTTTTTCATGGCACGAAGCTGTTTCAACTCTGTTTCGCAGTCCATACCATATCCACTTTTACCCTCTACGGTGGTTACACCAAATTCCAGCATGCGGTTTAATCTTTCTCGCCCTGCTTCGACCAGTTCTTCCTCCGTAGCTTCTCGCGTAGGAATAACCGTTGCATTAATTCCGCCGCCTCTTTCCATAATGGACATGTAACTGTCACCTTTTAGTCTCCAGGAAAATTCATCTGCTCTGTATCCGCCAAAAATAAAATGTGTATGAGAGTCTACAAACCCTGGCATGACCACTTTCCCCGAGGCATCAATAACCTCATATTCTTCTTTATTTATCTGCTGGTCCAGTTCCTCTGTAGTTCCCACTGCAACGATTTTATCATCATGAATCAGAACTGCACCATCTTTGATAATGCCCACATCAGACATTTCTTTCCCGTGTTTTGGTGCATTTCCTCTACAGGTTACTAATTCAGAAGCATGACGTATATATCTTTTTTTCATGTTCTATCTCCTTGCGACTGTTTAATCGGGTTCAGGCACCGATATTCCGGTGCCCGTCCCTGAAAATTCAAGATAAACTTTTAGTGATGTGCATGATGATGTTCTTCTACTACAACATCTTTGCACACTCTTTCAATCAGCTCATCGCTTGCCAGATAAGGCATTGTTACATAATCTTCACCATTTCTGATTCTGTTATATTCTGCTACTGTTTCAATAGAATGTTCGCATCTTCCCCAGCTTCTTCTGGAAACACCAATCATAGTATCCCATGGAATTGCAGCCATAAGGATTTCATCTACTCTTTCGCTTCCATCAAGAACCATACCAAATCCACCATTGATAGATTTGCTGATACCAACACCACCACCATTATGAAGAGCTACAAGGCTCATTCCTCTTGCAGCGTTACCTGCATAGCAGTGTACAGCCATATCTGCTGTAATGTTAGAACCATCATAGATATTAGATGTTTCTCTGTATGGTGAATCAGTTCCACCTGTATCGTGATGGTCACGTCCAAGCATAACTGGTCCGATTTCACCGTTTCTTACCATTTCATTAAATTTAAGTGCGATATCACGTCTGCCAAGAGCATCCTGATAAAGAATACGGCACTGTGTACCAACAACCAATTTATTCTTTTCTGCGTCACGAATCCAGATATAGTTATCTCTATCCTGACTTCTTCTGTTTGGATCAATAATTTCCATAGCAGCATGGTCTGTTTTTCTTAAATCTTCCGGTTTTCCGGACAGACAGCACCATCTGAATGGTCCATATCCGTAATCGAATAATTCTGGTCCTAAAATATCTTCTACATAAGATGGGAAGATAAATCCTTCACTTGTGTCTTCACCATTCTTAGCAATATCTTTTGCACCTGCATCAAATACAGCTTTCATAAATGCATTACCGTAGTCAAAGAAGTATGCTCCTCTTTCTACTAAAGTCTTAATTAAGTGATAATGTTTAATTAAGGACTGGTCTACCAATTCACAGAATTTTTCTTTGTCATTAGCCAGCATCTCTGTTCTTTCTTCGAAAGTAAGTCCCTGTGGGCAGTAACCGCCGTCATAAGGAACGTGACAGGATGTCTGGTCAGATAACAATTCAATCTTGATATTATTGTCAACAGCATACTGAAGAAGGTCAACAATATTTCCGTGGAATGCAATGGAAATTGTTTCTTTCTTGTCCATATATTCCTGAGCAACCTTAAATGCTTCCGCAGCATCTTCAATTACAAGACTTACCCAACCCTGATCATGTCTTGTTTTAATTCTGGAGTAATCCACTTCTGCTACAATACCTACGCCGCCTGCGATTTCAATAGCTTTTGGTTGAGCACCGCTCATACCACCAAGACCACTTGTTACGAATAAGTGTCCTGCTAAATCTCCGTCCTGCGGAACTCCTAAGAATTTACGTCCTGCATTAAGAATTGTATTAAATGTACCGTGTACGATACCCTGTGGTCCGATGTACATCCAGCCTCCGGCTGTCATCTGCCCGTAGGAAGAGCATCCCATAGCTGTTGCTTTTGCCCAGTCTTCCGGATTATCAAACATACCAACCATAAGACCGTTTGTTACAATAACTCTTGGGCTTGTTTCATGAGATTTGAAAAGTCCCATTGGATGTCCGCTCATCATAACCAATGTGTGGTGATGTGTCAGTTTTTCAAGATATTTTTTAATTAACTGATACTGCATCCAGTTCTGGCAAACCTGTCCGGTTTCGCCGTATGTAACCAGTTCATAAGGATAAAGAGCGACCTCATGGTCCAGATTGTTGTCAATCATAACCTGAAAAGCTTTACCTTCTACACATTCACCTTTATACTCGTCGATTGGTTTTCCATAAATTCTTTCTTTTGGCATAAAACGATATCCATAGATACGTCCATGTGTTAATAATTCGTCCAGGAATTCCGGTGCCAACTGTTCATGCAGTTCTTCAGGTACATATCTCAAGGCATTGGCTACTGCCAGTTTGATTTCTCTTTTATTTAATGTCAATTCTCTTTTCGGAGCTCTTCTGACACCTTCTTTAAATGTTGGATACTCCGGTAATACCGCGTCTAATTTAATTACCATTGCATTTCCGATCTCTGCATTGTTCATTTCGCATCTCTCCTTTGCTTTTTTTACGATTGTAGCATTGTTACAGTCTAAAAAACGTCTATTTTTCCCTTGTTTTCTTGACGTTTTAGACTTTTTTTATGTATATTAACGAATTTGCACCTTTTATTCTGGTGTGGTAAAGTAAAAATGCACGAAAGAAAGACGCCAGTTTCTACTGGCGCCCCTGATTTTTTATTAAATTCTAACTCTGCAAATCCCTATTCCGCTTTCTTCCGTATCCTTTCCCAGAACCTTTACTTTATCTTCCCATTCCTCACAGATAAAAAGTTCTCCTGCTTCTACAATCTTTTCTTCTATCTGAACACAGCCTGTTTTCACATAAACCGCCAAAAGATTTTCCCCTTCTTTCGGCTCTAAAATCAACGCTTCCTCTCCTTTCAATTTTTTTGCCTGCATCTCTCCATCTGCACCGTTTTTCAACATGAGATTAAAATCCACCACTTTCCCATAACTAACGGTAGAGTCTCCTCCATCAAAACAATCTACCTCATAAGGTTTCAAAATGACTTCTTTCTCCCCTCCATGTACCATTTTCAATTTTCCGAAAAAAATACTTAAATATCGTTTCACCCCTGGTAAGGAAGTAAAATCCGATTTTTCGACCTCTACTGTAGCACTGCTAATACGACATTTAAAATTCCCTTCTCGATATACTGCCTGAGGTGGATAAATATAAAGCTCTGTTGTGCTTCCTCCAGACCATTTTGAAGTTACAAAATCTTCTGCTTTTTTCAATATCATTTTATTGCTCATGCTTTTTCCCCTATTCTTTTTTATTTTCATACTAGCAAAAATTATTTTCTTCGTCAATAAACTACCCCTATTACATTTTTCATGTTAGAATATTCATAATATGTTTCAGAAAGGAGCTCATTATGGCTACGGAACAATTTTATTTAGAAGAAGGTTTTCCCTTTCATTCACGAAAATTAGAACAAATGAAAGATTTTTTAAAAAGATTTGATTTAACTTATGACTCCCAAATTCAATATTCGGTATTCTTAAAAACAGCTTCCGGAAAATTGGCCGGCTGTGGTTCACGCCACGAAAACACATTAAAATGTATTGCAATAAATCCAGATTTTCAAGGCGAAGGCTGTTTACAGATTATTATTACACAACTGATCAAAAATGCTTTTGAACAGGGAATTTCTCACTTATTTTTATTTACCAAACCAATGTATGAGCAAATGTTTTCCGATATGGGATTTTACCCCATTACTGAAACCCCTGATATGCTTCTTATGGAAAACCGAAAAGACGGCATCCGCCAATACCTCAAGGAAGAAACAAAAAATATCCCTGACTGTACAGATTGCTCCATCGGTTCTATTGTAATGAATGCAAATCCATTTACTAACGGACATAAATATTTGGTAGAAACAGCAGCAAAATCCTGTGATTATCTCCACGTCTTTGTCTTATCCACAGACTCCTCTGAGTTTCCTTCAGATATTCGTCTGGAACTGGTAAAACAGGGATGTGCCCATTTATCCAATGTATCTGTCCACGGAAGTTCTGATTATCTTATTTCCCATGCAACTTTTCCTGATTATTTTTTAAAGGATAAAGCGACTGCTACGGAAAAAGCTGCTGTTTTAGACTTGCAAATTTTTGGTAGTTATTTCAAAGAAGCTTTTCACATTACCCACCGTTTTGTAGGAGAAGAACCCTTCTCCTTAATCACAAGAACCTACAATGAACAGATGAAAAAAATTCTTCCTTCTTTTGACATAATCGTGACAGAAATTCCACGATGCAAAAAAAATAACACGGTTATTAGTGCTACCTTTGTGCGTCAAAAGTTTCTGGAAGGAGATTTTTTGCTTTTAAAAGATTTTGTACCGAAAACCACTTATGATTTTCTTATTTCACCTAAAGGCAGTGAACTACGAAATCAACTTCTCACTACAGGAGCAACATTATGAAACATGAACTATGGACTTCAGGCAACTGTGTTTCCCTAGAAGAAATACTAAATGCAAGAGAAAATCGTGTAAAAATACAGCAAAAAATGTTACAGAAAGCACCAACTTGTCTTTTAAGCTTTACCCTAAATATTCCCGGTCCTGTAAAGGTTTTCCCTTATACAAAATGGGCTTATGAAGTGGGTTCTTCTATTATTTCAAAAGGTGTTTCACTTTTAAATGGAGATGTTTTGGAACAATTTGAAGCGAAAAACGAAACTGGATGGGAAGGATTTTTTGCTTTAAATCTTCCTCCCGAAGAGATTAAAACTTACCTTTTAGAACAAGAAGAACATCATCCTTTAGGGCGTCTTTTTGACTTTGATGTGTTACGCACTGACGGCAGTAAATTATCACGTCAGGAACTGGGCTTTCCTGAAAGAACCTGTCTCCTATGTGGCAATCCTGCCTTTCTCTGCGGTCGTTCCAGAACACATAGCGCACAAGAGCTTCTTGCAAAAGAGATTGAAATCATGGAAAATTTCTTTGTTTTTCGATTATCCAATCACATTGGACTGCTCATGCAAAAAGCGCTTTTTTATGAAGTCAATACATCTTTAAAGCCGGGTCTTGTAGACCGACTGCATAATGGTTCTCACAAAGATATGCGTCTTTCTACCTTCATAAACAGCGCTTACAGTCTCACGGATTACTTCTGCCAATGTGTAAAAGAAGGGCTGTCTTGCGACTGCTCCAAAAAGGAACTTCCACTGCTGTTTCAAAAGCTTCGAGGTATTGGAAAACAGGCTGAAAAAAACATGCTTTTCGCTACGCAGGGAATAAACACTCACAAGGGAATTGTCTTTTCCGGTGGGATTTTGTGCGCTGCTATCGGCTATTATATTTCAACAAACAGTAAGGATATTTCTTCTGAAAATTTCCTGCTTTCTCTGCCAGAGATATGTCGCTGTATGCTTCCTGAACTGTTAAGCGACTACCTTACACTGACACCTGATACAGCCAAAACCAATGGTGAGAAGCTCTATCTGAAGTATAAAATTACAGGCATTCGAGGAGAAGCAAAAGAAGGATTTCCTCTTCTTTTCAACGTAGGATTTCCTCTTTTTCAAGCTGTTTTAAAGAAGGGATTTTCCCTGTGGCAGGCAGGCTTGATAACACTTTTACATTATATCGCTTGCACAGAAGATACCAATCTCATTATCCGTTCTGATTATCAGCTTGCCTGTAAGATACAGAAGGATTTACAGCAATTTCTGGCTCATGCTACTTACGAAAAACAACTTTCCATACTTCCAAAGCTGGATGCTTTCTTTGTCTCCAGAAACATCAGCCCCGGCGGAAGTGCAGATATGCTGGCATTGACTTACTTTTTATACTTTATACAAAATATTCCTTGTCCATTTTTATAACGCAAAAGAGACTGTCGCTTTGATATACGACAGTCCCTTTTCTTAAATCCAAATATTTAAAAGTCCCAACACAAAACCGATAACCGCCCCTAAGCTGACCACTGCATTGAGCTCTTTTTTCATAATTCCCAGCAACAGATTTTCCAATTCCAGAACATCCATTGCGTTGATTTTTTCTTCCACAATTTCTGCAACATGGAATTTTTCTGCCAGTTCTTCCGCCTTTTCATTTACGAATTTCACATAAATATTCTCTACAATTTGGCGCAATTTCTTATCGCTTACAGGAAGAAGTTCTATCCATTCAGCCACTGATTTACTTTCTGCTGCCGCTAACTGAGCGACCACTGCCGGCCTTATTTTCTCTTCCCCGTTTTCCTTGATATAGTCGTCTACCTTCTTTCCGATAGGAGCTGCAACGGACTGAATAAGTTCATCATTTAAGAACATGGAAAGCATTCCGCCTTTGAACTTTTCTTTTATTTCTTTCGTGCCCTCTTCTACAATAATCGCTCCTATATCAAGCTTCTCAACGCCTTCTGTAATCTTTTCTGTAATATAGTCTTCCAGCTTGTCACGCATAAGGTCGTATTCTTCCTGTCCCGTATACTGTGACAGAAATTCCTCTAAAGAAGCATCTGTATGTTTTAATTTTTCTGCCTTCCGTGACACTGCATCCACTACTGCATTTTTAATGTCTTCAGATAAAAGCATCTTCTCAAAGTCTTCCTTTGTAAGAAGGTGCTCTCCCACTGCCTGCCCTAAGGCTTTCGCCATTCTTCCCTGTCCTTTTGGAATAATTCCCGGTGTAAAAGGCAATGTTCTATTTCCGATTTTTATCGGTTTTAAAGGACGAAACAGCATCTTGACTGCAATATAATTGGTACAATAACCGATAACAGCCCCAATGGCAGGACCTGCAATTATCTCAAGTATTGTCATTTACATTCTTCCTTTTCTGTTGTTATTTTCCAAAGATTTTTACTCGTACCTGTCCCCACATACGAATTAAAAAATATTCATATGCTTTATCATAAATAAACAAAGCAATCTGCCCTGCAACTATCAACACAAACAGCATGGTATCCGGTATTTCACCTGCAAAAAGAAGCTTTGGGAAGAAAAACAGCACAGGCAAATACATCACATTAAAAATTACAAATTTTCCGATTTGGAAAATCCGTTTTCTTTTTTCCCACTGGGGGTGCTTTCCAAGATAATGCCATAAAAATTCAATTCCCAGAACATAAATTCCCATCATTGCATAAGTAATGCAATATAATTTCTGTGGTGCTAACAAAATACCCAATACCAGACAACCTATAAAATAAGCTGCTCCGTAGCGCAGTCCGAATTCGCGTATAATAATTCCCACAAAGAATGCCGCTGCTGCCAAGAAAAATAAAGTATTAAAGTCTAAAATTCCGCTTAAAACAATAAATACAACAGCCAGAGCCATTAAAAGTCCTGATACTGCCATTTTTTTCGTATTTACATACATGAGCACAAATCGCCTCCCATGCACTCACAAAGACTGTCTGCACACCAGAGATCACAGCAGGTATTTCCTGTACCGCAGGTGCTGCCGCCTCCGTTTGAATAAGGATAACCTCCGCCCTGATAGCGGTTGCTGTTCCACTGTAATCTGTTCACAAGGTTACTGTACTCCGGATTTCCCGGCTCCATACTCTGTGCCTGACGTGCCATATTCAGAGCATTTACATTGTTTCCCATACCCATATTTGCACAAGCGCTGAGATAATACCACTGTGCATTTCTGTTTTGTATTCTGGATAATACGTTTAATGCCTGCTGATACTGACGGCCGTTGATATAATTATAAGCAGCCTGATACTGCATATCATCCTGACTTGCCGCATTGTGATTGTATGTGGACTGCTGGTTCTGATAACCACCATATCCGCTTTGGTACCCTCCGTCTCTCTCTTTCATAATCTGGTCATAAGCTTCCTGTACTTCTTTAAACTTTTCTTCTGCCAGATCAGATAACGGATTATCTACATAAGAATCCGGGTGGTATTTTCTGCTCATATCGCGATATGCTCGTTTAATCTCATCATTTGAGGCGTTTGGTGATACGCCTAAGATTTCATAAGGATTATTTACCATCTCTCTCTTGTTTCTCCTGTTTTTCTTTTTGTTTTTTATTATACTTTGCCCAAACTCCGCTATACAAAATATTTCTTAAAATTTCAGAGTCCCAAAGTAAGGGCAGCTTTTCAAAGGCTGCTGTGGCTTCTGCCATCATCATTACCAATATCTGCTGTACTGTATTTTCATAATCATTGTCATCTTTGCTGTTCTTTTTTACTGCTTTTAAAGGATTATAAGAACCTGTCTTTAAATCTTCCTCTAAATCATCATAGGCATCCATAATATAAATGAATTTTCCAAGATAAAATCCAAAATTTCGCAGCTCCTGCTCCCACATATCCTCTTTATATACAAAAAGCTCTGCCATAAGCTTTCCAAAAGCTCCGGCTGCCAAATCAAGAGTTTCTTCCTGTTTTTCTTCATAAACTGCCAAAACCTTAAGCTGCTTTTGGATAACTTGCGCCTGCCTCTTATATTCTTTACAAAGTTCTTTTGCCTTCTTTCTGAAAAGGTGCATTCCCGCAATTCCTTTCAGGCTTTTATCATCCTTCCAGTCATCTTCACACTTGAAATATACGAGCAAAATATTCATCTTTGCGCCATACTCCGATATTTCATTTTGAAGCATAGGAATTTTCTTCACAGGATGAAGGGGACAATGGGATTGTAATTCCTTTGTAGGTGTTTCATACAAAGAAGTTAAAAACAGCACTAAAAATGCCATATCATAAGAAAGTGTCATACGACCCCGAAATCCATATTCTTCTTTCAAGGTGCGGCACAATCCGCAATAATAGGACTTGTACCGATAAAACTCTTTTACCTTTAATTCAGGCTTATCAATCGTTACATATCCAAACATTTCCAAAACCTTTCTTTCATAGAATAAATTTCGTATCTTTTAATTATACTATACCTTTTTTGAAATTTCTACTTTATTTTCACTTTTGTTGACGTTTTGCTATTTTTCCGATATACTTTCTTTGTAGCATAATACGGAATTTACGAAAGAGGTGATTTTGTGCATAAAGACACAATTAAGAACAGCATAAGAGAAGATGCTTCCGAAGAATTCGATATTTTATTTCCGGAAAGATTTATCAAAAATACTGATTATTATAATTCCTTAATGATGATGTATCGCTGTGCAATTCGTGAGGTCAGCACCAAACTGGAGGTACTGGATGACGAGTTCTCTGTAAAATATAAAAGAAACCCTATTTCTTCCATTAAGAGCCGCATTAAGACACCGTTGAGCATTTACAATAAGCTTCAGCGTCTGGGATATGAATTTACAGAACAAAATATTCGTGAACAGTTAAATGATGTTGCCGGAATTCGAGTTATTTGCTCCTTCATTGATGATATCTACGCAGTTGCCCACCTACTGGCAGAGCAGGATGATATTACAATTATACGGATTAAAGATTATATTCAAAATCCAAAGCCTAACGGCTACCGCAGCTATCACATGATTATTGAAATTCCTGTTTTCTTTGCAGAGGGCAAAACTCCTATTCGTGCAGAAATTCAAATTCGTACAATCGGTATGGATTTCTGGGCCAGTCTGGAGCATCAGCTTCGTTATAAAAAGGATTTAGGCAATAATGAGCAATATGCGCTTATTACACAGAAGCTTACCGAATGTGCCCGCACCATTACTGCTACCGACAATCAAATGCAGGATATAAAAAATTTAATCGGGGAATATTGTGAGTTTTAACTCACTCCCCGATAAATTTCTTTAAAAGCTTTTCACTTTCTTCATAATATTTCTGTGCTTCTTCTCCCTTTTCATTATCTGCCACTTCCGGCAAAATACGCAGGGTAATATACATGTCCTGAAAAGATGCGGGACTTCCCATTTCTTCAAAAGCTTTACAATCCTTTACTGCAATTAACTGATTTTCGTCTTCAGAGAAAACCTCCATCTCTTTAAATTTCTCATAGCTTCTCTCACTCACAAAGAAAATCATACTTGTCGCTGTCTGTACGTCTACCGTAAACTTTGTCTGACCTGCCATAACCATCTGTGGGTCGTAGCCCTCGTCCCCTTCTGATGGAATAAAATAATCGCTAATCTGAACATGAACTTCTCCATCTTCATTTAAATCTTTTGCATTTTCTGTAAACCAGTCTTCCATTTTTATTCTATCTTCTTCCACCATAGAATAATCGCCCAGAAATCCGATTTCATAATCGTAGGAAACCTTTCCCAGCATATCCTTTGCAAAGGTAATAATACAAATCAGCGCAAATGCGCCAATCAATACATGATATTTATAATAATACCAAAAATTATCCCACTTCTTCTTTCTGTCTTCCTTTGTTTTTTCTGTTTTCATCCTCTTATCCTTTTCTCTAAAATTATCATTGCTATAAATTCTATCACTTTTTCATGTTCGGGAAAAGTGGAAAATGCACATTTCACATATTTTTCAAATTTAATTATCCCTCCGCTTACTTCCGTATTATATCCTGAAATTCTTCATGATGCTCAAACCAATTTATGGCATAAGAACAGGTGAGCACTGCCCTTTTCCCCTGTCTGGAAATTTCCTCTGCTGCTGTCTGCATCAATTTTTCCGCCATGCCTGTTCCACGAAGAGACGGTGACACAAAGGTATGATTAATCTCCACCGTATCTGCATCAATACTTGGAAATGTTACTTCTGCTGCCTTCTCTCCATTTTCATTTATATAATAAATCTCATTATCTTGTATACAAAAATCCATCAGCTTCTCCCTTCTTTTTCTATTTCTTTTATCAACTCTTTTATAACTTGAGGGTCTTCCTCCAACATATCTGCGATTTCTTCTGCTGTTTTTCCTTTTTTCAGCTTTTTTCCTACAAGTTCCTTTAATTTTTCCCTAATCCCTTCTTCCCTACCCTCTTCTCTTTCATAATATTTCTCTTCCCATGCCTGCATATATTTCACCCCGATTTCTTCACTTCTTTTCACCTCACAGACACGTTCATGAATATGGCGAATTTTCTCACTTTCCGATTGCTGCGCCACTTCGTCCGTGGTATTCTCCACATAATGTAAAAATTCTGCCAGTTCCTTGGGTACTTCATCATCATTTTTTCCCTTTGTGTTTAAAAAAATACGGACTGTTCCATCCTGCAATCTACACTCCGGTACTTCCTGACACTGAGGCACAAATGTATACTGATATTTTCCATAACCAAATAAATCAAACGGCATAATCATAATCAAATACGAGTCATTCAAAAGATTATAACTTGGTATTCCCGGTTCTAAAAGCCCTGTATCCATCATTCCCTGATAATAACGGCTTCTCTTAGGTAAATCGTCCTTCCTCTTTTTTTGCATTTCCGTATTATAAACTTGTTCTTCACTGTCTATGGCAAACAAATCCATACGTATGGAACGGATTAATGGCGAAATTCTACTTTCTTTTTCTGTCTTACTTTCCTGTAAGAGGGAAATTTCCCTCCCTAAAATCAGGCTTAAAACCTCTTGATGAATTGTGGGGTCTTCCATAACTTCATCAAATAAAAACCGGTCTGTAAGGTTTAGCTCTTTTAATGGTACAATATTTTTCTTAGCCATGCTTATTCTCCTTTATTCTAACATAGTCCAACCGCCGTTAAAAGATTTTACCCATAAAATTTTGGCTGAACCTTGTATTTTTCATTCCCAATATTTTATTTCTAAATTTGTTTGAAATAGTGGCGAATTGCCTTAGATAAAAAGATTAATAGATTATCATTTACTATAATACTTCCGACCCTTAATTTCCAGAAATATATTGATAAGTTTTTATAAAATTTCTTTGAACTGATTTTGAATATATTACTTTATTTCATAAAAAAACGACAAGGTCAAAACACTTTTCATGCTTTGACCTTTTATACTATAAACTAATTCTATTCTAAATACCCCTTCCGAAATACCGGATTTTTTACAAGTTTCACCACCAATGGTATAATCATCAAAATCCATATTACAGGCTCTGCAATAATAATTCCCATATATTCCAGCACAGGACTTAAAAGCGCCGCAATCAGCACCTTTCCCAAAAGCTCAATAAAGCTGGAAATAACCGGTGTTTTGTGGTCTCCCACTGCCTGAAGGGCATTTCTGAAAATGCTAATTCCCGCCGCCAGAAAATAAAAAGGCGCATTTATTTTCAGATATAAAACAGCCGTATCAATAACAATTTTCTCATGACTTCCTGTTACCATAGAAACAAAAAACGGAGCAACCGTGTAGCTCATGAGAATAACCAACACGCTCCACCCCCACGTAATGAAAAGCGCATTTTTTATTCCCATTTTCATTCTGTCATATTTCCCAGCTCCAAAATTCTGTCCGCAGAAGGTTGCCATTGTCATTCCCATAACAGAAATAGGCAGGAAATAAAGCTCGGAAACCTTTCTTGCCGCAGTATGTGCTACAATAATCTCTGTACCAAAGGTGTTAATGGCACATTGAAGCGCCAGCGTTCCAAAAAACACCAGAGACATCATCATTCCCATTGACATTCCTGATGTATACATTTGCTTTACCAAACTGATTTCCAAACGAAAATCCTCTTTTTTCAAATGAAATACCGGATATTTCTTCCATATATAAAGGAAACAAAAAATCACGGAAACCAGCTGTGCAAGAACAGTTCCAAGAGCAGCTCCCTGAACGCCCAAGGGCAGGACTGCCATAAACAAAATATCAAGACCTACATTTAAAAATGCAGCACATATTAAAAACAGCAGCGGCGCCGTGGTATCACCGATGGCTCTTAAAATTCCTGCACAGGCATTATAAAGCATGGTAATCATCATACCTGCCAATACAATAAAAATATAACCGTAGGCTTCCTGCAATAACTCATCGGGAACATTCAGCAATCTTAAAATCCCTTTTAGTCCCAGAAGCACCGGCAGCATAATCGCCGCTGTGGTTGCCCCGCCCAAGAGCAAAGTTCCTGCTGCCGCCTTTCTAAGCTCTTCCCATCTTTTTGCCCCGAAGCTACGGGCAGCAATAATTGCAAATCCATTGGTAAGTCCCTGCAAAAAGCCGATAAGTAAGGTACTGATGGCAGTGGTTGCTCCCACTGCTGCCAAAGAATTCCCACCTAAAACACTTCCTACAATTCTGGTATCTGCCAGACTGTAAAACAACTGAAAAATGTTCCCAATGCAAACCGGAAGTGCAAAGGACAGCATCAGCTTTACAGGATTTCCTTCTGTCAAATTCTTCATTTTCATTCTCCTGTCTTTGTAAATTTCTTTACAGCTTCTACTATTCTAAGCACTTCCGGTTTAAAAATCAATTCTTATTTCATTTAAAGAGATTGTGCATCCTCGCGGAGCATTTTTAATTTCGTAGGACGCAATTTCCTATGAAATTAAAAATCTACTTCTTTTCCATCGTAGATATAAGTAAACAATTTTTCCATTGTCTCTGGGTCAATACTTCTTGGGTTAGAACCCGTACAAGCATCTCCAACTGCATTTTTTGCAATTTCACTGATTTTTTCTTTAAATTCGTCTTCCTTAATACCGAACTCTTTTAATGTATTCGGAATTCCCATGTAGTTATTTAACTCTACAATTCTGTTACACAGTGCGTCCACACTGGCTTCCAGTCCCAGATACGCAGCAATTGTCTCATAACGCTTCTTTGCTTCTGCTTCTTTTGCATTGTATTTAATAACATACGGCAGATACATTGCATTTGCAAGACCATGTGTAATATGTCCTGTTGAGAAAGCAGCTCCTGTTTTATGCGCCATAGAGTGTACAATTCCCAGAAGCGCATTAGAAAATGCCATTCCTGCCAGACACTGACCATAGTGCATTTCTTCTCTGCTTGCCATATCTCCGTCATAAGATTTTGTAAGCTCATCATTGACAATCTGGATTGCTTTTAATGCCAGAGGGTCTGTAAATGTTCCATGTAAAGTAGAAACATAAGCTTCAATGGCATGTGTCAGAGCATCCATACCTGTATACGCAACTAAATGCTTTGGCATTGTCTCTGCCAGTTCCGGATCTACGATTGCCACATCCGGTGTAATATTAAAGTCAGCCAGAGGATATTTAATTCCCTTTGCATAATCTGTAATAACGGAAAATGCAGTTACTTCTGTGGCTGTACCTGATGTAGACGGAATTGCACAGAATTTCGCTTTCTTACGAAGCTCCGGAAAACTAAACGGTGTGAGAATTTCCTCAAAAGTACATTCCGGATATTCGTAAAATACCCACATTGCCTTTGCCGCATCAATAGGAGAACCGCCGCCCATGGAAATAATCCAGTCCGGTTCAAATTCACGCATAAACTCTGCGCCTTTCATAACGGTCTCTACGGATGGATCCGGCTCTACATTTTCAAACAATTTTGTTTCAATACCTGCTTCTTTTAAATATGCTACTGCTTTATCAACAAATCCGAAGCGCTTCATGGAACCGCCGCCTAAAACCAATACTGCTTTTTTACCCTGTAATGTTTTCAGGTTTTCCAAAGAACCTTTTCCCCAGTATAAATCTCTTGGTAATGTAAATCTTGCCATATTGCTTCCTCCTTGAATTTATGTTATTTTTTAATGTTATTTTTTTAACGTTATTTTTTTAACGATTAAATTGTATCATATATCATCTGAATGTCAAGATGTTTTATATATTTTTTATACTTTTTCACCTTTTTTCAGGATATGTATATCTTAAATAGAGAGGCTTTTAAGGAGTTTAACATGGCTTATAAAGTAATAATCGATGCCGGACACGGGGGAGCCGATTTTGGCGCTACCTACAACGGCAGAAAGGAAAAAGACGATAATCTAGATTTGGCGCTGGCAGTGGGAAATATCCTGTCCCAAAACGGTATTGATGTAGTCTATACCCGTACCACAGATGTATACCAGACACCTTTTGAAAAAGCAGCTCTTGCCAACGAAGCAGGCGCTGATTTTTTCATTTCTTTTCACCGCAATTCCAGCCCTAAGTCCAATCAATATGAAGGCGTTGAAACTTTGGTATACGACAAATCCGGTGAAAAGCTGGATATGGCAGAAAATATTAACGGTGCTTTGGGCGAACTGGGCTTTCGAGAAATCGGCGTAAAGGCACGCCCCGGTCTGGTGGTTCTTCGAAGAACAAAAATGCCTGCTGTTTTAATTGAAACAGGATTTTTGAATACAGATGCCGATAATGAACGTTTTGACACACAATTTTCTGAAATTGCACAGGCGATTTCTTCTGCAATTTTAGGAACTTTAGATGAAGAAACTTTAGAAAATCAAACAGCAACTCAAGATGATTTCTACCGCGTGCAAACAGGCAGTTTCCGAAATAGGGAACATGCAAACAATATGCTCTATACCTTACAGGCTCAGGGATATCCTGCCTTTCTTTTATACGAAGACGGCTTGTTCAAGGTACAGGTAGGTGCATACAAGAACCTTTCCAATGCAGTGAAAATGGAACAGGCTCTCAGAAAATCCGGTTACAGTACTTGGATTGTCTCCGGTCCTGCCTCCTACTAAAAAGCCAAAAGAAGATTTATGGATTTCCCTTTTTATCTGAAAATCTATAAATCTTCTTACTATAAGCTTCTTTACATAGACTCTGCTCTGTCTTCTACATTCTTATTAAAATTAATCACTTCGTGGTCATATTCTGTATCCATATAAATGGATTTAATCATAAAATCCGCTGTGGCTTTATTCACCGCCATAGGAATATCATACACCTGTGCAATACGCATCAGCGCTTTTACATCGGGGTCATGAGGCTGTGCTGTCAAAGGATCAGAGAAAAATACAATAAAATCAATGACTCCTTCTACAATTTTAGCGCCAATCTGCTGGTCCCCGCCTAGAGGACCGCTGTTATAGCCTTTGATACAAAGTCCTGCTTTGTCTGCAATCAATCTGGACGTTGTACCTGTTCCGTATAAATTATGATTTTTTAAAATATCGTAGTTATCCTTACACCATTGGATAAGCTTTGGCTTTTCATTGTCATGGGCAATCAGGGCAATATTCTTTTTCTTTCCAATTGTAAATGTTACATATTCGTTTGTTATCATCTGAAAGACCGCCTTTCTGAATTTTTTCATCTCCTGCTCAGTTTATCATATTTTTCTTGTTCTCTCAACGTGAAACTGCTACAATGTAACCAAAACAAAAGAAAACGCAGGTAAAAACACATGTATTACTTTATTATAAATCCTCACTCAAAATCCGGATATGGCATGTCTATCTGGAAAAGGGCTGAGGCGATTTTGAAGGAACGGGAAGTTTCTTATGAAGCCCGTTTCACTGAATATACAGGACATGCTAAAAAGCTTGCCGAACAAATTGCCAATCTCTCCCGCCCCTGTACTTTAGGTGTATTAGGCGGTGACGGAACCTTAAATGAGGTAATAAACGGTTTGGCCGAAACAGACTTTTCCCACATTACGCTGGGTTATCTTCCCACCGGCTCCGGCAATGATTTTGCAAGAGCTTTAAATCTCTCTTGCGATGTAGAAAAATGTATGGATGCTATTTTGTCTCCGTCCCAGTGTACTGCTGTGGACATAGGTCTTGCCCGTACCCAGGAAAGCTCCCGCTATTTTCTTGTAAGCAGCGGCATTGGCTACGATGCAGATATCTGCCGTAAGGTAATGGTTTCCCCTTTAAAAAAAGCAATGAATAAAATACATCTGGGAAAACTGACTTACGTTTTGATTGCATTAAAGCTTTTAATCCTATATAAAGCATGCCCTGTCTCTGTTCGTATGGACAAGAAAGAAACGGCCTCCTTATCTAAATTTTTCTTCATCACAGGAATGAACATGCCTTATGAAGGGGGCGGTGTAAAATTTTGTCCAAAGGCAGACTTTCAAGATAATCTGCTGGATATCTGTATGGTTGGAAATTTATCAAAGCTGAAAATACTGGCTCTTTTCCCCACTGCCTTTGTGGGAAAACACGGACGTTTTCAAGGTGTTACGCTCACAAGCTGCAAACGAATTGATATTTCCAGCAAATCCCCTCTCCCCATTCATTGTGACGGAGAGTCGCTGGGAGTGGCAGACCATTTAACCTTGCAGTCTGCCGGAAAACAGATTAACGTTATTCTCAAATAAGAAACAGGTGAAAATTATGGAAAAAATACTAATGATTTTTGTGCTTCTGCTGTGTATTTATATTTTAGGAACCTTGCCCCGCTTTACCAGAAAGAAAGAAACCAAGACATTTTGTCACTGTCTGTTTGCGCACAGAGGACTGTTTACCCCTGACCAGCGCATCCCCGAAAATTCTATGAGAGCTTTTCAGGAGGCAGTACGGCATGGGTACGGCATTGAGCTTGATATTCAAAGAACAAAGGATAATCAAATTGTTGTTTTTCATGACCATACCTTATCACGGATGTGCGGTATTGACCTTCCCGTATGCGAACTCACTTACAAGGAACTGCAAAAGCTTACGCTTATGAATTCTACGGAAAAAATTCCTCTTTTTCAGGACGTTTTAGACCTTGTAAACGGACAGGTTCCTTTATTGATAGAAATTAAACTTCCCACTGTGAAAACCCTTACCTGCCGTCTGGCTGATGAACTGCTGCAAAATTATTCCGGCAAATATTGTATTGAGTCCTTTAATCCTCTTGCTCTGCGCTGGTACAAGAAAAACCGCAAGGAAATTATCAGAGGACAGCTCTCTGCCAATTTAACAAGACCGGTTGCCGAGGGCGGATATTTTTTGAGCTTTCTTGTAAAATATCTTTTGCTGAACTTTTTAGGAAAACCTGATTTTATTTCTTACTGTTATAAAGACCGATATAATATCAGCTTTCTTTTGCAGAAATATATTTACAAAACCCCTGTTTTTGCGTGGACGGTACGTTCTTCTATGGTCTTTAAAAAGCAAAAAGACTGTTTTGACTCCATTATTTTTGACAGCTTTATCCCTGCAAAAGAATGTTAAAATGCAAGATTTTCCTAATATTTTTCTAATAAGATAAACATATTCTTTAATTTATTAAACAAATGTAAATTGCGTTGTTATCCTATATTTGCTGTGCTATAATAGCTCAAAGAATGATATGAATATTCTGAAAGAATGTGAGGTGAGATTTTGGAATTCCTGAAAAAATATAAGCATACCTTGATTATTCCGATTTACGGTATTTTCTACATGCTTGCTTTCGGATACGTAGAACAGCGGAAAGTTCCCATTAATATTATTCACATGAAAATCGATGATTATATTCCCTTTTGTGAATACTTTATTATTCCCTATCTTCTATGGTTTGCATACGTTGCCGTAACTGTATTTTATTTTGCTTTTATCAATAAAAACAAGCAGGAATACTGGCAGTTTATTTTAACATTGGGAATAGGAATGACTCTATTTATTGTAGTTTCTCTTATTTATCCCAACGGACAAAATTTAAGGCCTGAATTAACAGGAGACGGTATTTTTATTCAACTGGTACAGTATCTTTATACGATTGATACACCAACCAATATTTTGCCCAGCATTCATGTATTTAACTCCATCGCATGCTGTATTGCAGTTTTTCATCACAAGCCTTTCCAAAAACGAAAGGTGCTGCTTACCGGCACTGCTGTTTTAACTACATTGATTGTTCTGGCAACTGTATTCTTAAAACAACATACTCTTGTAGATGTCATCGCTGCCGCAGCGCTTAACCTTGTATGTTATCAGCTTCTCTATAAGCCCAGAGCTGTACATGCAGAAAAGCCGGCAAGAGTATAAAAAGTGACTGTCGCATTCATACATATCTTAAATGTTTAAAGCGACAGCCACTTTTTTGTTATTTTAGGAAATTAATTAAATCCATAGAATTTTTGTGCTACTTTATACAAGGTAACAGAAAGACGTCTTCCGCTTCTTCCCGGAAGGTTTACGCCCCTTCCTAAAACACTCATATAAAGCTTTCTGTAAATGTGAATATCTGCACTTCTTAAATATCTCCAAAGTTCTTTTTTCTTCTCCAGATTTTCCTCCGTACCGGAACGAATTAACATAATAGAAGATACTGCCATAATAATATCCAGATATTTCAGCATATATCTTCGTGTGTTTTTATCTGTAACTTTTTCTTCGGAAATAATGTCAATCATCAGGCGATTGACTAAAAGCTGCTGGTCAATTCGGCGTATCATAACAGTCTCATTTACAGACTGGTCGTTTCTTCCGATGAAATAACGATAAAAGTTCACATCCATATAATACATGGTTTTTACATAAGGCAATGGCTTATATACAAAGATATTATCCACATAAAAAGTATGCTTTGGCAGCTCTAATTTACATTCTCTTAAAAGCTCTGTCCGGTAAATAACAGAGTGCATTAAAATATACTTTCCGATAGGCATTCTGCCCATTTCTTTCCATGTAAATATCTTGCCTTCCGGTATATAATTTTTATATTTCATGACCTTTTTATGCTTTGCGCCCTGCTTTTCGTACACAAAGTTGCTTATCATCATGTCCAGTGTTTCCGGTCCTGCAATAATCTCCAAAAGCTTATCAAGAATTGCATGATAGGCTTCTTTATTTACCCAGTCATCACTGTCTACAACCTTAAAATAAAAGCCTGTTGCAT
Source organism: Blautia hansenii DSM 20583 (assembly GCF_002222595.2). Lineage (NCBI taxonomy): Bacteria > Bacillati > Bacillota > Clostridia > Lachnospirales > Lachnospiraceae > Blautia > Blautia hansenii. The sequence continues at coordinate 2,245,400 of NZ_CP022413.2, forward strand.
TTCGAAGTCCGGCATTTACCGCCTCTCCGTGCCCTCCGTTTTCCTGATGAATTGCCTTTACAATATTCGGATATTTCGCAGCGTATTCATCTGCAATCTTTGCTGTATCATCCTTAGAACCGTCATCCACAATCAAAATTTCCACTAAATCTCCGCCCTCTAAAAGAGAGTCTACACAATTTCTCATATAATCCTGTGAGTTGTAACAAGGCACAGCAATGGATAATAACTTCATCTAAAAGTCCTCCTCAATGTACTTTCTATATGCTGAAAACGCAGAAGGAATAGGATATTTCTTTTTTGAATTTTTTTTGTCTGCAAATATCAATTCTCCCACTTGTTTTTCTTCCGTAGATGCCACTTTAATCAAATATCCCTTCATGTGCCATTCTACATGAGAAAAAATATGCTTTGAGCTTCCTGCCTCTTTAATATAAACAGGCATCAGCTTCATGTCCTCTACACAGCGTATGGCTTCCTCTCGAGTCAGGTAGCCCGCTCTGTTCGGAAGCTCATAAAGTCCTGCCAAAAGCCCGCTTTCGGGACGCTTTTGTATGGCAAATTCTTGTCCGTTTTGAATAATCAATACGGTTTTTTCTTCTATTTTTCTGGGCTTTTTTGCCGCCTTTTTCGGATATTCCAAAACAGTATCATGGGCTCTTGCCATGCAAAATTCTGCCACAGGACAACATTCACATTTTGCCATACCATTAGGCACACAAACCGTTGCCCCAAGCTCCATTAAGCTTTGATTAAAAGCGCCGGGAGCATGAACAGGCATGATTTTTTCCAAATTTTTTTCCATTTCCCGCTTTGTAGACTGTTTTAAAATATCAGAGGGATTTTCCGTAATTCTGGTAATCACACGAAGTACATTCCCATCTACCGCAGGCTTTGAAATTCCGTAAGCAATGGATGCAACTGCCCCTGCCGTATAGCTTCCAATTCCCGAAAGGCTTAACAGTTTTTCATAATCAGCCGGCAGCTTTCCGTCATAAAATTCCATCACTTCTCTGGCTGCTTTCTGCATATTTTTCACTCGATTATAATATCCAAGCCCTTCCCAGAGCTTCAACAATCTTTCTTCCGGACACTCTGCCAAATCCTTAATTTCAGGTAATGCTTCTATAAATCTTGCGTAATAACCCTTTACCGCTTCTACTCTGGTTTGCTGAAGCATAATCTCTGAAATCCACACATGGTAAGGGGTAGATTCATCTCTCCATGGTAAGCTTCTTTTATTCTTCTCATACCAGATAAGCAAAGGCTCTACAATCTGTTCTAACATATTTGCTCCTGTTTGTTTTCTGTTTTCAGTATATTTTTATTCTAAGTAAACCCTAACAGGTTTTGCAAGATTTATCAAGTCTTTTCTTACAATACAATCGTATGCGAGAATATGAACGCCTGCTTTTTCTGCTGTTTTTAATGCCTCGGCAAATTCAGGATGCGTATCACGATTAGGTGTAAAATAATCCACATTTTCCATCTGAATAACAAATATCAGATACGCTTCATATCCCTCTTTTATACATTTTTCCAGCTCCTGTATGTGTTTTACTCCTCGCTGTGTAGGTGCATCGGGAAATCTTACAACATTATTTTCCTCCAGCGTAACTCCCTTTACTTCCATGAAAATTTTTCTTTCTCCGCTTTCTATATACAAGTCAAATCGAGAATTTCCGTACACAACTTCCCGCCGAACTTTTGCTTCCTTTCCAAAGAGATTTCCCTCTTTTAACCATTCCTCTACTACCTTATTTGGAATTTGTGAGTCCATGTTAATCAGACGATTTCCCTTTTCCACTGCAATTAAATCATACTTTGTTTTTCGCTTTGGATTATCACTTTCCTCCAAAAAAACAAGGGCGCCGGGAACTAATAATTCCCGACAGCGCCCTGTATTTTTCACATGGCAGACTTCCTCTTTTCCGTTTATTTCCACATGGGCAATAAACCGATTTGGACGTTTCTGAAAAATCCCCTGTTCTACCTTGTTATATTTCATAGCTCTGTTTCCTCTGTCAATCCTTCGTATATTTCTTTTACACTTTTAAAAATGTAAGTGGGCTCTACTTCTCCCTGCAAAATATCTTCCATAGAAGCTTCACCGGAAAGCACGCAGATGGTATCCACCTGGGCATTTGCTCCTGTTTTAATATCCGTATACAGCCTGTCACCTACGATTACCGCATCTTCTCTCTTGCAGTTTAACTTCTTCAATACGCAGTTTACCATAATCGGCTCCGGTTTTCCGATAAAAAACGGTTCTTTTCCTGTGGCATTTTTCAACATGATGCTCATGGAACCGCAATCCGGAATATAACCAAAGCTTACAGGACAAACTAAGTCCGGATTGGTTGCCAGATATGCCACATCTCTTCCAAGCATGATACAAGTGTTTCGGATTTTCTCGGATGTATTTTCTGTATCAAAGCCTAAAAGTACCACGCCTGCACGCTCATCCACCTCTGTAACGACCTCTATTCCTGCTTCCCGAAGCTCCTTTATTAAAGACTTCGTTCCCATGCAGTAAACCACCTGATTGGGATAATTTTCTTTTAGATACATAGCTGTTGCCTGACCGGAGGTATAAAAGTTTTCATACTCTGCTTTTATCCCCATAGCCCGTACCTTTTGTACATAATCTTCTACGGATTTTGAAGAATTATTGGTAATGAACACATATTGTCCGCCCCGTCTTTCAATCTCTTCAAGGAATTCCAATGTTCCGTCAAAAATTTCATTTTCATTATAAATCGTTCCATCCATATCTAAAAGATACAAGGTTTTTTCTTTCAATTTATTTGCAGATTTTCCGGTATAATCCAGCATTTATTTCTCCTCTTTCAGCCGATTACCTGTGCTCAACATTTTTTGTTGCAATAAGCGCTACCCCCGTACCTCCTATATTTTCTAAGATAATATCTCCGATTTTTACAGGTGCCTGTACGGTAATATTTTTCAAACCGGCTGCACATTCTCTGATTTTATTTTTTGGAATATCGGAGGCAGTTTTTACAGAAACAACAGGAAGCTTTCCATCTGTAACCATTACACTGGATGTGAGAATTCTGGTTGGATTTATAACTTCCTTTTCCCCATAGGTTTTCCCTTTTGGACATGTATTCCCTTCCACTTTTATTACTTTTTCTCCGTCTAAGGTAACGGTGAGAGAACATCCCAAAGGACAGTTAATACAAGTTAATTCCCTGACATTCATCCTTATGCTTCCTCCAATTTCATAATAATTTTATCGAATTTCAATCCCTGTGTCAAATCTGATTTTTTTAAAACAATCTGCTCCATTTCTCCAGGTGCTGTCTTTTTTTTCTTCTTATGTACAATACGTTTATCTCCTAAATAAACATTTATATATACGTTCTCATATACTTTTCCCACACGAAATCGTACAATCAGACTGTCTTCCATATTCTCCAGCCGAAGCTTTTGCGGCACAGTATAGCGAATACCTCCTTCCGGACAAATGGCAATGACATTTTCTTCCTCCTGTAACTCTTTTCCGTAGAGAAATGCAGCTGCCTGCTGCCCTGCCTTCTTTGCTTCTTCTGAAACATAATCTACTAAATCGTGGACATGAAGTACATTTCCACAGGCAAAAATTCCTTTTACACTTGTCTCCAGACTTTCATTTACCACAGGACCGGAGGTGACTTTTGAAAGCTCAATTCCTGCTTTTGCAGACAATTCATTTTCCGGAATTAAACCGCAGGATAAAAGCAATGTATCACAGGAATAAAACTCCTCTGTCCCTGGAATTGGCTTACGATTTTCATCTACCTGTGCCAGAGTAACGCCTGTCACTCTCTCCTTCCCATGGATTTCTACTACGGTATGACTGAGTTTTAAGGGAATGTCAAAATCTTCCAGACACTGCACAATATTTCGTTGTAATCCACCGGAATATGGTAATAATTCTGCTACTACTTTGACTTTTGCCCCCTCCAGTGTCATACGCCTTGCCATAATCAGCCCAATATCTCCTGAACCTAAAATCACCACTTCTTTTCCCGGCATCATTCCTTCCATGTTCACCAGTCTTTGAGCTGTTCCTGCCGTATAAATTCCTGCCGGACGATATCCCGGTATATTCAGCGCACCTCTTGGGCGTTCCCTGCATCCCATAGCCAAAATCACTGCCTTTGTCTTTAAGCTCATAAAGCCGTCCTCTTTATTTACGGCAGTTACTACTTTTTCCTCTCCGCAATCTTCAATATCAAGCACCATGGTATTTAATTTATAAGGAATATTTTTCTCAAAAACCTGTTCAATAAAGCGCTGTGCATATTCCGGTCCGGTCAGCTCCTCCTTAAATGTATGTAGGCCAAAGCCATTGTGAATACACTGGTTTAAAATACCGCCCAGCTCATAATCTCTTTCTAAAATTAAAAGCTTTTCAATCCCGTTTTCTTTCGCTGAAATCGCTGCTGCAAGTCCTGCCGGACCGCCTCCCACAATAATCAATTCATATTCCTGCATGACTTTTCTATCCTTTCCTATACAAATTCTTCCTTAATTTTGCCTGTTAAAAGTGTGGATTTTCCTCCTGCCTTTGTAATTTCCAAAGGAGATTTCTGAAGCTCTCTTTCCAGAATTTCCATTACCTTAGGCGCACAAAATCCTGACTGGCATCTGCCCATTCCTGCTCTGGTTCTTCTTTTCACTCCATCTAAGGACTTAGCGCCTAAAGGTCTGCGAATTGCATTTACAATCTCGCCCTCTGTAACGGTTTCGCATCTGCAAATTACATTTCCATATAACGGATTTTCTGCTATCAATGCTTTTAATTCCTCTTTTGGCATTTCTGCCACGCATGGAATATCCTTTCTTCTCGGATTAAAATCTTCTTTTTTCTCTGCTTTTAACTTCTCTGCAATGCTGTCTGCCAGATATTCTCCAATAGCAGGAGCGCTGGAAAGTCCCGGTGACTGAATTCCTGCTGCATCAAAAAATCCCGGCGCATCAAAGACCTCTCCCAGGACAAAATCTCCGCCTTTTTCCGCTGCACGCAGCCCTGCAAAGGAAGTAATTACCATATTCAGAGGAATATTTTCTGCGCTTAATTTTGCCATCTGAGACAATTTTGCAATTCCTTCTCCCGTGGTGTTAATGCCTTCTTTATCCTCTATATTTTCAGCCGTAGGTCCTGCTAAAAGATTTCCGTGCACGGTAGGGGTAATGAGCACACCTTTTCCCATAGCGGTAGGAAGCTGAAAAATTGTGTGCGATACGAAGCTTCCCGCCTTTTTATCCATAAGACAATATTCTCCCCTTCTGGGGGTAATAGAAAGCTTTTCCTCACTGACCATATTGTGAAAAACATCTGCGTATACTCCGGCAGCATTGACAATACATTTTGTTTCATAGCATCCCTTTGTAGTCTCTATCTCGTATCCATTTTCTGTCTTCTGAATGTCTTTTACCTCTATATCAAAGGCAAATTCCACTCCGTTGACATTGGCATTTTCTGCTAAAGCAATGGTCAATTTAAAGGGACAAATAATAGCTCCCGTAGGTGCATAGAGCATTGCCTTTACATTTTTTGAAAGGTTCGGCTCCATTTCCCATATCTTTTCTCCGGTAATAATTTCCAAACCTTCTACGCCGTTTTCTATTCCTTTTTGCTTTAAATCGTCTAATTTGTGTAAATCTTTTTCATCAAAGCAAAGAACCAGAGAGCCGTTTCTTTTATAAGGAAAATCCAGTTCTTTTGATAATTTTTCCATTTTTTTACTGCCTATTACATTCATTTTTGCCTTCCACGTTCCCGGCTCTGCGTCAAATCCCGCATGAACAATAGCGCTGTTTGCCTTGGAAGTACCACAACATACGTCCTCTCCTTTTTCTAAAACAACCGTTTTTAGTCGATACCTTGACAACTCTCTTGCCACTGCACATCCTACAACTCCTGCTCCAATAATTACTGCATCATACATTTTTAATCTCCTTCCCAGACCTTACGTCTGCTGCGTTTTCTATACAATAAAAGAGAGACAGAACAAGAAGGCATAAGTTTTCCTATGCTTCATTCGCTCTATCTCTCATCTCCGGCGTATTTATTCTGTTTTACATAAACCAAACCTTTTGGTTGGTGGTGGATATGGACATAGCTCCTGCATCAAGAGCTGCCATAATATCCTCTTTATCTGATATCAAACCACCTGCAATTACAGGGGTTCTGTTTTGCTTGCAAATTTTCTGTATAATCTTCGGCATGACTCCCGGAAGCACCTCTATCATATCGGGATATACACTTTCTGTCTGGCGTTTAATACTTTCAAAAGCCATAGAGTCAATGACAAAAAAACGCATAATAGCAAACAGTCCTTCTTCCTTTGCCTGACGGATTACCGCAGGTCTTGTGGAAATAATACCGTCTGCATGTGTCACCAATTTTATATAGGTAACTGCAATTTCCTTACTGCTTAATCCTGCAATTAAATCAATATGGATAATAACTGTTTTTCCTGCCTTCTTTAAACGACTGACAATCTGGCTGATATTGCAGATATCTCCATACAAGACAAACACAATGGGAATATCTGAATGAATACATCTTTTCAGCCCTTCCTCGTCTTTTATGGCTGCAATAACCGGACAATCCTCAAATTCTTCTATAAGCTGAGACCTCATATTTCTACCTTCTGTCATTCATAATCAGTGATAAAAAGACAAGAGCATAAAGCTGTCCCACAGCCTTTGTTCTTGTCTCCTACTCAACCTTATTGTACTACACATATTTTATAGTTGCAAGTTAATTATCTGTAAAAACATACAATGGGACAGCCTGCTTCAATACTTTCATAAAACTTTCCTGCAAAAGAAACAGGGAGATTAATACAGCCATGAGAACCGCTGTTTCTGTAAATATTCCCTCCAAATCTGCCTCTCCAGTTGGCATCATGAAGTCCAATTCCACCATTAAAAGGCATCCAATAAGAAACCGGTGACTCATAGTCATAAGTTCCGTCCGGATTAGGCGCAGGACGCAAAACCTGATTTCTCTGCTTATACGCCAGAGAATATACCCCCGACGGCGTTCTGCGGCTTTTATCATTGTAAGTGCCTGATACAAAATCTGACTCCATAAGAACCGCTCCGTCTTTGTAATACCATAAATGCTGTGCGCTTAAATCCAGCTCTACATACGTGTTTCCTATATCATTTTCTCCATAGGCTTTTCCTCGTTTCGCATATATGGGTTCTCTTTCAATATTACCGTGGGATTGAATATCTTTTAGAAGCTGAGCTCTTTCTCCTCTTATATCAATGAGATAGCCATAACTGCCACCCGATACAGTCACAGGTTCACCTGTATAGGTACTGGTCAGGGTTCTTTTTGTTCCAATGGTATTATATTTTTCTCCCAGCGTCTGAACGTAGTCTCTGATATGCTGTTGTAAAACACCTAAATTCTCCACATAATTTCCGTTTTCGTCATAGGTCATCCAATCCTTCACAGTCATTCCGTCCAGAACTTCTTTTTTGTCACCGAAGGTATGGGTCACGGTTACCGCAGCACATCCGTTCCATACCTCCTGTTGATGCTTCAGCGTCTCATCTTTATCGGTAACTGTCGGAAGCACATAAACGCCTGCTTCTTCGGCAGAAAAGGTATTTTTACTTTCCTTTACAGATGCAAGCAGCTTTTCCGTCAATAATGCCTTATCAAGGGTAGTTCCTGCTTCTTCCGGTTTTATGACAAAACTGTTGTTTTCAAAAGCAATATATGCGTCTTTTGGAGGTATCATGTTTTCCTCCTGCATACATGCAAAAGTGTTTAATTTTTCCTGAAGCTTCGTCTCATCAAAAGTAATTGCTTCTCCTACCTCATAATTATGTTCCTTAAAAAACCCTGAAGTCCATAAGAAAGGATTTTGCTTTTCCAAATGTTCCTGAATTTTTCCGTCTGAAAGATACTCATAAGAAATCTCCTTACCGTCAATTACTTCTTTTTCCCCATCTTTAAAAGAGATTTCCAGAGAATAATCCTCTATTCTATTTTCTATTTTTTTCTCTGCCTCTTTTGCAGTTAAATTATCAACAGAAACTCCATTTATCTTCGTTCTTTTAAAAAATTTATCTTTATAATAAAAAGCCCCTCCTGCATATACAAGACCAAAAATACAAGCTATAACTGTTCCACATATAAGTACTTTCTTTTGCCACTTTGCACACTTTTTCTTTTTCGCCATATTTATAAGCTCCCTCTGCTTCATTTGTATGATTATTGAATGATTGTATCATACTTATATTACAATTTCTCTATATTTATCATGTATTTATTTACAAAAGACATACTTATTTTTTAAATTTTCCAATATAAAAAGTCCTGTTTTACAGAACTTCTGCAAAACAAGACTTTTTTTCTCGTCCGGACACATTTATAACTTTATTTTGTTAATGGAATTACTCCTCTGTTTTTCCGTAAAGAGTAACCAGTTTATTTAAGTATTCGTATCTAGCCTTAGCTTCAGACTCATTCTTAGCGAACAATCTAGCAGCTTTTTCCGGATTAGAACGTTTCAGGGAATTGTAACGAACTTCTCCGTCAAGGAATGCCTGATAATCTTCTGTTGGAGCTTTGGAATCCAGAGTGAATTTGTTTTCTGCTGCTGGATTGAAGCGGAAGTTATGCCAGTATCCACATTTAACTGCTAATTCTTCTTCTGTCTGAGCTTTGCTCATACCTTTCTTAATACCATGGTTGATACATGGAGCGTAAGCAATAATCAGAGATGGTCCCGGATATGCTTCAGCTTCAGCGATTGCTTTTACAGTCTGGTTGAAGTCTGCACCCATAGCAATCTGAGCAACGTATACATAACCATAGCTCATTGCGATAGAAGCCATATCTTTCTTCTTAACCTCTTTACCGCCGGCTGCGAACTGTGCGATAGCACCTGTTGGTGTAGATTTAGAAGACTGTCCACCTGTGTTGGAGTAAACTTCTGTATCGAATACCATTACGTTGATATCCTGTCCGGAAGCTAACACGTGATCAACACCACCGAAACCGATGTCGTATGCCCAACCGTCACCACCGAAAATCCACTGAGATTTCTTAGCTAAGAAGTCTTTGTTCTTAACGATGTCTTTGCATACGTCACAGTCAACACCTTCTAATGCTGCAACTAATTTATCTGTTGCCGCACCGTTTGTAATTCCGCTTCCGAATGTATCTAACCATTCCTGACAAGCAGCTTTTACTTCTTCAGAAGATCCTTCGTAAGCCATTACAGACTCAACTTTTTCTTTTAATCCGCCACGGATAGCTTTCTGAGCTAATAACATACCGTATCCGAATTCAGCGTTATCTTCGAACAGAGAGTTAGACCATGCTGGACCCTGTCCTTTTGCATTTACAGTATATGGTGTAGATGGTGAGGAGTTACCCCAGATAGAAGAACATCCTGTTGCGTTTGCAATGTACATTCTGTCACCAAATAACTGTGTGATTAATTTAGCGTAAGGTGTTTCTCCACAACCAGCACAAGCTCCTGAGAACTCAAGTAATGGCTGTTTGAACTGAGAACCTTTTACTGTATTTTCTTTAAATTTAGCAACAACATCTTCTTTTACTGGTAATGTTACACCATAATCGAAGAATTTCTGTTCTCCTGCATTTTCTTCCATGTTTGCCATAACAAGAGCTTTTGCACCCTTCTTACCTGGGCAGACATTTGCACAAGAACCACATCCTGTACAGTCATAAGCAGATACAGTCATAACAAACTTGTAATCAGCCATACCTGTCATAGGTAATGTCTTCATTCCTTCCGGAGCTGCTGCTACTTCAGCATCTGTCATAGCAACTGGACGGATAACTGCATGAGGACAAACATAAGCACAACGGTTACACTGGATACAGTTTTCTGGCTGCCATACTGGGATGTCTACTGCGATACCACGTTTTTCGTAAGCAGAAGAACCAGATGGAGTTGTACCATCAACATAATCTTTAAATGCAGATACAGGTAATGTGTTACCTTCCTGAGCATTTACTTTAGCCTGAACATTGTTTACGAAATCAACAACATCCTGACGTCCGCCTTCAGCATGAGCCATGAATAAACCTTCATCAGCACAATCTTTCCAGCTTTCCGGAACCTGAATTTCAACAACCTGTTTAGCACCTGCGTCGATAGCGTCATAGTTCATCTGCACAATAGCGTCACCTTTTCTTCCGTAAGTAGCTTTTGCAGCAGCTTTCATTAATTCGATAGCCTGTTCTTCCGGAATGATGTTAGCAAGTTTGAAGAATGCAGACTGAAGAACTGTATTGATACGTCCGCCAAGTCCGATTTCTTTACCGATTTTAATACCATCAATTACATAGAATTTGATGTTGTGGTTAGCGATGAAAGCTTTTACCTGTCCTGGTAAATGTTTTTCAAGGCCTTCCATATCCCATGGGCAGTTTAATAAGAATGTACCGCCGTCAACTAATTCCTGAACCATGTTATATTTGTTAACATAGGAAGGATTGTGACAAGCAACAAAGTTCGCCTGTTTAATCAGGTATGTGGATTTGATTGGGCTCTTACCAAAACGAAGGTGAGACATTGTAACACCGCCGGATTTTTTAGAGTCGTAATCAAAGTATGCCTGAGCATACATATCTGTATTATCACCGATAATCTTGATGGAGTTTTTGTTTGCACCAACAGTACCGTCAGCACCTAATCCCCAGAATTTGCAGTTGATTGTTCCTTCCGGTGTTGTAACAAGAGGAGCTCCAACTTCCAGAGATAAGTTTGTAACATCATCAACAATACCGATTGTGAATTTTTCTTTTGTTGTGTTTTCGTATACAGCAACGATCTGAGCCGGAGTTGTATCTTTAGAACCTAATCCGTAACGTCCGCTGAAGATTGGTGTATCGTTGAATTTTGTACCTTTTAATGCAGCAACAACGTCTAAGTATAATGGTTCGCCAAGAGCGCCCGGTTCTTTTGTTCTGTCTAATACAGAAATCTGTTTTACAGTTTCCGGAATAGCGTTTACTAATGCTTCAGCGCAGAATGGTCTGTAAAGACGAACTGTAACAAGACCAACTTTTTTGCCTGCTGCCATTAAGTAATCGATTGTTTCTTCGATTGTTTCACATGCAGAACCCATAGCGATGATAACGTGTTCAGCATCTTCAGCACCGTAGTAGTTGAATAATTTGTAGTTTGTGCCGATTTTTTCATTTACTTTATCCATGTATTCCTGTACTAATGCCGGTAAAGCATCGTAGTATGGGTTACATGCTTCTCTTGCCTGGAAGAAGATATCAGGGTTCTGAGCAGAACCTCTCTGACATGGATGATTTGGGTTTAATGCGTGTTTACGGAATTCGTCAACAGCGTCCATATCTACCATATCTTTTAAATCTTCGTAATCCCATGTTTCAATTTTCTGAATTTCATGAGATGTACGGAAACCGTCAAAGAAGTTAATGAATGGAACTTTACCTTTGATTGCAGAGCAATGAGCAACCGGTGTTAAGTCCATAACTTCCTGTACGGAAGACTCACATAACATTGCGCATCCTGTCTGACGACATGCGTATACGTCAGAATGGTCACCGAAGATTGACAGTGCATGGCTTGCTAATGCACGAGCAGAAACGTTGATAACACCCGGTAACTGCTCTCCGGCAATTTTGTAAAGGTTTGGAATCATTAACAGAAGTCCCTGAGATGCTGTATATGTTGTAGTCAGAGCACCTGCTGCCAGAGAACCGTGAACTGCACCTGCTGCACCTGCTTCAGACTGCATTTCAGTAACCTGTACTTCCTGTCCGAAAATGTTCTTTCTTCCCTGTGTTGCCCATTCGTCTGTTGCCTCTGCCATTACAGATGACGGGGTGATAGGATAGATAGCCGCTACATCAGAATACGCATAAGAAGCATGAGCTGCTGCATGGTTACCATCCATGGTTTTCATCTTTCTAGCCATTTGATTTTCCTCCTTGAAAATTGTTTTCAACAATATTTCACTTCGCTCCCGAAGTCTATATTAAATTATAGCACGATTTCAAGGGCATGTCTATTTCTAAAACCAAAGAAAGCATAATGTTTTTCTAAAAAAACAAATCCGATTTTCTATTCCTTTTCCAGTCCGATAATTTCCGCAATGGAATGTACTTTTAATTCTGTCAATAAAATCTGCTGCACTCTTGCCAGCTCTCTATGCACGGCACACCCGCAATCCGATTGATTATGCGTACAGGGCTTTTGCGGGTTCATACATTCAATCATATAAAACTCCGGGTCTACTGCCAGATAAATATCCAGCAAAGTCAGCTCCTTTACAGAGCTTTTCAAAGCATAGCCCCCGTTGCTTCCACGAAAAGATTTTACAATTTCCTTCTTTTCCAGCTTTTTTAAGATTTTATAGACAAAGGCAGGTGTTAAATCCTCCTGCTCGCATATCTGATGCACACACATTTTATCTCCATTGGCCAGCGCTCGAATAATACGCACGCCATAGTCACATTCTCTTGTAATTAACATGGAATATTTCCCCTCTTTATCTTTGTATTTCTTTATTATAATTAGATAATTACTCTTATTCAGAGCATTATTATATCAATCTGTACTCCTTTAATCAAGTATTTTTCGTAAGAAACACTTGCAAATTCCCTGTTTTCAGGTACAATAAAAGAGATTACGCAGAAATCATAAAAATTGTTTTATAAAATAAGTGAGGGAAAATTAGAACATGATTGCAGCAAATAATGTTACTTTACGAATTGGAAAGAAAGCACTGTTTGAAGATGTTAATATTAAATTTACAGAAGGCAACTGTTATGGTTTGATAGGTGCTAACGGTGCAGGTAAATCTACCTTTTTGAAAATCCTTTCAGGACAGCTGGAAACCACAAATGGTAACATTACCATTACTCCCGGACAGCGTTTGTCCTTTTTACAGCAGGACCACTTTAAATATGACTCCTATCCTGTTCTGGATACTGTTATTATGGGAAATCAGCGTCTTTATGATATTATGAAGGAAAAAGAAGCGATTTATTCAAAAGAAGATTTCACAGACGAAGACGGTATCCGTGCCAGTGAATTAGAGGGTGAATTTGCAGAAATGAACGGCTGGGAAGCAGAGTCCGATGCGGCTATGCTTTTAAACGGTCTGGGTATTGATACAGATTTACACTATTCCCTGATGTCTGACTTAAAGGGAAGCGAGAAAGTTAAGGTTCTCCTTGCTCAGGCGCTTTTCGGTAATCCTGACATCCTGCTCCTTGACGAGCCTACCAACCACTTGGATTTAGATGCTATTGAATGGCTTGAGGAATTCTTAATTAACTTTGAAAACACCGTTATCGTAGTATCTCATGACCGTTACTTCTTAAACAAGGTTTGTACACATACTGCAGATATCGACTACGGTAAAATCCAGCTCTATGCCGGAAACTATGACTTCTGGTATGAGTCCAGCCAGCTTTTAATCAAACAGATGAAGGAAGCTAACCGTAAGAAGGAAGAAAAGATTAAAGAGCTTCAGGAATTTATTTCCCGATTTTCTGCTAACGCTTCCAAATCAAAACAGGCTACTTCCAGAAAACGTGCTTTGGAAAAAATTCAGTTAGATGATATGCGTCCGTCCAGCCGTAAATATCCTTACATTGACTTCCGTCCAAACCGTGAAATCGGAAATGAAGTCTTGATGGTAGAAGGACTTTCAAAAACCATCGATGGTGTAAAAGTTTTAGATAATATTACTTTCACCTTAGGGCATGATGATAAAGTAGCTTTTGTCGGCGGAAATGAACGTGCCAAAACTGTATTATTCCAAATTTTAATGGGTGAAATGGAGCCGGATGAAGGTACTTACAAATGGGGCGTTACTACTTCTCAGGCATATTTCCCAAAAGACAGTACAAAAGAATTTGATAACGATTTAACTATTGCAGACTGGCTCACCGGTTATTCTGAAATTAAGGATGCTACTTATGTACGTGGTTTCCTTGGACGTATGCTCTTCCCCGGTGAAGACGGGGTGAAAAAAGTCCGTGTACTTTCCGGTGGTGAAAAAGTAAGATGTCTCCTTTCCAAAATGATGATTTCCGGTGCGAATATCTTAATCTTAGATGAGCCTACCAACCATCTGGATATGGAGTCTATTACAGCTTTGAACAACGGTATGATTAAGTTCCCGGGCGTTCTGCTCTTTGCTTCTCATGACCACCAGATTGTTCAGACAACCGCAAACCGTATTATGGAAATTCTTCCAAACGGTGTTTTAATCGACAAGATTACCACTTATGACGAATATCTGGCAAGCGATGAAATGGCAAGAAAACGTCAGGTATACACTATGACAGAGGAAGATAACTAATCATTAAAAGCTAAATACAAAATAAAAGACCGCCACATTAAGAAGCATTACACAGCTTCCTAATGAGGCGGTTTCTTTTATACTTCTATCAGTACGATTTCACTGTTGCTTCCAATTCTCATGGGCATTTGAAAATACCCTGTTCCCGCAGATACAATACTCTGGGTTTCCTCTCTTTTCGCATATCCGTAAAAGTCTTTCTTTCCATAGGCAAGTCTTGTAAAAAAAGTTGCCGGAAAAAACTGGCCTTTATGGGTATGTCCGCACAAAACAAGCGTGACTTTATTTTCTATGGCTTCCTCTATACCACCGGGATTATGTTCTAACAAAATTTCCGGTTTCCTGCCTCTTTTCTTCGGAAGTATTTCTGCAAGACTTTTTCTGTCAGGACAGGAAGTCACATCCTCACGGCCTATAATATAAAAATCCTGTGTTTCTGCACATTTATCTGTCAGCAGACAAATACCTGACTTTTCAAAAAACTCTCTCACATTCTTTTCCGAAGAAAGTGGATCATGATTTCCAAGACTTGCATATACCCCTTCTTTAGAACGAAGCCTTCTGAATATTTCTTCCAGTTTTGGAAGGTTACAGCATTCAAAAGCCTTGACGTCAAAAGTGTCCCCTGCAATGAAAATCAAATCTGCATTTAACTCATTCACTTTTTCTATGATTTTCTCCAGATGCTTTTCATTGACGAAGGAGCCTGTGTGAATATCACTTAATAGAACCAACCTTTTGTTCAGCTTCTTTTCTCCCAACTGAATTTGGTATTTTTTCACGGTTAAATGTCTGGCATGAAAAAATCCGTATGCAGACAACAGCACTCCTGCCGCTGTGGGTATCAAACACCATCCTGCTTTTTCAAAGGGCACAAAAATATTTAAAAAATCAAACACCAGAAAACACATGGTAAGATTTAAAAGCACACATAGCACAACACCGCAGACTTCATACAAATTTTTTGCCCTTTTTTCTGCTTTTTTACTGCTGAAGTAGCAAAGCATATAAAACATCAAAACAGCTAAAACAACAAAAACAGCAGAATAGATATCCACGGAAAAAACATATTCCGCAACACTTCCGATTTTTACTGTCAGATAAAACATCAATAATACGGAAACCAAATAAAACAATATGGAAAATCCTTTTCCTCTGATAAATTTTCCAAATCCATGATACATTTTTCACACCTCTTACCCATAATATTCCTTTTTATATG
Source organism: Blautia hansenii DSM 20583 (assembly GCF_002222595.2). NCBI lineage: Bacteria > Bacillati > Bacillota > Clostridia > Lachnospirales > Lachnospiraceae > Blautia > Blautia hansenii. The sequence continues at coordinate 2,260,986 of NZ_CP022413.2, forward strand.
AATTGATTGTAATACAGAAACAAAGCTTTTTCAACATCCACAATGCTTCCGTAATTTTGTATTTTTTTCAATATTTTTATCATACTAACTGTAAAGTACGCAAAAAGAGAGGAACACAGATTATGGAAATGACAATGCGATGGTATGGCAAAAAACACGATACCGTTACGTTAGAGCAAATTCATCAGATTTGTTATGTAAAAGGCATTATTACCACACTTTATGAAAAACTCCCCGGTGAAGTCTGGACCTTGGATGAAATTCTGACTATGAAAAATGAAATTGAGGATGCCGGTCTGCATCTGGCAGGTATTGAAAGCGTCAACGTCAGCGATGCCATTAAAACCGGCTCGCCTGACAGAGACAGAGATATTGAGAATTATATAAAAACACTGGAAAATCTGGGAAAAGCAGACATTCATACAGTCTGCTATAATTTCATGCCTGTATTTGACTGGACAAGAACAGAGCTTGACAGAAAACGAGAAGACGGTACTACGGTTCTGGCTTACAGCCAAAAACAAATCGATGAATTAGAGCCTGAGAAAATGTTTGAAACTATCAAAAATAATATGAATGGCTCTGTCATGCCCGGCTGGGAACCGGAGCGCATGGAAAAGGTAAAGGAGCTCTTTACCCTGTATAAAGGCTTTGACGAAGACCGTCTGTTCGCCAATTTAAAATATTTTCTGGAAGCCATTATGCCTGCTTGTGACAAATATGACATTAACATGGCAATTCATCCCGATGACCCCTCTTGGAGTGTCTTCGGACTTCCCCGTATTATTTCCACACAGGAAAATTTAAAACGTATGATGGATACGGTTCCTAATAAGCACAACGGAATTACCTTTTGTACCGGCTCTTACGGAACAAACCTGAATAATGATTTGATTGATACTATTCACATGCTGAAGGGCAGAATTCACTTTGCTCATGTGAGAAATCTCCGTTTTAATGACGGTATGCGTGATTTTGAGGAAAGCGCTCATTTAAGCTCTGACGGAGCTTTTGACATATACAAAATTCTGAAAGCCCTTCATGATGCAGGCTTTGACGGCCCAATCCGTCCGGATCACGGCAGAATGATGTGGGGTGAAAAAGCCATGCCCGGATACGGACTATACGACAGAGCGCTGGGTTCTGCCTATCTGTGCGGTCTGTGGGAAGCCATTGAAAAAGAGGAGAAATAAGCTATGCAATTAACATTAAACGGTATTCAGAAAAAAGAGGATTGGAAGGCTGCAAACATTGCGCTTCCTACCTACGATATAGAAAAAATCAGAAAAAACACAAAAGAAAATCCTGTATGGGTACACTTTGGTGCAGGCAATATCTTCCGAATTTTCATGGGCGGTCTGGCTGACACTCTGCTGTCTGCGGGGGAAATGCAGACAGGAATTGCCTGTGTGGAAACCTTTGATTTTGATGTTATTGATAAAATCTATAAGCCCTTTGACAATCTGGTACTGGCTGTCACTTTAAAATCAGATGGTTCTATGGATAAAAAGGTGCTGGGCTCTCTTACGGAGGCTTACAAGGCAAGCCCTGATTTTCCGGAAGATTGTAAGCGTTTAGAAGAAATTTTTATCAATCCTTCCTTGCAGATGGTTTCTTTTACCATTACAGAAAAAGGGTATGCCCTAAAAGATTCAAGCTCTGCCATATCCCTTGTATGCGCCTTGCTTTACAAACGTTACAAAGCCAATCAAGCGCCCCTCGCCCTTGTATCTATGGATAACTGTTCCCATAACGGTGAAAAACTGCAAAAAGCTGTTTTAGATACGGCAAAAGAATGGCAGGAAAAGGGTTCTGTAAAGGAAGGATTTCTGTCCTATCTTTCGGACGAGAAGCGAATTTCCTTCCCTTGGACCATGATTGATAAAATCACACCAAGACCTGCGGACTCCGTCTGCAAGACTTTGGAAAGAAGCGGTGTAGAAAATATGAAGCCTATGATTACTTCTAAAAAGACTTACATTGCTCCCTTTGTAAATGCAGAAGCTCCGCAATATCTGGTAATCGAAGACAATTTTCCAAACGGCCGACCTCCTCTGGAAAAAGCAGGTGTTTATCTCACAGACAGAGACACTGTAAATAAGGTGGAGCGAATGAAGGTAACCACCTGTCTGAACCCGCTCCATACAGCCTTAGCTGTATATGGCTGCCTTCTGGGTTATACCTCTATTGCAGATGAAATGAAGGACTGCGAGCTGAGCAAATTCGTGCATGAAATCGGATTAACCGAAGGCATGCCTGTGGTTACAGACCCCGGTATTTTATCTCCCTCTGCCTTTGCAGACGAAGTTATCAATGTCCGGTTTCCCAATCCTTTTATGCCGGATACCCCGCAGCGAATTGCAACCGATACCTCACAAAAAGTGGGAATTCGCTACGGTGAAACCATCAAGGCCTACATTAAAAAATACGGAACTGCAAGCAAACTAACAGCTATTCCTCTTGCCATCGCAGGATGGTGCAGATACCTTATAGGTGTAGATGATAAAGGAAATCCCTTTGAGCTTTCTCCCGACCCTATGCTTCCCATGCTGACTCAATCACTCAGAGGCATCGAAATAGAAAATCCAAAGTCTTATTGCGGTCAATTAAAAACCATTCTTTCAGATGCTTCCATTTTCGGAGTAGATTTATATAAAGCAGGAATTGGAGAAAAAATCGAAGAAATGTTTATAGAAGAAATCGCTTCCCCGGGAGGCGTCAGAAACACATTAAAGAAGTATCTAAACACTGAAAAATCACTGTAAACAGCTAAAAGACTGCCGCATCGGAAATGATATCCCATACGGCAGTCTCATCTAATTAATATGTATTTAATTCGGCATTTGTTTGTCTATAATTTTAAATTCTTTCCACATAAACCAAGCAGAAAATACTGCTGCAATTCCGTCCGCTACGGGAGCAGAATACATAACACCGTCAATTCCCATGAAAATCGGAAGGATAATCAACAAAGGCAGCAGAAAAATAATCTGTCTTGTAAGAGAAAGAAACACGCCTTTTCCCGATTTTCCGATGGATGTAAAGGTATTTGCAGTAATCGGCTGTATTCCGTTAATAAAGGTGAAAAACAAATAAATACGGAAAAATTTCTCTGCAAAAGTAAAATATTCTTCGCTTCCCGAACCGAAAATAGAGATAATTTCTCTCGGAAAAATTTGAAACAAAAGAAACGCTGCCGTAGAAATAAGAATGGCCGCCGTGAGCGCTTTTTTATAAGTTTCTTTTACTCGTTTTCCGTTTCCCGCACCATAATTAAAGCTGATAATCGGCTGTATTCCCTGAGAAATCCCAATAACAATCGCAAAGAAAATCATACCTACTTTTGATATAATTCCCGCACATGCCATGGGAATTTCGCTTCCATAAGAGGATTGTCCGCCATAATAAGTTAAGGTGTTATTCATGACAATCTGCACAATCATCATTGCCATCTGATTAAAAAACGGAGCAATTCCAAGAGTTAAAATCGGAAGCCATGACGCCTTAGAAGGCAGCAGCGCTTTCAGCGGAATGTGCACTGTTTTAAACTTTGCCAGATAGCCCAAAACCATAATTCCTGAAACTACCTGTCCGATAATGGTTGCCCATGCCGCACCTGCCATTCCCATATCAAAGGTGAAGATAAATAACGGGTCTAAAATTGTATTGATAATCGCTCCTGCCAATGTACAAATCATGGAATATTTTGGACTTCCGTCTGCCCTGATAAGGTTACTTCCACCTGTGGTTACAATAAGAAAAGGAAATCCCAAAGAGGTAATTCCTGTATAAGTCAGTGCATAATCCAACACATTATCGGTTGCTCCAAAAGCAAGCATCATAGGTTTTAAAAACAGCGTTACCACAATCGTAAGAACCACACCTGCCAGAAGCATCATGCCAATGGCTCCTCCTGCAAAAGAAACCGCTTTTTCCTTCTCCTTCCTTCCCATTGCAAGGTTAAAATTAGCTGCGCCTCCAATTCCGCACAGAAGCGCCAATGCAGTACAGGTAATGGTAAGAGGAAAGGCTACGTTTGTAGCTGCGTTTCCCAACATTCCCACGCTTCGTCCAATAAAAAACTGGTCTACAATATTGTAAAGGGAGCTGACCAGCATTGCAATAATACTGGGGATTGCAAACTTCATCAGTAAGCTTCTGATTTTCTCTGTTCCCAGAGGATTTGTATTTTTATTTTCCATACTCACACGCCTTTCTTTTCTTCTATGTCTTTTAAAACATCTTCTGACTGTACTGCCATTTTCTCAAGGCTTGACAGCAAAATGTCCTTTTCTTCTCCTGTTAAACACTGGGTTACCTGACTCCACCACTGAAACAAAAACGTTCTCAGCTTTGGAACGGTGTCTGCCCCCTTTTCTGTCAGATGGATTTCGTAACATCTTCCGTTTTTTTCCGATTTTTTGCGGATAATAAAACCTGTCTCTTCCAGCCGTTTCATTGTTCTGACTGCCAGAGCCTCATCCACTGCCAACGCTTCACACATTTCCTTCTGACTGCTTCCTGAATGAATTTCCAAGTAAAGCAGAAAATTATAACCGGAATAACCTATTCCCAGCTCTTTCATTTTTGAAATCATATATTTCTGTTCTCTGCGATGCAAAATCGCAATGCTCTTACCCAAAGCTCTGTTTTCCATAATCCGCTCCTTTCTTGATAAGTCAACTGATATTTTAATTTCTTATAATTGATTTGTCAAGTATTTAATTTCATAAGAAAAATTTTTCCGTGGAATTAAAAGAAGACTGCCAAATAACAGTCTTTCTTACTCCTTGCTTTATTTTTTTATACTATGTTTTTCTAACAGTTCTACAATTTTCTGCGCTGCATTTTTATCTACATAAATCTTTTGTGCTGCTTTCATCTTCTGAATTTTCTCCGGATTATTTAAAAGTTCTATTCCTTTTTCTACCTGTTTCTCTATTGTTCTCGGTGCAATGGACATTCCATATTTCACAAAAAATTTCTTATTTTCTGTTTCACATCCCGGTATCGGTGAGGTATGTACAATAGGAATACCGGAAACTGCTGCCTCAGTAGAAGTTAATCCTCCCGGCTTTGTATACAGAATATCACAGGCTTTCATATATAAGGACATTTGCTTTGTCTGCCCTACAATATGTATGTTTTCATGGTGTTGATAATCCTTCTTCATCTTCTGAAAAATCTTTTTATTATTTCCACAAATAACAATAATTTCATCGGAAGCTTCCAGTTTTTTTTCCAACTGTATTGTCATTTTTTCTAAATCACCTGCCCCCATACTTCCGCCCATAACAAGAAAAAATCTTTTGTTTTTTGGTAGTTTTAAATACTCTCTCACCTTATCTTTTTCCGCTGTTTTTGTAAATTTATCACTGACCGGAATACCTATGGAAAGCAGCTTTTCTTCCGGTATTCCACGCTTTTCACAAACCTTTGCAACATCCTCATGAGGTACTATATAGTAATCACACCTGGTTTCTTCCCAAAAAGGAATACAGGTATAATCTGTCATAATCGCTGCCATCAACGGCAATTCTATCCCCTGTCTTTTCATATAAGTAAGGGTTTCCGAAGGGTATAAATGAGGCATTAAAAGAGCGTCAAATTTTTCTTCTTCCAAATATTTCTGCAAATATTTTCCCATTTTGGCATTGACATAATAGACAGGAGATTTCTTCGTTATCCTGCTGATTACCATGCCCAGCTTATAAACTGCTCCAAAAACATGGGGCGCTGTTTTTACCGTATTTACATACACATCTCCCACTGTCTGAGACACTTTTTGTCCCGCTAAGGTAAGATAATCCAACAAAATTGCTTCATGTCCTTTTGCTTCCAGCGCCTCCTTCATTGCCAATCCTGCTGCATCATGTCCGCCTCCTGTTTTACAGGATAAAATTAAAACCTTCATCGATTTGCTCTCCTAATTCCAAAACATATTTGTCTTTCTTTTCTGTTCTTTAAATCTGCGCTATGCTTATCTACAATCACAAAGGAAATCAACATATTTCCTATACACAAAGCGGGCGCCACCTTACAAATCAAGGCACTGACTGTCCAACAAATATAGGTAATCAGTGTCCGATAGCTGTGCGGGTTAATCCGAATAACCACAGAAAACAGCAGATACCAGAAAATCAAAAGCCACAAATTTGTCAAGAACGGATATAAACCAATAAGCACTCCAAAGGAAACCGCAATTCCCTTTCCTCCGTTTTTCTTTCCTCCTGCTAAGGGAAAAGCATGGCCAAATACCGGCGCTGCCATAATAAGCGCAAAGCCCATAAACTCTGTTCCCAAATGTTTTCCTGCCATGTATACGGGCAATAATCCCTTCAAAATATCTCCTAGCAAAACTAAAATTCCGCACAAAGCTCCGCCACAGAGAAAGGCGTTGGCAGTTCCCGGATTTCCATCACTGCTTTCTTTTCTCACATCAATTCCCTTAATAAGTTTCGGCACTGCATATCCAAACATCAGGCTTCCTGACAAATAACCTAATGCAATATAAAATATGTATTCTATTAACATTGAGTTCCCCTTCTGTTTTTCACATTTGTATAATGGGGTATTCTACCACATTTTGAAGTTCTCTTCATCTGTTTTTTTGAAACGTTCTTTACATTACCATAAATAATGTTCCGATAGTAATCAGCCCACAGCCTATGAGGGACTTTATTGTAAGCTTTTCATGTAAAAATACTACTGCCAAAATAATTGTAATTACAACACTTAACTTATCAACAGGCACAACCTTCGATGCCTCTCCTATTTGCAATGCCCTGTAATAGCAGAGCCATGACGCCCCTGTGGAAAGCCCTGAAAGAATAAGAAAAATCCAGCTTTTTCTGCTTATTCCACTTATTCCGTTCTGTGCGTTCGTTAAATACACCATTCCCCACGCCATAATTACCACAACAACAGTTCGGATTGCTGTTGCCAGATTAGAATTTACTCCGTTAATTCCCACTTTTGCAAGGATTGAAGTAAGCGCTGCGAAAATTGCAGATAATAAAGCAAAAACAAACCACATACGTTCTCATCTCCTATTTTGTAAACATTATCACGTGTAAACATTATACCACATTTTACCCCAATCATTCATCTGCTTTTATTGACCTCCCTACACAAAAAGGTGAGAGTCTATATCTCCCACCTTTCGTAATGCCTATTTATCTACTTTACAGAAGCATCATCTTTTGAAATTCCTTTTTCACTGCCTGTATCAATTTGATTTGCAACTCCGTTTCTTACTTTTTCCAAAATGCTTTCCCTATCCAGCCTAGCTTCTTCACTTATTGTAGATAACTCTTTGTGATTATCACTTAATGGGATGGAAGAATTGGGACCGGAAACTAAATTTCTTCCGTCTTCCTGTGCATAAACATAAAATACATATTCATTTCCTTCTACTGGTAAAGTATCACTTTCATACAGGTCACAAAATTTTCCGTCCTTTGTTATTCCACCTTTTTTTGTTATGATTATTGGTTCTTCCTGAGAGAGTTCTCCTTTTAAATTCTCTATCACCTCAACGCTGTATTTTGTATATGGTTTGGTTAATTCTGTCTGTGTACCATCTTCATTTTCCTTCATGACAGGCCATTTATAATCAACCCCTAACTCATCCACCACTTTTCCTATCATAACATAATCTGCATTTCCTGCCAGTTCTTCATAGGAGTACACATCAATCGTATAACACCCCATCACTTCAGAAATTTCAATTTCTTTTTCTTTATTTCCACAGCCTGCCAAAGATAAAACAATACCCATACATACAAATAATATTTTTGATTTCATAACACAATTCTCCCTTCTCAATATTTCCTATACGCAGCATCATAAGACTTTTTATCATTTTCTGTCAGTTCTGTTACATTGCTGAATTTAGACATAACATCTTTTCGTTCATTATGCCCTAACCCAAGAGCATGTCCAAACTCATGCATTACTGTATTCAATCTACCCGCATCATCGTCTTTATCCATATTATAAATATTAAATCTTATTGTCCCATTCTTAGATGTTTCTCCCCATAAAGTATCCTTATCATCATAATAATCAGATATAGTTACATCCTTCATTGTAGATACTGTATCTTTACGGATTATCCCCTTTTTATAGGCATTCCATTTCTTTGTAGCAGTTGTAATATAACTCGAATATTTTGTTTTTCCACTCCAATCCAGATGCTTTCCACTGTCAACCAAGTCCCATGTAATCAATGACACTGTATATTCCCATCTACCGTCTGAAGAAAAATAATAGTCTTTAAATTTTTTAGTTTCTTGATCCCACATATTGTACTTTCCGGTTATCATAACTCCATTTTCGTTCAAATAATATCTCTCGCCCTTCATATAAAGCCAACCTGTATACATTTCACCCCATTGGTCCATATAGTACCAATATCCGTCTACTTTTACCCAGCCGGTACACATCGCTCCCCATTGATCCATATAATACCAATGTCCATCTACTTTTACCCAGCCTGTGCACATCGCTCCCCATTGATCCATATAATACCAATGTCCATCTACTTCTATCCAACCTGTACACATCGCTCCCCATTGGTCCATATAATACCAATGTCCGTCTACTTCTATCCAGCCTGTGCACATCGCTCCCCATTGGTCCGTATAATACCAATGTCCGTCTACTTCTATCCAGCCTGTCACCATCCAGCCTTCTGCATCAAAATAATACCACTTACTATTTATTTCCTCCCATCCATTGCAAGTATATGTACCATCGTCATGCCGATACCACCATTTTCCATTGTTTTCTTGTATCCATGTTCCGGAAATCGTAAAAAGTGTTATCCCGTTACTTTTATAAGGTTCATCAATTCCATCTATACCATTACAAAATTCTTTCTCATAGTTTATAGTAATATTTTTCTCAACTATTCCGTTATCTGAATTTTTATCACTTTCTTTTGCCTTTCTTATATCATTACTTCCCTGAACTGAAACCGAAATCACTAATAAACACATTACTGCTGCTATAAATATTTTTTTCTTTCCCATATTTCCACCTCTCACTATTATAAATTATACCTTAGTAATAAATCCAATCCATCGGCATCCCCTCCTGATATAAAATAGGCACTGAAATCTCTCTATAATACAATTCAGTGCCTATCTACTTATGTTTTATATTTAATTATTTTACTTTTATTAAATTATAACAATTTTTATGTGTTTCTGCAAATATTTTTTTGATTTTTTAATAATTTAAAATTATTTTTGTGTATATTTTTATAATTATTTTTATTTTACAGAAATATCATCTTTTGAGTTTCTTTTTTCTCTGTCTGTTTCAATTTGATTTGCAACACCGTTTCTTACTTTTTCCAAAATGCTTTCCCTATCCAGCATAGCTTCTTCACTTATTGTAGACAATTCTTTCCTATTATCGCTTAATGGAATGGAAGAATTGGGACCGGAAACTAAATTTCTTCCGTCTTCCTGTGCATAAACATAAAATACATATTCATTTCCTTCTACTGGTAAAGTATCACTTTCATACAGGTCACAAAATTTTCCGTCCTTTGTTATTCCTCCATCTTTTGATATGATTATTGGTTCTTCCTGAGAAAGCTCTCCTTTTAAGTTTTCTATCACCTCAACGCTGTATTTTGTATATGGTTTGGTTAATTCTGTCTGTGTGCCATCTTCATTTTCCTTCATGACTGGCCATTTATAATCAACTCCTAACTCATCCACCACTTTTCCTATCATAACATAGTCTGCATTTCCTGCAAGCGCTTCATAAGAATGCACATCAATCGTATAACAACCCATCACTTCAGAAATTTCAATTTCTTTATTTCCACAGCCCGCCAAAGACAAAGCTATGCCCATACATACGAACAATATTTTTGATTTCATAACACAATTCTCCCTTCTCAATATTTCTTATACGCAATATCCTAAAACTTTACCAGAATGTTCACTTTACAGAAGCATCATCTTTTGAAATTCCTTTTTCACTGCCTGTATCAATTTGATTTGCAACACCGTTTCTTACTTTTTCCAAAATGCTTTCCCTATCCAGCATAGCTTCTTCACTTATTGTAGATAACTCTTTGTGATTATCACTTAATGGTATGGAAGAATTGGGACCGGAAGCCAAATTGCTTCCGTCTTTCTGTGCATAGATATAAAATACATATTCATTTCCTTCTACGGGTAAAACATCACATTCGTGCAATTCACAAAATTTTCCATCCTTTGTTATTCCTCCATCTTTTGATATGATTATTGGTTCTTCCTGAGAAAGTTCTCCTTTTAAATTTTCTATCACTTCAACGCTGTATTCTGTATACGGCTTAGATAATTCTTTTGGTGTGCCATCCTCATTTTCTGTCATGATAGGAAATTCATACTTAACCCCTAACTCCTCCACTACTTTTCCTATCATAACATAATCCGCATCTCCTGCCAGTTCTTCATATGAGTACACATCAATCGTATAACACCCCATTGCTTCAGCAATTTCGATTTCTTTGCTTCCACAGCCTGCCAAAGATAAAACAATTCCCATACATACGAACAATATTTTTGATTTCATAACTCATTCCTCCCTTCTCTCTTACCTTTATACTACGGATTTCAGTCACAATATCTCACCTTATTTTAATAATCTCTAAAATCCAGTTTTTACAATAATAGCTGAAATTCAGTAATTCCTCTACGTCAAGTCCTGAATGATACTACTTCAACTATGATAAAAAAATGCAGACAGTTACCAAAAACCGTCTGCTGCAACCTGTAATTTTCGTATTTTAGAGAAGAAAATGAAATTCACTTTACACCGCTTTGCTTAACCTGCTAGTGATGCCAAATTCCATTCTCTAAATCAAAATTTATATATCTCCCTTTAATCTAACCAATGACTTTTCAGCATCAAAACCTTTAGGATATCGCTTTTTCAGTTTATCAATATTCGCCTGAAAAACCTCCTCAAGAGAAATATCTAACGCCGTAGCCGCCTCCGCTAAATACCACGCAATATCGCCAAGCTCGCTTTTCAAATGTTCTTTATCTAATTCATGTCCTTGCGCCATCCACTTTTTCACAATGTCAATGGCTTCTCCTGCTTCTCCGCACAATCCCATTACACTGTTAATTAAAACTTCCCTTTTATCAAGTTCCGGATTAAGTGTAGTCATTGCTAATGTTTGATATTCATTCACATTCATTTTCTTTCCTTCTCCAATAAATTCTTATTTTTTCTTATAGTTTCTTATAATTACGAAAACACCAATTACCAGTAAAACAATACCCAAAATAACACTAATTGTCACCGGAACATTGCTGATTTTGCCGGCAACATAAATAGAAGTCGGTCCATCTGCACCGCCAATAATAGATATGGCTGTATTTTCTTTTAGCCTTAACACAATACCAAATAATGCTGCTATAATTCCGATTATAGCTAAAACAATACCATGGATTTTTTTCATTTTCCTCTCCTCCTGTTTTATCATTATTCCGGTTTCTCACTATTACATCTATATTCACATATACTTCTCATTCACATTTTTTACCCATTATATACATGGGAAGAAAAATGCTGCAAAAAAATGTTACTAATAATATGGCTGCTCCACTACTATTCCATCCTTTTGGCATTATACTTCCCATAAAAAAATTGATAATAGGTAAGCTTATCATGGATAAACACATAGAAATACGGGTTGTCCTTACAATATATTTCCAATTACGATTATTAAATTTAACACCTACCATATTCATACGAAATGCACCATCATGTACAAAATTGACACTATTTTCGTCATAAAATCGAGGCAACTTAATTTTTACAAAACAACAAAAGTATCCTCCAAATATAGCATACAAAAGCAATGTTATTCCTAATATTTCTAAGCATGGTCGCTTTGTTATACCATTAAAAAAAGTTCCAACACTGCCTGCTAAAAAAGATAAAATATATAGAGCAATCCATTTTTGGTGACTTTTCTCTTGATATGCTCTTTTGGGATTTTCTTCTGAATAAGTAATTACCGTTTTAACAATCTTTTCCACCTTATCTGTTTCTAATGTATCACCTTGTTCCATTTTTTCGCACATTAGAAGTTCCGTAACAGAAACACCTAATAAATTTGCCAATGGAACTAATAAGGCTGTATCCGGTATACTCACTCCGCTTTCCCTTAGTTAAAGATATGAACCCTCTTTATCAATCTACTTTTCCAATAAATCGGTAGTATATCTCTATTTCCTGTATTCTTTCGTTCTCCTCATTCGTTGTTGCCTCATGAATAAGGATTTTTTCTATCATTGCATTTAATAATGGTGCTGTCAGTTCCTTTGGTACGGAATACTCCTTGATTAACTCAATCCACTTTTCAGCACCTATCATATCCTGTTCCATTTTACTTAATTCTTCTCTTAGGTTGGTTATCTGCTGTTCCAGTTCTATCTGCTCTTTTTGATATTTCCCCGACAGCATGATGAAGTTTCGTTCCGTTATCTTCTCACAGGCTCTATCTTCATACATTTTCGCAAATAAACGGTCAATCTCATTTTGTCGGTTCTCGGCTTTCCTCAAGGCACTTGCCTTTTTCTTCTTTTCCCGTATTCGCTCTGCATTGCCGACTTTCTGTATCTTATGCAATACCTTTTCTTCGTCCTGCTGTACTGCCTTAGCCCAATACTGCAATCGTTCCAATACAGCTTGATACAGCACGTCATAACGAATGTAGTGCATAGAACAATTACCTTTACCAAACTGCCCGTAGTAACTGCAAGCATAATAACTATACGGTGTTTTATTTGCCTTATTTGTCGCAAACCTCATAGACCAACCACAATCCGCACACTTGACAAGCCCTGCAAATATCGGCGTTGCCTTTTCCTTTGTCTGTCTACGCCTTGATTTTATCTGCTCCTGTACACGATAGAACACTTCCTTGTCAATAATCGGTTCATGCGTGTTTTCTACTCGAAACCATTCGCTTTCGGGTTTTCGTACTTTCTTCTTGCTTTTGAAAGAAATGGTTGACTGTCGATTATGAACGCTGTTCCCGATATAGACTTCACTTTTCAATATCGCCTTTACATGAGCAATCGTCCACTCATAACGCTTGCTTTCGGGCTTTCCCTCAAAGATATGAGCAAAAGTACCATACCTTGTAAAATTCAGCCAAGACGCTGTCGGGACTTTTTCTTCTCGCAGTATTTTTGTGATTTTTGCACTTCCGTAACCTTGATAAGCTAGGGAAAAGATTTTTTCAATAATCCATTTTGTTTCATCATCAATCAACAGTTTCCCTTTGATGTCGGGGTGTTTCTTATATCCTAACGGAGCATAAGCCCCATAATACGCACCCTCTACAAATTTTGTCTTAAACGCTGATTTCACTTTACGGCTCGTATCTCTTGCTACCCATTCATTGATGATGTTCTTAAATGGTGCAATCTCACTTTCGCCTTTTTCGCTGTCTACACCGTCGTCAATCGCTATGTAACGGACATTATGGCTGGGAAAATACAATTCAGTATATTGCCCTGTCATAATATAATTTCTGCCAAGTCGTGATAAGTCTTTTGTTACAACACAGTTGATTTTTCCTGCCTCTATATCCTCAATCATTCTTTGAAAGCTCGGTCTTTCAAAATTTGTTCCCGACCAGCCGTCATCAATATATTCATCAATCACATTCAAATGATGTTCTTTTGCATATAGACGCAACATACTTCTTTGTGTGGTAATGCTGGAACTTTCGCCCTGTAATTCATCATCTCGGCTTAACCTAAGATAAAGTGCAGTATTGTAAATCTGTTGTTTCATTGTCAGTTATCCTCCTTTATAACTAACCCGTGTTTACAATACCTGCTTGCAAGTAAAGTATAACACGGGTACTTTTTGTCATTCAATCTATTTCTTACAACTGCACCGATTTTATGCGATTGTCTGCTTTGCTTTTTCCAACATGACATCCGTTAGAAGTTCTTCCATTGTCTTTCCCTTTTCGGAAAAATGCTCTTTTACAACAATCTTTGTCTTTCCTCTGTTGCCAATGCCACACTTGCCATTTTTCTTTTGAATTGTTTTTACAGCATTATCAATAACACATACCCCCTTTCTGTAAAATCTTTCTAAGCAATTCAACGGCTTTTGTCATAGCCCACAGGAGTTCCACCTCTGCATAGTTCTTATGTAGCCGTACCCATTGCGTGCGACGCTCTGAACGCTCAAGCTGTGGCTGTACGGGAGTATCATTATCTGACAGCACAGGTCATAGCGATAAAAGAGGACAAGTCTTTTACAAGAACACAGATAGGTTATCGCTCGCTTTTGCAGGGGAAAGGTCATGGCGTATCTGTTTCAACGGCTCGCTGTCTGTCAAACGTATTGAATTGCTTTATTCAGTTGTCAAAGAACGATTGAAAGAAGAAAATCATCTTTCCTATATACCGCGTTGGAAAAGAGGAGAAATGTAACTAAAATTCAAAACTTTTTCCCTTTTTCACTACTATCTGTACAGCAAACGTCCATTTGCTAAGTTGAAATAGAAAAATTTTAACTTCTTTTCATGCACCATATAGGGATAGCAAGTATCGGTTTGCTAAGTTGATGATGAAAAAAGATTGTTTTTCTTTCCACGCCCTAACTCCCCATACACTACCGTTCCTGCCAAAAATGGAATGAAAGATTTTCTTTGCTCCATATAGGGAACGGAAACTACGGATTGTTAAGTTAAAAATGAAAATAGTTTCTTCTTTCACACCATATAAGGACAGCAACCACCGATTTGATGACCTGTTTTCAAAAAAAGTTTCGATTTTCTTTCCTCGCACCATATAAGGAATAGAAGTCTTATTTTGTTGCAGGTTTTTCAAAAAAATTTCAATTTCTTCTTACATTCCGTATCTGTACACCAAAGGAAGATTTTATGACCTTATTTAAAAAGTTAGATTTCCTTTCCTCGCACCATATCTGTACACAAGTAGCCGTTTTGTTGCAGATTTTTTGAAGAAATTAAAAAATACCGTCATTCCTTTGTGGAACAGCGGTATCTTTCTCAATCATATCTGCTATATCTGTTGTCATTTGTTTGATTTTTAATTCCTGCTTTTCTGTTAGTCTTGTATGCCTGTCGATTTCTTCCAGATACTTTGCTCCTGTTTTCTTTTCAATCTCTTTTATCATCAATAAAGAGGGCATGACCTGTCTTTCTAACCAGCGTTTTGTTTTATCCATATTGACAGCAACAGGTGTCATAATAAATGGAAGTGAAGTCGTTACATTATCTAAAAATATATCCCATAAAATATAATCGGGAAAATCTATTTGTGTGAGGATAAGATTTGCTATGGTCTGTTCGGGATTTCTTGAAAAAACAAGTTGTTCTATCGTTTGTTCTGCTTTTCCATTTTTCAAACGAATTTCAAAGCGGTTCTTAATGTCTGTTTTTATGCCCTTGCTTTTTTGTTCCTTTTCTTTTTCATACAAGCAAAAGTAAATAGAACTACTCTTTGAACCAATATAAAAAGTTTTTGCAGTATCTCCATTTGTACCCGATAATTTTCCGCTGTCTACTGCTTCATGGGTTCTTGAACGTTTCCATACCTTGTTGGCATAATAGCGTTCCCTTAGAATTTCTATATCCAGCAATCCGCCCATATCATTGATTGCTAAATCTATACGTTTAAAAACGCCTTGATAATCTATACAACAGCTTAAAAAGGAATACCAGTCTATCCCTCTTGCCTGTAAAACATATTCCAAGTTCCGACACCCCATACCTCTTAATTCTAATAAAACACCCATAGAACTATCTTTAGAAGCATTTACACTAATATCCCCATAGATATACTGTTCTTCATAACCAAACATTCCATAATCTTCATGTATAAAATATTCGCTTTTCATTGCCAGTACATTTTTTATAATCTCCAATGCGTCTGTGGTAGGAAAACGAACACGCAGATAGTCAATCGTTAAAGTGAAAGGCTGTGTACAATTACAATAATCAAGATAATGTAGAAGTATATGTTTCATTTCTTTACTGGCTTTTGTTTTTCCGTTTTCAATTTCATTTAAGTTCTGCCTGCTGATTTGTAGTTCCAGTGCCAGTCGTGATTGCGAATAATCACAGGCATTTCTCTTTTGTTTTAATGTTTCAATAAATTTTATATCATTCATGCTTTATTCCTCCAATCAAAAAAGGCATATACTCATAGGAGCATACACCTTGTATCTTATATTTATTTTCTATTGATATGCTGTTTTAGACCTGTCGGGTAAAAAGAATAGGGTGTGAAGTGAAATAAGTTCTTATAACTTTATAAATCGTTGCATATCAGCAGTTTTGTATTTGTTTTTGCTCTTGTCTTTTGTAATAGTACCCCCCTGTTAGATAACGGGGGCTTGATGTTCGCTCGCAAGCTCGCTCAACTGCCGAAGTGAACCAGCCACTAAAAACGGCGGAAAAATCTAAGAGATTTTCCCACCGCCGTGTCTGGATCACTCCGTCTATGCTCTTTTACCGGCTTTGAATATGCAAGTAATATTTCTTGCTTTAAAGTATAGTTCTATTTCTTTTTTTATGTCCTCAATCTCTGCTTGTGGAAAATTAAAATCATCTAGCCAAATCATCATGCTATCATTTTCATCAGGTACTGCTTCAATGATGGCTTTGTAGATATGCGTTTCATCTTTTATTGCAAGAAGATAATCGTACATATGAACATTTTTCATAGCTATCGTATATTTTTTATTATTGTTTTCATCTATCTCATTTAAGTTTTTTTCTTCAAACTTCATTTTGTTATAGGTATACCAAAGCTGCCATATTAAAATTACAACCATAATTATATCGTATATAATCCAAGAACTTCCTAAGCATAGTGGCAGTAAAATGCATAAGATAATGACAAAAGGTATCATCCATAATGTTCTTCTAAATTTACCTTTATAATTCATATTCCAGTAAATAATAGATTTATCTTTTTTATTTGATGTATTTGTTTTTTGCTCTGCTTTTTCAATAACTACTGGGCATATTTTATGTAGCAAATTTGATATTTCTGTTTGACGAAGTTCATCAGCAGTTTGTTTGTCACTAGGAGATAGATATTCTTCACCATTAAAATATATAAACCTAATTTGTTCATAATTCCAAACAGGGCTTTCGTGTAAATAATATATTTTTTCAACTCCGTGTCTTGGAAAAAGACGACCGTTCATAACTACCCAGTTTTCACTAATAAGGACAGGGAAATATTTTCGTAATATATTGTGCTCAAACAATACTTTTTCAAAACATTCACCTTGTAGAGATTCCTTTAATTCCTCTTTTGTTTTGATATGATTTAATACAGGTACGCAGTGATAAGATAATTTAATATATCGCCATATCTTGCGTGCTGTAAAAATAGTGATGAGCCAAAATAAAACTGTGAGGAATATAAATATACCACGAGGATCGTTAATAGTCATAAAGACTCCTCTTACAGCATAAAATAGGCAAAAAAGCCAAATTACTCCTAGTAAAATTTTTTTCAATGGAAAGAATCTAAGCCATTCTATCTTTGTTAAAAAATTTAATTGTGAAGTTTGTAAATTTTCTTTAGCTTTACTGCTTTCATCAGCGATTTTTTCTGTTAGCTGTTTTCTAATATATTGAGGTAAATTAGCAAGTATAAATATCAGTGCAACAGCGATAATACCATACATCATTTCTCATCCATCCTTTTTAAATTAATTTTAACTTCTTTTGATTTTGCTATTTTAACAATTACATTTCCCTTTATATGAAGATATAAATTATCTTTACCTCTGAAACTTCAAATTCTTGTATTACTAACATCAAACAAATTCACATTTTTAGTTCTACAAGCTGGAATTTGTTACTCTTTTGTATCGTAAATAATTTTGCCCGTAAAGTAAATTGAAATGTCCATTTGAACTAAATCTTCTGTTTCTAAGATAGATAAATAACCAGAATACAATACTTGATTATACCCATATAATTCATTTACAATTTCAAAGCTATAGTTTTTGTATCTCTTTATAAAGTGTTCCAGTTCTAATTTCTCACCGTTGAATTTTCCATAGTTTCCCCATTTGCTCTGCAACATCACGCAGGTACAATCAAAATCCACACCTTCGATTGTGATGTTTCCCTCGACCTGTTCAAAAGGTTCTGTAAGTTTTTCATATCCGTCCTCAAATTCAAGTGCTATTGTTTGATCTTGAATTATAATCTTTTTGACTCGCATATCATGCAGACTATATGGAATGGGCGGATTGTGTTTATATTCTGTCCTCATGAGACCTCCCCGTCAAATTCTAATTTATCGTTCTCTATAATATAAATTATATCACGCTAGAAATGAACAGTCATTCTTTTTCAGTTATCTAATGAAAATTTATTAGATATAGAAAAAGACACTATATTTCAAGTGCCATTCTCTTATACACCAGTATTCTGCAAGCAGGTAAACACAGGTTATTCCTTAATATCCTTTTGTTTGGGAAACTCCCGTTTCCCACTTGCTAATTGCTTTATCTGATATAAATAATTCTTTTGCAAGCTCTTTCTGAGTAACACCTTTCTCTTTCCGCAGCTCCGCCACAAATTTTCCAAACCTTTGCTTGTCAATTTCAAACATTTCTACCACCTCCGTATGCCAATTTTATCTTAGAACACACAAATTGACAATCGAACAGCTGGAGAATTGGCCATTTCCTCAGAAAATCCTCTTAATAATCAAACGTATGCTTATCCACCTTAATCGTAGTGCTGATTTTCTCATCTTTATAAGGCTTTCGGATTTCAATCAAGTTCAATACTGTATAGCCTTTTGAGCGTAAAAATTCTATCATTCTGTCATTATTGGGATGCACATAATTAAAAACGGTTTCCTGTCCCATTGACTCGGCAATTTCTTCTGCTTTTTGAAACAGCAAAGAAGCAATACCTTTTCTTCTATAATCATGGCTTACAAAAAGATGTTCTACCCATAAAACCTCATCTTCAATCCTGCATACAAGATATCCGACAGCTTTTCCATCCTCTTTTGCAACAAAAACAGGATATTGAGCTTTTAAAAAATAAAGCAAATCTTCTTTTCCTTCTTGAATATCCGGTCGAGCTTCTATGCCTTTATAAGAATTTAATTCCACTCGAAAGTCAGCAACTAACGTCGCTGTTTCATCTACATTATTTTCGTCAATCTGCAATATAACCAAAATATTTTTTCCCCTCAAATTATTCTGTAATCCACTTCTTAGACCACTCAAACAGAGTTTCTGACATCTTTTGAAAATTAGTCAGACCTCCGCTCTTTAATTCCAAGAATGTATGAACAATCACTTGCTCATCTGGCTCAACTATTTGAAGCAATTTTTTCTGTTGACAAACATATCTTCCTGTTTGTTTAAAACAGATTGCCTGTACAACAAAAGAAGCTGATTTATATAATCCTCTCAAAATTTCCTCACTTTTTTCGTACAGCATATTATGTACACAGCCATGATAGATATTGCATACCCCAATTTTAATTGCTCTGTTTACAGCAGCCGTATCAAGCAGTACCAATAATTCATCAAGACTTCCTTTGATTGGCTTTGTATCGTTATAAAATTGGAAAAGGTCAGATGGTTCCCAATGTAAAAGTTCTTGTTTTCCTGACAGGAAACCGCAAATCTGTTCTCGATTGGATAACGTATCTAACATAGCATTATATTTTTGAATATCCAAAACAGAGACTTCATCAAGTATTACAACCATATCAATATCACTTGTTTCTGTTGTTTCACCACGAGCGTAACTTCCCTGTAATCCGACAAACCATATCCGCTCTCCAAAGTTCTGGGTCAAGACTTGTAAAAACTTGTCTGTCCATGCAGAAATATCTATCATAATAATCACCTCACGAATTTAAAAATTTATTTATTTCTGTTATTCTAGCATATTTTCTAATTTCCAGCATCACTTTTCCAAAAGTTTAAGGGCGTATTGTACTTACACAATACACCCTCATAATCTTATTCCAAAAGACAGTTTATATCATATTGCTTGTACTCCCATAAAGACTTTTCTATACTCCCTTTGTACTCCCAATTTTCTAATGCTGCCCGATATTTCACATCATTTTACGATATTTTTGATTTTCCGCAACGCCTCTAAAACACCGCATTAAAACGGTGTTCCATCCAGATTATACGGTGTCACCTGATAAACATAATAATTCAGCCAGTTTGTATACAGATTATTGGCATGAGAACGCCACATAAGAAGCGGTTTGTTCTCTGCATTATCCTCCGGATAATAGCCTTTTGGCATTTCAATCGGAAGCCCTTTGCTCAAATCTCTCTTATATTCTCCGTCAAGCGTCACTCTGTCATATTCCGGATGTCCCATGACAAAAATCTGTCTGCCATCCTTTGCCATAGCCAGAAATACACCGGCTTCCTCAGACTCTGCCAGAACTGTAAGCTCTTTACAATTATGAATGTCCTCGGCAGATACCTCTGTATGTCTGGAATGTGGCGCAAAAAACACATCATCAAACCCTCTTACCAAAGGAATTTTTCGGTTTTCCACTTTATGAGCAAAAATCCCAAAAACTTTTTTATCCATTTTTCTTTTTTGTAAGCCGTAATGATAATACAAGCCCGCCTGTGCTGCCCAGCAAAGATAAATCGTAGAAGTTACATTCTTTTTAGACCATTCCATAATTTCTGTCATTTCCTGCCAATAGTCTACTTCTTCAAATTCCATTTGCTCTACCGGAGCACCTGTAATAATCATACCATCAAATTTATGCTCTTTTACTTCCTCAAAGGTCTGATAAAATTTGTTTAAATGGCTGGTAGCTGTATTTTTGGACACATGACTGCTTACCATCATAAAAGAAACGTCTACCTGCAAAGGCGTGTTAGACAGAGAGCGCAAAAGCTGCAATTCTGTTTCTTCCTTTAAAGGCATCAGATTTAAAATCAAAATCTGCACCGGACGGATGTCCTGATGAACCGCTCTTTTTTCATCCATGACAAATATATTTTCTTTTTCCAGTATTTCTTTTACCGGTAAATCACTTTGAATTTTAATGGGCATTTCTCTTTCTCCCTTTCTTTTTTCTACATAAGCGGGGCAAACATACGTAAAATCTTTCCTGTAATACGCATTGCCAGTTTCTGACGTTTATAATCAGACGGCTGCATCTTAATACACTTTTGCAGCGTTGTCTGAAAATCTTTTTCAATTTCTAAAATCTGTGAATTTTTATACATCATTACACCACATTCAAAATGGTGGAACAGACTTCGATAGTCCAGATTAACCGTTCCGACTACTGCTTTTTCATCATCTGCAACAAAAATCTTTGCATGTACAAAGCCCGGTTCATATTCATGAATTTCCACTCCCGCTTCCAAAAGCTCGTTATAATAGGTCTTTGCCACAGCAAATGCAGCCTTTTTGTCAGGAATATGCGGCATAATAATAGATACCTGCACACCTCTTTTAGCAGCGTAGGTAAGAGCCATCAGCATTTCATAATCCAAAATTAAATACGGTGTCATAATATGTACATAATCCTTTGCCGTATTCAGGATATCCAGATATACTTTTTTACCCACACGCTCTTTTCCAAAAGGACACACCTCATAAGGAATGAGATATCCGTCACTTGGCATGGTAAAGTTCGCCGGTGTCTTGTATTGCTCATAATTCTCTTCTTTTGTCTCAGAAACATTCCACATTTCTAAAAACATATATGTAAATCGTTCTGCTGCCTTTCCGGTAAGCTTCACGGCTGTATCTTTCCAGTGTCCGAAACGCAGCTTTTGATTAATATATTCATCTGCCAGATTTGTTCCTCCTGTAAAGGCAACCTTTCCGTCAATAACCATAATTTTCCTATGGTCTCGATTGTTATAATGTGTGGAGAATACAGGTTTAATAGGCGCAAACATCTTACAGCGAATACCCTCCGCCTCCAAAAGCTTTGGATAAAAGTAAGGCAAAAGTGCCAGTACGCACATACCATCGTACATAACACGTACCTCCACACCTTCCTTTACCTTTTTCTTTAAAATCTCCAAAATGCTGTTCCACATGTTTCCTTCTTCTACAATAAAGAATTCCAAAAAGATAAACTTTTCTGCCTTTTCCAATTCTTCCAGCATATCCGGAAATTGCTCGTCACCAAGAGGATAATAAGTCACCTGTGTGTGGTCATAAACAGGACAATTATCATATTCCTCCATATACTGAACAAAATGCCCCATCTGGGAATTTTCCTCTTTCAGGCGATTTTTCACTTCTGTATTTTGTGGTGCGTACTGTCTGGTAAATTTCGAGAGAAACTGCAAGCGCCTGAAAATCATTTTTGTTCCCAGCTGGGTTGCCACATATAAATAGAAAAACGCTCCAAAAACAGGGAAAATAACCAGCGGCAGCATCCACACCAATTTAAAATCAGGGCTTTCATTACTGTTAAAAAGATGTAAAACCACGCTGACGCTCAATATAACAAAGAATAAGTAAAAAACATAGCTATAATCTCTCAGCCAAATATAGGTTACCGCCAACAGAGCAAACTGAATTAAAAACGCAAATATTACAAACAGCGTTCTTCCGAATATAATCTTTTTAACTCCCTGAATTCCTTTTTCTTTTATTTCTTCTTTTTTCATACGTTTTACATACCTGCCATTTTCATAAAATCATCTTCTGATAAAATTGGAATACCAAGCTCTTTTGCTTTTTTGTTCTTTGAAGAATTTGACGTTGTATCATTGTTAATCAAATAATGTGTTTTTGAGGTCACACTTCCTGTTACTTTTCCGCCTCTTTTCTCAATTTCTTCCTTTAGCTGCGCTCGGTTTGCAAAATGTACCACACTTCCCGTAATAACAAATTGCTTCCCTTCCAAAGACAGATTTTCTTCTCTTGTTACCTCTTCTAGTTCTAAATGAGACAACAAATGACGGAACTTCTTTAAATTTTCTTCATTTGCAAAATATTCTGTATAAGCTTTTGCAATTACCGGACCAATTCCTTCTATGCTGCTGATTTCTTCCTCATTGGCTGCAATCATTTTCTCAATATCATATTGAAGCTCCTTACAGATAAGCTTTGCATTTGCCAGACCGATGTTGGCAATCCCCAGACTGTACAGCACTCTTGGTAAAGTTGTGTGCTTTGCCTTCTCCAGACTGGCAATCAGGTTTTCGTAGGATTTTTGTCCAAATCCCTCCATCTCTAAAATTTCATCTTTATATTTTTCAATTTCAAAAATATCGCCGAAATCACGAATAAAACCTTTTAAGATAAATTTTTCCAATGTAGCTTCTGATAAGCCGTCAATATTCATGGCATCTCTGCTTACAAACAAGGTAAAGGATTTAATCTTTTTCGCCTGACATTCTTCGTTCATACAGTACAGCGCTTCCACCTCATTTGTTTTTATCACTCTGGCTTCTTTTTTACATACCGGACATATTTTCGGAATTTCCAAATTTCCGCTTCTTGTGAGATTTTCAGCAATTTGAGGAATAATCATATTTGCCTTATACACCTGTATTTTATCCCCAATTCCCAACTGAAGCTCCTTCATAATACTGATATTATGCACACTGGCACGACTGACCGTAGTTCCCTCCAGCTCTATCGGCTCAAAAATAGCCACTGGATTAATCAATCCTGTTCTGGAAGCACTCCACTCAATTTCTTTTAAAACAGTTTCTCTGATTTCATCCTTCCATTTAAACGCATACGCATTTCTCGGAAATTTTGCGGTGCTTCCCAAAGACTCTCCATAGGCAATATCATCATATAAAACTACAAGTCCATCTGAAGGAAAATCATTTTTCGATACCTGATTCGAGAAATAATCCATGGCTTCATCCAGCGTTTCTCCTGTAACAACACGATATTCCACAACATCAAAGCCCTGCTCCTTCAGCCAGCAAAATTGCTGTTCCCGTGAATTTTGAAAATCAACGCCCTCTGCCTTTACCAAAGAAAACGCATAAAAATTCACATTTCTTTTTGCTGTGATTTCATTGTTCAGCTGTCTTACAGAACCGCTGCACAAGTTTCTGGGATTTTTGTACTTGGCATCTACATCTTCTATCTGTGCATTGATTTTTTCAAAATCAGAATAGGTGATAATTGCCTCTCCTCGCAAAACAAGTTCTCCCTGATATGCAATCTGAAGGGGAATATTTTTAAAAACCTTTGCATTTCCCGTAATAACTTCCCCTACGGTTCCGTTTCCTCTTGTTACCGCTTTTTGCAGTTTTCCCTCATGATATGTCAATACAATGGTAAGTCCGTCCAATTTCCATGAAAGTAATGATTTCTGCTCTCCGATAAACGCCCTTAATGCTTCTATATCTTTTGTTTTGTCAAGGGAAAGCATCGGGCTTTCATGAGCTTCCTTCGGCAGCTCATCCAATGCCTCATATCCTACGGAAGCTGTAGGACTTCCCGCTAAGGTAACACCTGTTTCTCTTTCCAGCTGTACCAGCTCATCATACAGCTTATCATACTCGAAATTGCTCATTATTTCTCGGTCTTCCTGATAATAGGCTTTTGAAGCCTCTGTCAAAAGTTTCAGCAATTCCTTCATTCTTTTCATTTTATCCATTTCTTGAAGCCTCCTGCCTTTTCTGTTTTCTTACCTTGGAAGGATTTCTATATTTCCCTGCATTCTTCACAGGTTTTTTCCCTTTATGAAAATCTGTTTCCTGCCTTTTCTCTGCTTTTTCTGAAATCTGCCTCTTCAACTCATCCAGTTCTTCCTTGGTTGCCTCACGATAACTTCCTATCGGAAGATTTCCCAACTCAATGTTCATAATCCGAATTCTCTTTAATTTTACAACCTCATATCCCAGATAATTGCACATGCGCCTGATTTGACGATTTAAGCCTTGCGTAAGAGTAATCCGAAAAACCTTTTCACTTTCCTTTTCCACCTTACACTTTCTGGTGATTGTTCCTAAAACAGGGACACCCTCTCGCATACTCTGTAAAAACTCCTCTGTTACAGGCTTATCCACTGTCACAAGATATTCTTTCTCATGATAGCTGCCTGCTTTCATAATCTGATTTACCAGCTCACCCTGATTGGTCAAAAGAAGTAATCCTTCCGAGTCTTTATCCAATCTTCCTGCATAATACACTCTAATTGGATAGTTAATATAAGAAATTACATTTTTTTTCACATTAGGATTTGCCGTACACTCAATTCCCTTCGGCTTATGAAAAACCAAAAGCACTTTTTTTTCTTCCCGCTTTATAGCTTTCCCATCTACTTTGATTTCCTGAAAGTCTTCTACCTGCATCCCCTGCACAGCAGGCTTTCCATCCACTAAAACACGTTTTTCTTCTATTAAACGGTCTGCTTCCCGTCTGGAGCATACACCGGCATCACTTAAATATTTATTTAAACGCATGAACCTCTCCTTCGTTTTCTGACAGGAATACCCCAATAACGCTTACAGATTTTCCATAAATCGCTATCAGGGTATCTCTTTTGTAATATCACTCCTGTACGTGTATATTCAGACTTCCGTCCTCATTCAAATAATAAGATTTTCCGTCAATGGTGATCCAGCCTGTGGCCATAACTCCGTCTTCGTGGAAATAATACTGCTTACCGTCAATCTTCCTCCAGCCTGTCATAAGCTTAGAATTTGCAAGATAATAATATTTTCCATTTGACAAAATCCAGCCCTCTTTCAATTCGCCCTGTTCTGTAAGATAATGCCATTTACCATTTTCTTCAAACAAACCTGTTCTGGCACTTCCGTCCTGATTGACAAAATACCACTTGCCATCCTGTTTTAACCAACCCGGTTGTCCTACAATGCCCTCTTCTGTAAGAAAATAATATTTTCCGCTTATAGAAACCCAGCCTTTTTCCTCTTTTCCGTCCGCCCCTACAAAATGCTTTTGTCCATCCTGATTAATCCAAGCATTTTTTACCATAGAACCGTCCGTGTTCAAATAATATCTTTCACCGCCGTCCGTAATCCAGCCCGTAGCCATTGTTCCGTCTTCACGGAAAAAATAATACTGTCCGTCTATATATTCCCAGCCATAAGAGATTGCTCCGTATTCATCTCGATAATAATACTTATCATCCTTTAAACCCCATCCAGCTGACACGGTTCCATCCTCGTTAAAAAGATACTGAACACCATCTACCTCTGTCATTCCCGTAGCTGCCGCACCGTTTTCTTTAAAATAGTAATGCTGTCCGTCTATATCTGTCCAGCCGATTGCCGGTGAACCATTTTCATTCAGATAATACGTACCGCTGTCATCTGTAAACCAGCCTATTACAGGAGAGCCATCCGGATTTCTATAAAAAATCTGTCCTTTATCCTGTACCCAACCTGTTTTTACATAGCCTTTCCCATCAAAATAGTACATAATTCCATCCAATACCTGACTGTCATTCTGAATAACAGAACCATCATGGTATACGAAACGGCGTCCGTTTTCATTGTAAATCCAGTGGTCTTCTTTCTTCGCCTCTTTCTCATTTTCATAACTGATCATGGAATGCTTCACCAGCATAAATCCATACTGAGGAGCTGCAATAAGAAAAGAACCTGTTAGAAAAACAGGAATTGTAATGAGAACTCCTTTTTTGGTAATTTTCATGTTTTTTCCTCTTTATTGTGCAAACACCCTGACAACCAACACCTTTTGTGCCTGCTGCCAGGGTATATTTTACTGAACTAAATCACCGAATACATAGGCCTCCTGCCCTTTATATTCTACCTTTATCCAATTATCTGACGCATTTTCCAGTTTCTTAACCTGCTCCCCTGCCTGTAATTTTCCTAAAATTTCAGCGTTTGTATTTGCATCAGAACGTACATTACAGCTTTCCTTTGCTGTGAGCATATCGCCATTATCAGCCATCTGTGCTGTATTGACTTTTTCGCCCAGCTCTTCTTCAAATTTCTTCAAGGTATCGTCAGAAGCCATTGCTACATTCAATTTTTCTTCTATTTCTGCAATAAGCCCTGTTACATCCTTTTCCTGTCTTGTCTTTTCAATACATTCCTGAACTTCAGCATTTGTATCATCATTCTGGATAACGTATTTTCCTGCTTCATTCTTATAAACATACAGCTCAGACAAGCCGGGAGCCGGTGTGGCAATATCTTTAAATTTCAAATCATAAGCTGCAAATACTACATAACTGTTTTCATCAAGTCCTTTCTTTGTATACACTGTTATATTTTCATAAGACTCAATATAAGTAGCATTTGTCACTTTTGTTTCATCAGTTGCATTAAAATTATCCGTCAACTCTTTCATCTGGGCAATGTCTTTCTTTCCCCAAGCAGAGTAAAACGACTCAATTAAGGCATTTACTTCAGGATACGCATTCTTTTCAAGAGCATTCTCATCTTCCTTTTCAGACTTGTCCTCATCTGTTTTTTCGGAATCTGTGGACTCTTTCTTTTGTTCTGTTTTCTTTGCCGGTTCATTTTCCTTTTTATCAGAAGAATTTCCCGTTATTGCTTTTATTCCAAAAAATAACAGCAACAGAACCGCCAGAATTGCCAGACCCAGAAGAATATACCTCAGATTATCCGAGAGCCATTCTCTGAAATTGTCTAACATATTTGTCCTCCTTATATTCCCTTATTTCCATGCTCTCCCCAAAGCACAAACACACCCGGAGGGAATCGAACCCCCGACACGTGGTACCGGAAACCACTGCTCTATCCCCTGAGCTACGAGTGCACATACTTATGATATCTCGGTTATCATAGCATATTTTTTTTTACTTGTAAAGTCTTTGACTATTTCCGCTCACGACAGCCTTAGAAACAAGAATTATACACAGGGAACTGTCGCTTTCAATATTATCCAAAAATTATAAATATTCGGTGCATATACTGAATGTGACAGTTTCCTGTGATAGACCGTCATTATTGTAATATAAGCTTCTCCTTCGTTACTCCAAAGTTTAAAACCAGACGCTGCGTTCCCCCTGCGTTTCCATGACAGGTAACAAGCGTAAAAATCTGAGTTACCTTCTTTTGGGTAAACTCCGTTTCTACGAAACTTCTCCTCTGCAAGTCACCTACAATTTCCTCTGCTTTGCTTTGTTCCCATGTTTTTTCTTCCAGCTCAAAGATTTCATCTGTATTTTCACATTGAAAAACAGATATCAGCTCCAATTCTTTTGTGCTCTCTTTTGTATATAAATAAGCTTTTCTGTGAGTCTTTGCATATTTTTCTTCTTTATACAATTTCAGCCCGCCAAACATCTGTCCTGAAATCATATTGTGTCCATACAGACAAACGTGAAAATCCTGATTTAATTCCACATTGGGGAAAGCAAAAATAGAACCTAAAACATTTTCTTTCCCCTCAAAATCCTGTTTCAAATATTCCTGCTCTGTGTCTCCGATTAACACAGGATAATCGACCTTTGTTTCCGGTATATAAATCCATCCGACAATTTCTTCATTTATTTTATTCAAGGCTTCAAAATTAATATCTCGGTGGAACGGATTTACTGCCTCCTCATTTTCCTGATTATCCGCTGCAACCTGCACGGTTTCTTCTTTTAACACTTGATACGTTTTTTCCGCATTTAAAAATAAAAATAACTCTTTCATCCCAAGTGCCAAAAAGTAAAAAAGACATCCTGCCAATACTACATTTATTAACTTCCTCATTATTTCTTCTTTGTATTTTTCATTTTAATATTCCAAACAACCAAAAACAGGGCAATGAAAAAAGCGCCTGCAAAATACTTTAAAATCGGACTGTCTAAACCTGTCTGCGGTGCTCCCGGCTTTTGTGGAGCATCCGTTGTGATTTTCTCCGGTTCATGCTTGGGCATGACAGTAATATCATAGTTCATTCTTCCTTCTTTTTCATCAAAGGTTGGAATAGATATTAAAAACGGCGCTACCGCTTCATATCCAGCAATATCCGTAGCTTCTAAAAAATATACTCCCTTTGTTAAACCCGAAAAGCAAAGCTTTCCATTTTTATCTGTCAATAATACTTTCTCACCTTGAATATCCATTTCTGCCAGCTTGTTAGCCGCCTTTTCCATATCATCGGCTGTCTTCAACGCATTAAGCTCTACTTTTGAAGAAAGAAATTCAT
Source organism: Blautia hansenii DSM 20583 (assembly GCF_002222595.2). NCBI lineage: Bacteria > Bacillati > Bacillota > Clostridia > Lachnospirales > Lachnospiraceae > Blautia > Blautia hansenii. Next base: position 2,290,138 of record NZ_CP022413.2, read on the forward strand.
CTTTTAAGATATATTCTCCGTTTTTCATTTCTCCTATTTTGGTACAGGAAAATTCCACATTTTCTCGTGAAGTTCCTTTTTTCCCTTCTGTCAGAGCAATGCTGATACTTCCATGCTGCTGTGTATCTGTCTCTGCATATACCTGTATGCAAAATACAAATATCAGAAGCACTGTAATCACTAATGAAAACTTATTGCTCATTCTTTTTTCCATGTCTTTTCCTCCTAAAAAAACTAATTAATCCAGCCATCATAAAAATAAAAGGTAATACCATAAAGAAAGCTTCCCGAAAAGAAGGCAATTTTCTCTCAATACTGTCATATTCCGCTTTTTCATAAGGAACTCGCTCCCCTGTTATCACCAATCTCTGTGTGTTAATTCCATAAGGGGTACAGGTTATTAAGGTGCATAAATCCTTTTCCGGTAAAATCTCCAGCAGCTCTGCTTCCTCTGGTTCTACTACTTCTATTTCGGTAATGCGGTATGCTAAAGTTTCCCCACACGTACTGATAAAAAAAAGATCTTCTTTTTCCAATTCATCCAGCCTTGTAAACAGCTTGGAATTTGGCAATCCCCTGTGTCCGGTAAGAATACATCTCGTATTGTTCCCGCCCACTGGAAGGCTGCTGTCCTGAAAATGTCCCACTCCACTTGCTAACACTTCCTCTGACGTTCCATGATAAATTGGAATATCTACGTTAATTTTCGGAATTTCAATGCTTCCCATTACTCCTGTTCCTGAAAGATTTAATAGATTTTCATAGTTTTCTTCACTTAAAATCCCATTCTGCAAGTCTCCAATGCTTGCCCCCTGTGTCTGGAACAGCATATTATTATACTCAGATGCTTTTGCTATTGCATCCTGTATCCGGCTTTTATCCTCCTCTTCAATGCTGCCCTGATAAGTAGCGACAGCATCTTTTTGATGCTGCCGCTCTATCATGCTGCTTACCAGAGGATACGACACGAGAAGCAGACCTATGATAAAAATAATCTTATTCCATATCTTTTTTTGCTTCTTCATTTTTCCTCTGATATCATCCTATTCTTCTTCTTTTTTGCTACGTTTTCTGTTAGATACGATTACACCGCCCATTAGCGCTGCTCCGGCACAAACAATTACCAGCATAGCAGAAGAACCGGTGATCGGAAGCTTCTTGCCAACCTCATTGATTACCTTAATATCCAAGTTACCCTGATTTACGTCTGTATGAAGGTTGATATCTTCGTCTTTAAATGCACCATTGTAGAAGGATTTAATATGTGCTGTACCTTCCAGCTTCTTCAATGTCTTTTCTGTTGCACCGTCTCCCTTGACATAGCTGTTTCTGTCTGTGGTATAAGTCGGTTTTACGTTAATCACAATCGGGTCAAGCAATGGTCTGTATCCATCCGGTGCATCGGTTTCCTTCAGGTAATATGTACCCTGGTCCAGACCGTAAATTTTAAAGATACCGTTTGCATCAGACACCATCTCTATGACGTCCTTCGGCGATGTTCCTCCTGTATGGTCTGTGCCTCCCACCAAGTCACGGTTCATTACCACATATCCGCCCTGTCCCTGATTTGGATTTTTCTTTACATAAACCTCATTCTTACATTCCTTATCACTGTAAAGACGGAATTTTGCATCCTGAAGCACTTTATCATGGTTATTGGTTTTTAATCCGTCCACTTCAAAGGTAAAGCATACAACTGTATCCCATGGTGTAAAGCCTGTTTCTCCCTTTCCGTTGGAGTCTGCATCATTGGAGAACTCTAAGCGGACATCATTTTCAAAGCCCGGTCTTCCGGTATCCAATGCAGCCAGCTCATTTAAGGTCGCTTCGCATTTTAAAGTAACGTTCAAGCCGGTATAATCATTTTCCTGATTGTTGTTCATTTTATTAAATTCCCGGTCTACAATTTTTTTGATATCCATGACTTCCACTTTGAAGGTATCGCCGGATCCATCCTGCGGCTTTTCTGTTAAAACATACTCATCGTCCTTCAGCTTATAGCTTTTGCCGTCTTTGCTGTTAATCACGATTTCCATTTTTGCTTTGTCTGCATGGAAGGTCAGCGCCTCATCCATTTTGTCGTGCCATGCGTAATAATAAGTATCATATCCGTTCATATTCGGGATGGTAGACTCAAATTTGTATGGTACAGTCTGTCCGATTTCGTAGTCACCGATATCATTCCAGCCATCATTTTTAACGGCATCCTTGTTATCGTCTTCCTGAATTTTCTTGGTAATCTTAGGATAATCGGATTTGATGTTTACCTGTGCATCCGGATTAGCGGTATTTACCATACAAAGAGAAGAGGCAAACCACTGTTCTCCGTTTTCATCTGCCTTTGACAATTCGTCCACTACATAATATCCGTATACCAGACCTGTAATAGATATGGAATTATCTGATTTTGTAGACTGTACAGTAATAATTTCTCCTGATTTGTTTTCTTTCTTAATCTGTGTTCTCACATCTTCCACAAAGTAACGGAAGTCACTGTATCTTCCTTCCAGCTCCTGCGGTGTATCTACCCCTTCTACCGGCTTGGAGTTTAAGGTCTGGATATAGTCAATCGCCATATATTCTGTCACATCTGCCGGCCTTAACTGTGTTCCGTTCTTTTTATTTAACGCATTGGCTACGACTGTCTGAATGGCATTGGCAAACTCCGGATGAAAAGTATAATTGATGGACTCTCCGTCTTTGGAATTTTCTGCATTGAACAGCTGGAAAATTTCAAATTTCTTTCCTACTAAGGACTGTCCTTCATTTCCGTTAATGTTAATGCTTGCCGAACCCTTTCCGAAATCTAAAACACCGTTTACTACCTGATTTCCCTGTGCAGCTTCCATTTCTGCTGCATAAATTGGTGTCAATGCACTTCCTGCCATAGAAGTTGTTGCTGTTGCTGCTACTAATCCTATCATCATCATTGCTTTAAAAATTTTATTTCTCATCATTTTTTCCTCTTTTCACTATTTTATTCTTTTTTCTTTGTTTTTTAAGGCAGCAAGTATTAAAATACTGCCCATTGCCAAAATCCAACTTGTGCTGTAAGCGCCTGTATTTGGCAGTTTTCCATTTACTGTATTCACAACAGTAAGATTGACTTCTCTGTCCTTTTTTGTACCGCCAATGGTAATCGCACCATCGGAATTGGTATCATAAGCTTTGTCATTTACATAAACGATAAAATTGTTTTTTATTGGGTCACTTTCCACTTTAATTTTATAAATCACCGGACTGCCGTCTGGATGAATTGGAAGCTTGTACCCTGCCGGTGCTTTTGTTTCTTTTAGGTAATATTCCCTGTCTATTTGTATGTTTTCAAATGCCAGATTTCCGTCTTTATCAGACACCTGTCTGTCAACCTCTACGCTGCAATCCTTATCCTCATATAAGGTAAATTCAGCACCTTCTAATACCTTATCTTTATTATTTACTTTATGAATGTTCAGTTTAAACGGAGCTAACTTATTTTTTACCGTTAAAGTACCGTCTCCGTTCTTTTCTTCTGCAAAGGCAATTCCCATATCCTCTATGGGTTTTGTAAGCGCATGCACTTTGTTATCTGCGGTAACTTCAAATTCAAACACACTGGTATTCGGCAAATATCCCTCTGCCGGAGACAGCTCCACTATCTGATGTTTTCCTATTCTTAGCCCTTGCAGCTGAACTTCTCCTTTGCTATCTGTGGCATAATCCTTTGTTGTTCCATTTGGCATGGTATGACGGAACACCGTACCGGGAATGTGGACATTTGTCCCATCCTGTACCTTTATAATTTTCACACTGATACTGTCTTCCGCAATTTCCGGAGTCACATAAGCCTCACTGTCTTCGAAACCTTCCGGTCTTATATTTTTGATAATCGTTATTGGATTAATATGATATCCTTCCGGCGCTTTCTTTTCTGTTATTACTAAAGTCCCCACAGGAAGCGCCGGCTCTCCCTTATCATCTATATAAAAGCTGTCTCCACGAATTAGAAAGCTTTCATCAAACTCTATTACTCCTTTTTCGTTGGTAGCAAATATCCATGTTTTATCTACTGTCTTTCCCAATGTTTCCGGATTTGTGTCCTTCGGATACTCTCCTTTATAAAATTTAAACACAAATTCTGCACCTTTTAAGCTTCCCTGTCCTGTGGGAATTGGCTCTCCCGTATCCTTATCTATTTTTTTCAGTAACATTTTAATTTGCTCCAGTTGGGGCTTTTCTGTTGATGTAACCTGATATTCCAGCTCTCCTGAGCTTGTGGGAAGACTTACTTTATAGACGGTTTCATCCAGATGATATCCTTGTGGTGCTTTGCTTTCCTTCACATAATAAGTCCCGAGCTGTAATCCGTCTTTTTCTGCATATCCGCTTTCATCCGTTATCATCTTGTCCACATAATTGGTACACTCCGGATTGCTGTAAATAGAATACTCTGCACCTTTTAAGGAATAGACAGGATTATCCTCTGTGCAATCCGGATTTGCAGACTGCTTTTTTAAAGTAATTTTTCCAAAATCCAAAGGCTCCTGTGAATACAAATCCACTCCTACGTTTGGATAAGTTCCCGCATCTGTGCAATTTGCTTCATATATAGTTTTATCTAATCCAAAGCCCTCCGGCGCTTCTATTTCCTGTATGTAGTAATACCACAGAGGAATATCATTGACCTCTCCGTATCCGTTCTCGTCCGTTGTAATAATATAATCCGGTTTTCCATTCCCTACCGTACTTCTCCAGTTCCAAACTCCGTATTTTGCTCCTGCCAAAGACTTATCTGTGGCAGTTTCTGAAGACTTATGTAAGCGAAGCTGTGCATATTTGACATTCTCATCGTGATAAAAAGTTGCATTGTTCTCGGTAATTGTAATATCATGCCATTGGTCATCTAAAATATAGCCTTTGGGATTATATACTTCCTTTATCATGAATTTTCCTGTATAAGGGACATAACACCAGCCATAGCCATTGGCATCCGTTATAATACATTCATGAAAATATTCTCCTGTTTCATAGCTCCATAAGGTATATTTTGCTCCGGACAAGTCATACGCCGGATTATCACTTATTGCCCACTGTGCCCACTCATAACCATTTTGAAATTTGTCACCGTCTATCCATGTTGTTTTATCTGTTGTAGGCTTTTTATAAACCTCTATCCACGGAGGAGAAAAGCTAGCTTTAAAAAATCCACCAATGGTCTGCGCCTTTTGTCCTTTTGGACCTTTACAGGCAGCATGTACAAAGAACGTAGCAGTGTTTCCTTCTTTAGCAATACATTCAATATACATTTTTGTAATCACAGGTACTCCCTGAAAAGTATTATTTACACTGGATAAGCATCCCATAAACATCCAGTTCTTCCCTTCCGGTCCTGCGCCGCCTATATTATTAAACATGGGATTTTCACAATCTTTAATACTGACAATCTGGCCCTGTGAAAAGCCTTTGTCATATTCCTTGCAGCCTGCTACATCCTCCCATATATAAGAGTCTGCATTATATTTGTCTGCAACATACCATGTGTCCGCATTACAATTCCAAATATCCCCTACCTTCACTGTATTGATATCTCCGTGAAGTGTAACAATATTGCAGCCTTTTGGCTCAAATAAAACAGGTATTGTACCGCTGGGAAAATTATCCTGAAATGTATAAAAGCTGATATTTCCCCTTCTATCCTTCTGAGGCTTTAATTCATCCGGCACAAGATTTGTATAAAAAGCAGAGTCTCTGGACTGCCACACCGTGACTGTCAAATCCTTTCCTAAATATTTGCCGGGAATATCTATATATCCCTCTTTTTCGTTATAAATGCACTCCTCTGTAATCGGAACTTGTCCATACCAATGCTTTCCACGATTGATGTCTACATCCAAAGTAATTCCATTTGCATTGTAGTCATAAACCTCCGGATTAGAATTGATTACAGAACGAATTGTGCCATCCTCCAAAATTTTACAGGGAGATTTCACCATAAAATTGGAAAAAACGTTTTCTTCCTGTCCGTCATAAAGCAAATAATATACTTTGATGTAATTTTCTGTTTTTTCCTCTTTATTTTCTGCTTGCGTCATAACGCTGTTTTCGAAAAAAATGCCGGTAAAAGTCAGCATTGCCAGAGCAAAAGCCAGCACCTTTTTCCTCCATTTTTTCTTATCCTTCATGCAGCATCTCCTTTCTTTTCCTTGCTACATCATCAGTGCTTCCTTTTTGCAGTCATAATAATAGATTTCATAAGACAGAATTTCCTCGTCCTCTACCTGACTGTCGTTTACTTCTTTTACCATTCTCTTTAATTCGATGCGGGAATACTGCCCCTGATCCGGGACTAAGATACATTCGTGAACGCTGCTGGGAAGTATATAGAAATTTTTCTTTAGAACTTTTGCGATGTGATTTAAAACATGAGGGTATAAGATTACTGCCGCTCCATAATATTTTTCTTCATTGGTCAAAATATACATAAGCTCCTCACCGGTTATCCTCGGCTGGCTTCCGCTTAACTCGGCAATTAAAGCTTCCATTCCCTGAATGGTATAAGGCAATTTTCTGCTGGTATTTAAAAGCGCATCCTTTACCAACTGCTCCTTTTCAATTCCCCACGCATGAAGATTGCAGTCGTGAATAATAATGGATGCCCCATTTAGCTTTCCGCCCTCCAGCCGATAATAAAAGACGACTGCCAAATCCAAATATTTTATATGGGGCATGTATTGAAGCTTTCGTTTATTCATATCATAATTTACCAGCTTGTAATATACTTTTGTCCTTGCCTTTCTGTAATCTTCAAATTCTGTCAAAGAAAATTCCTCCTGTTTCTCAGTTACTGACAACTGTAAAATCTGCACTGCAATTTCTTCCATAGAAAGCCCGCCCTGAAAATCTACGTAAAAGGGTTTTAGATAAATCATAGGCGCTATCTTGTCTCTTTTCCCACGAACTACCAGTGCATCCAGTTCAATTCCATTATTTTTCTCCACTCGATGCAGGGAAATACTTTTTTCACCTCCTGTCTTTTCCCTTAAAAAGTCCATAAGTGTTTCTTTGAATGCTTCATACTCCATATACATTCTCCTTTTCTTAATTATTTTTATACTAAGCAGCACAGAGAATGCAAAAAAAGACAGAATTTCCCCATACCGCATAATATCCTTTTAAATGATATTGATTTTGGAATAAACTCACGAATGTGAATTGAATTTTAATCTTGAAATAGAATTTTAGAATTTAACTTTTTTATCGAAGTATATCGAAACAGTCAAACTGCTTCGATATACTTTATGTGTCTTATACTCTGGACAGATATTCACCTGTTCTTGTATCGATTTTAATAACGTCTCCCTGATTTACAAATAAAGGAACGTATACAGTAGCACCTGTTTCAACAACTGCCGGTTTTGTAGCACCCTGTGCTGTATTTCCTGCAAATCCAGGTTCTGTTTCTGTGATTTCCAGTTCTACAAATAATGGCGGCTCAATAGCAAATACACTTCCGTTGTAAGAACATACTTTTACTGTTTCGTTTTCTTTTACGAATTTTAAAGCGTCTCCAACTGTATCCTGAGCGATTGCAATCTGGTCATAAGTTTCATTGTTCATGAAGTTATACAGATCACCATCATTGTATAAATACTGCATATCCACACGCTCAATACGTGCCTGTGGGAATTTTTCAGTTGGTCTGAATGTTTTTTCAATAATTCCGCCACTGATAACATTTTTTAATTTTGTTCTAACGAATGCAGCACCCTTACCCGGTTTAACGTGCTGGAATTCCATAATCTGTACTACATTACCATCAATTTCCAGTGTGAGACCGTTTTTAAAATCTCCTGCTGATATCATAATGATATTCCTCCTTATTTCGTCCATTGGGAAAGCCATTGGGCTTTTCCACTATATTTCATTCTATAATACATCCGCACAATTTTCAACCATTTTTTATCTTTCTTTTTTCTTTTGCTCTTTCTCATAGAAATAAAGTACAATTTTTTCTAATTTTCGTTTAAAAACAATCTGAATTTCTTCTTTTGGATGAATTGGTTTTACCAAAATATTATAAATTCCGGTTCTCTTTGCGCCATAAACATCAGTAAAAAGCTGGTCTCCTACAAAAACCGTATTTTTTACAGATGTTCCCATAAGCTCCATTGCCTTCTGGTAATTCTTTCTGGAGGGTTTATGAGCATTCTCAATAAACTGCACCTGTACTTGTTCATTAAAAGAGTTGACTCTTTCATACTGATTATTGGATAAAAGGCAACACTGAAAACCGATTTTCTTTAAATTCTCAAACAGCTCAACAGCTCTTTTATCAGCCGGCTCACCGTGAGGTACCAATGTATTGTCTATGTCAAAGATAACACCCCTGTATCCCTTCTCATAAAGCTTTTGAAAATCAATTTTATAGGTTGACTCCATATATACGTCCGGAAAAAATTTTCTAAACATCTTCTTTGTCCCTTCTTCCTGTTTCTTCAATAGTAACAGGTGAAGCTATATTTTGTCAAACCCGTTCCTCCAAAGGCGAATATTTTTGTGTTTCCAGTATATTTTTATATGCCGGACGAATAATTTTATCGGTGTTAATCAGCTCCTCCATTCTATGTGCGCTCCAGCCTACAATACGGGCAATGGCAAACATCGGTGTATAAAGCTCAATCGGAAGCCCTAACATACTGTACACAAAGCCACTGTAAAAGTCTACATTTGCACTGACCCCTTTGTAAATCCTTCTCTCTCTGGCAATTATCTGCGGCGCTAAACGTTCTACCCTTGCATAAAGGTCATAATCTGCACTTCTTCCCTTTTCTTTTGCCAGCTTTTCCACAAATCTTTTGAAAATCTGCGCCCTCGGATCTGAAATAGAGTATACGGCATGCCCCATTCCATAAATCAAGCCTCTCTTATCGAAAGCTTCTTTATGCAGAAGTTTTGTCAGATAATTCTCTATCTCTTCCTCATCTGTCCAGTCCTTTAAATTCTCTTTCATATCCTGAAACATACTGACTACCTTAATGTTGGCGCCTCCATGCTTTGGTCCTTTTAAAGAACCTAACGCCGCCGCTATGGTAGAGTAAGTATCTGTTCCCGAAGAAGATACCACGTGCGTTGTAAACGTAGAGTTATTACCGCCTCCATGCTCCATGTGAAGCACCAGCGCCAAATCTAAAATCTGTGCTTCCAATGGCGTATACTGCTTGTCTGCACGCAGCATCAAAAGAATATTTTCCGCTGTAGACAAATCTTTTCTTGGGTTATGTATGTAAAGACTTCCGTCTCTATTGTAATGTTCATGTGCCTGATATCCGTATACAGACAGCATTGGGAAAACGCTGATTAAATTGATACATTGACGTAATACATTTGGTAAAGAAATGTCTTCCGGATTTTCATCATAAGAATATAAAGTCAATACACTTCTTGAAAGTGTATTCATCATATCCTGACTGGGTGCTTTCATAATAACGTCTCTTACAAAATTTGTAGGCAGGTCTCTCTGATTTGCCAGAATTTCACTGAATTCCTTCCACTGCTCTTTATTTGGCAGTTTTCCAAAAAGCAATAAATAAGCAGCTTCCTCAAAGCCAAATCTCTGCTCCTTTAAAAATCCATTTGTCAAATCTACAATGTTAATTCCTCTATAATATAATTCACCATCACAGGGAACTTCTTTGCCATCTACTACCTTTTTCTGCACAATGTTGGAAATTTGAGTCAGCCCCGCCAGCACACCTTTTCCGTTTAAATCTCTTAAACCCCTCTTTACATCATATTTTTGATATAAATCTGTATCTATGGTGCTGTTTTCTTTACAAAGCTTGGTAAGCTGTTCAATTTCCGGTGTAACTTTCATATTAAATCCTGACATATCACATTCCCCTTTCCGCCTCACTTTAGTGTGGTATCATATTAGCACATAAAATATGCAATGACAAGAAAAATTTTTATAAATTTTCTTATAAAAAAATCGGGCAGCAGCACAATCTCCGCGCACGAGCGGTTCACAAAGTGATACTTTCATTTCATAGGACGCAATTTCCTATGAAATAAAAAAACGACCGCATATTTCATACGATCGTTCATCATTTCTTTATTTTAAATTTAATTTTGCAAAGGCATCGGCAAAAGCATTATTGATTGGCTCTTGTGCTTCTTTTTTCTGTTTATTTAAGTACCTCTGTACGTCCTTTTTGCTGACTCCTACACCCTCCTTTTCCCTGCGCTGCTTAAAGCTGGACAGTTTTTCCTTATATCCGCAAGTGGCACAGATAAAGGTATCTTCCTTTCCTTTTACATACATCTCCATCTTTCTGTGACAATTTGGACATCTGGCATTTGTCAGTCTGGAAATAGTCTCTCTGTGTCCACATTCTCTGTCCTGACAAACCAGCATCTTACTGTTTTTCCCATTCACAGCCAGCATACGTTTTCCACATACCGGACATTTGGTATTCGTCAGATTATCATGGCGGAACGTGCCCTTTGCCCCTTTGATTTCTGCCGTAATATCTTTTGTATATGCAGAAATTTCTTTTAAAAATACCATCTTATCTAATTTTCCTTCTGCAATTTTAGACAGCTTCATTTCCCAATCTGCCGTAAGCTCCGGCTTTTTTAAATCTTCAGGAACTAATTCCAAAAGCTGCCTTGCTTTTGAGGTAATATGAATTTCATTTCCTTTCTTTTCCATCAGAAATGTGTGGAAAAGCTTCTCTATAATATCTGCTCTTGTGGCAACTGTTCCCAGTCCACCTGTTTCACCCAGTGTTTTTGCGGCTTTCTTATCCTGCGTTTCCATGTACTTTACAGGGTTTTCCATAGCAGAAAGCAAAGTAGCCTCTGTAAAAGCCGCTGGTGGCTTTGTTTTTCCCACAGTCAGTTCTGCCTGCTCTATTTTCAGTGTTTCTCCTTCTTTTCTCTCCGAAAGCTTTTGAAATTCTTCTTCATCCTCGTCTGACCACGTTCCTTCGTAAGCTTCTTTCCAACCCATATTTTTTACAATTTTTCCCTGTGCTGTAAACACTTCTCCTGCTGCTTCTGCTTTCATGGTAGTCTGCTCATACTCAAATGAAGGATATAATACACTGAAAAATCTTCGTACCACTAAATCATAAATTTTGCGCTCCTCATTGCTCATATGGTCTAATTGTACAAACTGTTCCGTAGGAATAATTGCATGATGGTCACTGACCTTCTTATTATCCACAAAAGAAGCATTTCCTTTTACAGGTTTCATAGAAAGCATTCCTGCTATTTTTTTATACGGCCCTACTGCACATGCCTTTAATCTCTCCTTAATTGTAGGAACAATGTCTGTTCCGATATATCTGGAGTCTGTTCTGGGATAGGTAAGCACCTTATGGTTCTCATAAAGTCTCTGCATAATATTCAGCGTCTCTTTTGCAGAAAATCCAAATTTTTTATTGGCATCTCTTTGCAATTCTGTTAAATCGTAAAGTCCGGGAGCAGGTATTTTCTTACTCTTTTTCTCCACAGAAATAACTTTTAATAAAGCACTGTTGACTGCATTTTTTATACTTTCCATTCTCTCTTTATGAAAAGAACGTGTACTGCCGCTTTTTTTATCCTGCCATTTCCAACGCATATTTCCTGCTTTTAAAGTAATTCCGTAAAATTCTTCCGGCTGAAACTTCCTGATTTCCTCTTCTCTTTTGGCTATCATGGCTAAAGTAGGTGTCTGTACACGCCCGCAGGAAAGCTGCGCATTATACTTACAGGTCAGCGCTCTAGTGGCATTGATGCCTACCAGCCAATCGGCTTCTGCTCTTGATACAGCTGCCGCATAGAGATTTTCATAATCCTTTCCCGGTCTTAAATGTGCAAATCCTTCTTTAATTGCCTTATCCGTAACAGATGAAATCCAAAGACGCTTCACAGGCTTTTTACATCCGGCTTTTTCTAAAATCCATCTGGCAACCAGCTCTCCCTCACGCCCTGCATCTGTTGCAATAATAATTTCATTTACATCTTTTCGATATAACTGAGTTTTCACTGCCTGATACTGCTTTGCAGTCTGCTTGATAACAACTAAATCCATTTTCTTAGGCAGCATAGGAAGATATTCTAAATTCCACTCTTTATATTTCTTATCGTATTCCTCCGGATCTGCTAAAGTTACTAAATGTCCCAGAGCCCATGTAACAATATATTTTTCTCCCTCCAGCGCTCCGTTTTGCTTTTTACTACATTTTAAAACTCTTGCAATATCTCTGGCAACAGAAGGCTTTTCTGCCAATACCAGTGCTTTCATTCTCAATCCTCCTGCATTACATCTCTTTTTGGAAAAATTCTGTTGTCTTTCTGACTTTTTTCATCAGTTCTGCGAAGCTCTCCGGTGTCAAAGACTGTTTTCCGTCGCAAAGTGCTTTTTCCGGATTATTATGCACCTCAATCATCACACCGTCTGCTCCTGCTGCAATGGCTGCCATAGTAAGGGGCTCTACCATAAAACGAATACCTGCTGCATGGCTTGGATCTACAATTACAGGAAGGTGTGTCTTTGATTTCAGCATAGGGATGGCTGAAATATCTAAGGTATTTCTCATGGAAGTTTCAAATGTACGAATACCTCTCTCACAGAGAATGACCTTTTCGTTTCCTCCTGCCATAATATATTCTGCACTCATCAAAAGTTCTTCTAGTGTATTCGCCATACCTCTTTTTAACAAAATCGGTTTATCTACTTTTCCCAGCTCTTTTAACAGCTGAAAATTCTGCATATTTCTTGTTCCTACCTGAATAACGTCTACGTCTTCAAATAACGGAAGATGTTCTGCACTCATAATCTCGGTTACAATAGGAAGCCCTGTTGCTTTCTTTGCTTCCAAAAGCATTTGCATCCCTTCGTTTTCAAGTCCCTGAAAAGAATATGGGGACGTTCTTGGCTTAAATGCACCGCCTCTTAATAATCCTGCTCCCGCCATTTTTACATCCTCGGCAACTTCTGTCATCTGCTCTCTGCTTTCAATAGAACATGGTCCTGCAATTACCTGAAAATGTCCGCCTCCGATTTTTCTTCCTGCCACATCAATGACAGTATCATTGGGGTGCATATCTTTATTTGCTTTTTTGTATGGTTCTTTAATTCTCTTTACAGACTCTACAACATCCAAAGCGCCTAACCATTCTGCGTCAACTTCTGTTGTATCTCCAATCAATCCGATTAAAGAAGCATTTGCTCCGTCTGATAAATGGAGTCCTAAGCCCATATCCTTCAGCTGCTGTTTCAAGCTTTCCACCTTATTTTCATCTGCTCCTTTTTTTAATACTAAAATCATAGTCTTTTCCTCCTCCGAAATAAAAAGCCGATGTCTGCTGTATGCAAACACCGGCGCTTCATCACTTACTAAAATGATTGCAACTCTAAATGTTTATTACAGCAGAAAGCACCCACACCATAAAAATAGCCTGGGTAAGAAAAATAATACTTTTTATTTATATTCATTTCTTTCTGCCTCATTGTCACAATTCCTTTTCTTTCTAAAAATTATATTTATCATATAACTGTTTTTTTTATTTGTCAATAAATTTTATCAATTTAAAGTGTAATAGTACCTGAAAGCATATAAAACTTTTGTGTATCAATCAAAATATCCATATTAAAACACTTTTTCCAATATTCACATTCTTCCTGTGCAGACAACAACTGTGAAGTAATCTCTTTCGGCACATTGGAATGATGCAAATTAATAACTTCTTTCCCTGCTCCGTGTGCTACAACAAATCTCCCATCTGGTGTTAATAGCTGTGATACCTTTGCAGCCAGTTTTTCTTTGTCTGTAAAATGAGGATACGCATTGTAAATCATAATACAATCATACTTTTCATCTTCTATTTCAAAAAAATCACCGCATCTTACATCAAATAAAGGATTATCCTTTACCTTGTTTTTTGCAATTTCTGCCATCTTTTCCGATACATCAATTGCAGTTATATGTTCCGGATTTTTTTCCTGTAAAGCAACAAACATAGCGCCTGTACCACAAGCCACATCCAAAACGCGAGTATGCTCTTTTACACCGCTTAAAAATACAATACACCTTCTGACTTCATCTATGGGAAGAATATCTTCATCCCAAGTATCTGCCATTTTATCAAAATAAGTCTTTACATCCATAAAAATTATATCCTTTCTCTACCTATCACACCCGACTTTTGCAATGCAAAAACAAGAACCGGAACAAAAATAAACTGAATAATAATTCCCGGAAGGCAGGTTACAAAACTAGATGTTATAAAAATCTTAAAGCTATACTGTCCCACATTAAAAATAAGCGCTTTTAAAATTCCACTGACAATTCTTCCTGCTACCATTGCAACAGTCAAAGAAATATAAATATTTATAAGCTGTTTTCCTGTGTGAATAAATTTAATACAGATACCTGTTAACACTCCGTAAACTGCCAGCTCACAGGCCATTGCCGGTAAAATTGCTGCCGGTGGCATTCCTGTAAAAAAACTTGACAAAACAGGTGTTAAAAATCCACAAATCAACCCATATTGCCATCCACACAAAAGCCCGCAAATTAACACCGGAATGTGCATGGGCAGAAAAATACTGCCTGCATTTTGAATAGTATGAAAAGCCATTGGAAGAATAATTCCAAGAGCTACGCACATCGCTGCCATCACTAATTTTTTTACTTGATTTTCTTTCATCTTTTTCTTTCCTCATCTTTCTTTTCATGTTGTTTTCAATTATATAGATATCCATTACCGTCCACAAGCCGGAGTAGGGGTTGTGTTTTCCTGCTTTTTACAGAACTCTTTCTATCCTTATTTTTTTCCATTTTTCCCTGCTCTGTAACCCCATCCCCCGGATATACATCTGCTTCTCTTATTTTATTTATAAATAAACTGACTATTTCACATGATTATGGTATAATTTAATATATTTTATACGGGAGGATTTTTTATGGACACCAATACTACTCTTGCATATAAAGTCATTCAGGAAGTGCAAAAAGCCGTAATCGGAAAAGATAAATGTATTGAAAAAATCATGATGGCAATTTTAAGCAACGGGCATATTTTGCTTGAAGATGTTCCCGGTGTAGGAAAAACTACCATGGCTCTTGCTTTTGCAAAAGCGCTAAATTTAAAAGAAAACCGTTTAACCTTTACACCGGATGTTCTTCCTGCTGATTTAACAGGCTTTACCATGTATCGAAAGGAAACAAATGAATTTTATTATCAGCCCGGAGCAGTCATGTGCAACTTATTTTTGGGAGACGAAATCAACCGTACCTCTCCCAAAACACAGTCTGCCCTTTTAGAGGTTATGGAAGAGGGGCAGGTCAGCGTTGACGGAGCTACACATCCTGTTCCCAAACCATTTATTGTAATGGCTACACAAAACCCTGCCGGCTCTGCCGGAACTCAGCTTCTTCCCCAATCTCAGATGGACCGCTTCAGCATTTGTCTGCAAATCGGTTATCCGGAACAAAACGAAGAAATTTCTATTTTAAAAGGCAGATTGGCAGAAAATACCATTGAGACCGTACAGCCTGTTTTAAATGCCAGACAACTGATACAGTTACAAAAAGAATGTCAAAATATTTTTATTCACGATATTATCTATGAATATATCGTGGCTCTTATTCATGCCACACGAAATCATCACTTAATTGAACTGGGTGTAAGCCCAAGAGGTACTCTGGCTCTGACACGAATGGCTCAGGCAAGAGCCTTTTTACATGGATTTCATTATGTACGTCCGGAGGATGTGCACAGCGTTTTCTGTGATGTTTGTACACACCGTATTCTTATCAGCTCAAAAGCCCGCATAAGCAAAGTGTCTGCCTACTCTATTTTAAAGGAAATTTTAGCTGCCACTCCTTCTCCGTCTGTGCGAAGCAGACATTAAAATCTACAAGAAAGGATGTTTTATGGTTTTTAATCTCATAACTTTTTTACTGCTTCTTCTATGTCTTTATCTTGCAATTTTATATCAAAGTACAGCTGCCTGTGCTCTGTTTCTCTTTCTTTTTATAGACTGGATACTGGAGCTTATGATTTTACTGTATAGCCGCAGACATTTAAAAATAGAATTGCCTGACATTATTATTAACGACAACGAAGCAAACAAGCTTTTAGAATTTCATTTACAGGCACAAAATACCGGAATTTTTCCCATGCCTTATCTTCGGCTGAAATGGCATTTTACAGATGCTTTTCAAAATAAGATTTCCCTGCCTGACTACTATTTTTCCCTAAATGCGAAAAAAACCAGTGTTTTATCAGGCACTATTTCCAATGATTACTATGGAAAATTTCATTTACAGGCGAATAAGGTCCGAATATACAGTTTTACACATCTGCTGAGCTTGCCCGTGGCATGTAAAGCAAAGGCTGATATTCTTTTTTATCCTTCTCCTTTTGTAATTCCTATACAGCTAAGCGAAGGAATACGATTTTTTTCAGCAGAATGTGATGGATTTGAGGAAATTATTTCCGGTACAGGCTCTTACCACACAAGCGATATACGGGAATTTCTTCCGGGCGACAAGCTAAGACAAATTCACTGGAAACTCAGTGCACGTACAGACCAGTTATTAGTAAAAGAAACAGGCAGACCAAAAGGCTTCCCTGTACTTCTTTTCTTAGAGAAAGGAAAGTCCGATAAAAAGGCCTCTCCTTCGCAATACAGTACTTTTTTGCAATATGCGGCCTCTCTTTCTTACTCTTTCCTGTATTATGGCTGCAATCATTTTGTTGTATGGTACAACGAAAAAGAACATGCCCTTCTTCGTATCCCTATTCAAAATGAGGAAGATTACCTTTCTTTTTTGCATCAATTACTGTATGAAACCCTTACAGCTTCAAAAGAAAACCTGTATTCTCTGTATTCCCACACCTATCCTTGTGATACTTATTTTACAGCGTTTCTTTTAAATACAGATTTACAGATTTATCAAAATCAACAGCTTCTTTTGGATTGTTCCGGCAACACTTCAGAATCTTTGAAAAACAACACACTTATTTTATAAAGGAGATGCTCATGAAAAAGAAAGATAAGCCTTCTATTTCCATAATGATACCAAAAGAAAAACACGCGGTCGGTGCACCTTCTTCTTTTTATTCCTTTTTTACCCTTTTTGCTTTTGCTTTGGGTCTTTATTCCAGTCTTTTACTCATGATTTCTTCTGCTGTTTTGGATTACAAAATTGTACTAATACTTGGATTATTTTCCTTCTTTTTAACGATTTTACAAAAAATCAAAAAACTTCCTGTCCGTTTTCTTGTTACTGTACTTCCTTATGTCTTTACTCTTTATTTATACAGAAAACGCTTTTTTACACAGGGAAATTCCTTTTTGCACAGGCTTCAGATACTTTTTCAGGAGGAATATTTAAATGCCTCTGCAACAGCAGTAAAAAAAATAGATTTGAATTTTCTTTTTCTTGCAGTCACTTATCTTTTTTTACTCCTGCTTTCGCTGTTGCTACAATATAAAAAATCTTTTCTGTTTTTTGTATTATTAAGCCTTCCTGTTTTTTTGAATTTTTTCTTGGGTGTTTCCCCATCCTATTTATCCATAGGATGTATAATCGGTGCCTGCCTTTTCTGGTTCTCGACAAAACCCATAGCTCTTGTTCTTGCCTTGGGACTTTATTTTATGTGTATCCGATTTCTTGTTCCGCACTTTGCTCCTGAAGTTTTTAAATACAACCATGCGGTTCACAAGACAGTCAACGAGTTCACTGACAATTTTAGTAAAACTTTTTTACCACAATCTCAAAATACAAAAAGTTCCTGTTCAAAACCGTTTTTTTCTTTTGAACAGGAGAGTTCTAATAAACAGCTGGCTTTAAGTAACCGAGCACCTGTATACAGCAAACAGACTATGTTTGAAATTACCTGTAAGGACAAGCCTTCTTCTCCCTTGTATTTGCGAGGATTTGTCGGACAGAATTATGATGATGCTGTATGGAGAGCACCAGCTTCAGACTCATGGGAGAGCTTTTATAAAAAGAACCGACTTTCAGATGATGAACTCCAAAATTTCTTTTCTCTGCCTTACACAATGGGAAAAGAAAACGCACCTGATAAAATTACAGACCTTTCTGTGGTACCTAAATTCACACAGAAATTTACCTATTTTCCTTACGGTGTGAAGTTATCAAAAAATACTGTTTTTGATGATACCTATGCAATAGAAAGTAAATTTTCTATGCCTCATAAGTTGTCCTATTATCCGCTTTCTCTTACATCAGCATCCTCGCTTTTTACTTCCGAAAGTGGTGTACCAAAGAAATACCAATCTTTGAATAAAAATTATGGGAATTATGTACGACAAAAATATTTAAACGATAATTCAGAAATTTTCTCCCAATTAAAAACAGACCTTTCAGGACTTCCGATTTATATGGATATAACTGATAATCCTGATTTTGATACTATCCAAGAGGCAGCAAAAGAAATACAAAATTTTCTAAAGTCTAAGGCATCATACAGCCTTTCTCTTGCACCGGTATCTTCAGACAGCAACTTTTTATACGAATTTTTGTATGAACAGCACCGAGGATTTTGCGTACATTTTGCTACCGCAGGTACTTTATTATTTCGGATGTATGGAATTCCGGCCAGATATGTCACCGGTTATGTAGTACAACCTGGAGACTTTACCAAGAAGAATAGTACAACCTTTACTTGTAGTGTGAAAGATACTTCTGCCCATGCGTGGACAGAAATTTATATTGGAAATGGTATATGGGTTCCGGTGGAGGTCACCCCTCCCAGCTCTGTTAATGAAAACACAAATGTTTCTGCAACTACGCCGGAAAACAACATTCCGAATACAGAAGTTCCACCGTCTTCGGAAAATTCGGAAACTGTAAAACCTAACTCCCAGGAAAAAAATACAAATTCAGAAACTGTAAAAACTACCGAAAGAACTTCTGAAACCAAAACACAAAAACCAACGAAACCTGAAAAAAATAATTATTTGTTTATTTTCAAATTTTTACCGGGACTTTGTATTATCCTACTGCTATTTATTTTACGCTACCAAATGTTATACAGAAAAAGAATAGGATACTTTGTCCATAATCGCACAAAAGGTTATTTTCTGCTTTATCAAAATCTTTTAAAGCTATGGCAAACAGAATTTAAAATTCCTGAAAAAGATTTAGCAGCTTATGACTGGAAACAAAAGTTTATAAAACAGCTTCCTGATGAAAAACAAAATTTCTTTGAAAAATTATGCAATGAGGCAGAAGAAATCTATTTTGGAAATAAAAAGCCTACAAAACAGGAAATTCGCACACTGCGTTTCGCCTACCGTAAATCTCGAAAAGCTTTTCTCCGGAAACAGCCCAAGGCAAAATATTTTTATTATAAATTTGTAAAAGTTGTATAAGAATTTCATTTCCATGAAAAAGCAGTCACAGGAAATATATTTCAAACCGTTCCCTGTGACTGTCTTTTTACTTTAAACTAGCGCACCTCTGGCATTTGTTCTTACCATACGCCCACTATCCAAAAAAGCAAATTTTTCATTTCCGATTTTCAGCAATTCATTACGTGCCATATAGCCACCTGCTTTCAAATAATACCACTGCTCTTCTTCTTTATACCATGTATTCTCATACATCTGTCCTGAACCATTCAAATAAAACCAATTTTCTCCTACATATATCCATCCTGTCTGCATAGCGCCGGAAATATCCATATAATACCAGTATTCTTCTACCTTTTTCCAACCTGTAACCATATATCCATTCTTGTCGAAATAATACCATTTTTTGTTTATATATTCCCAATTATTTTTAGTATACGTTCCGTCACCATGGCGATACCACCATCCTTTTTCATCTTTTATCCATTGCTCCTTCATTCTGTTTATTTCCAACGGAAAATTTCTATAACAGACATTTAAGTCCACAGTCTCTGAAATCCCCTGCATCTTTCCCACAGAAGAATACTGCCAAATATCTTCTCCCAAATTAGGCTTGTAATTGTCCTGCATTTGCCCATTGTTGCTTCCGTATTCTGCTATCCAAAGAGTAAATCGCTTGAGTTGCCCCTTTACAACCGTCTTATACCAGTCTTTGCTGCAATAAATACCGCACCAATATCCCGCTTTTTCAATAATATCCCCAAAAATCTTCGCATTCTCAACAGATACATTTTCTGTCCCCGGTTCTTCCATATCGAAATAAACAGGGTAAGAAAGCGTATGCCCATTTATCAATCTTAATACATGCTGAGCCTCACTCTTTGCCTTTTCTTTGCTTGTCGCATAAGAATAAAGGTATACGCCAAAGGGAATTCCCAATCGCTCACATTCTGCCACATTCCGTTTCCATTGCTTATCATCCTGATTGGTTTCATCCATTCCATATCCACAGCGAATAATTGCCCCGTCTATATAATTTTTAACTGTTTCCCAATCAATCTTTCCGTTATGTTCACTTACATCTATTAATAATTTTTCCATAGAATTCCTTTCTTCTCTTATTTATTATGCTATAAATTCTTTGAAATAAAAAAGAGAACCTGTTATTTCCAAGTCCTCCACGTTATTTATCTTACAATATTTAATTTATTCATAAACATAATAATTGAGAAAGAAAAAACTCCAGCAAATACTGGAGTTTTAAAACAGGGGATGAGGGATTCGAACCCCCATCGACGGTTTTGGAGACCGGTGCTCTACCATTGAACTAATCCCCTATATGAAATGATATATACCTTCAAAACCACATATATAAAACGAAACTTTCCAACTGCCGTTCGTGTATCTCTACACTCAGGTCAAGCCCTCGACCGATTAGTAACAGTCAGCTCCATACATTACTGCACTTCCACCTCTGTCCTATCTACCTCGTCGTCTTCAAGGGGTCTTACTTCTTTCGAATGGGATATCTCATCTTGAGGGGGGCTTCACGCTTAGATGCCTTCAGCGTTTATCCCTTCCAGACTTGGCTACCCGGCCATGCTCTTGGCAGAACAACCGGTACACCAGCGGTCCGTCCACCCCGGTCCTCTCGTACTAAGGGCAGCTCCTCTCAAATATCCTACGCCCACGCCGGATAGGGACCGAACTGTCTCACGACGTTCTGAACCCAGCTCGCGTACCGCTTTAATGGGCGAACAGCCCAACCCTTGGGACCTACTACAGCCCCAGGATGCGATGAGCCGACATCGAGGTGCCAAACCACTCCGTCGATGTGAACTCTTGGGAGTGATAAGCCTGTTATCCCCAGGGTAGCTTTTATCCGTTGAGCGATGGCATTCCCACTTAATACCACCGGATCACTAAGCCCTACTTTCGTACCTGCTCCACCCGTCGGTGTCGCAGTCAAGCTCCCTTCTGCCTTTGCACTCTGCGAATGGTTTCCGACCATTCTGAGGGAACCTTTGGGCGCCTCCGATACCCTTTCGGAGGCGACCGCCCCAGTCAAACTCCCCGCCTGGCATTGTCCCACCGCCGGATTACGGCGGCTGGTTAGAAACCCAATATCACAAGGGTGGTATCCCAACAGCGACTCCGCATAGACTGGCGTCCATGCCTCTTCGTCTCCCACCTATCCTGTACATGCAATACCGAGTCCCAGTACCAAACTGGAGTAAAGCTCCATGGGGTCTTTCCGTCCTGGCGCAGGTAACCAGCATCTTCACTGGTATTTCAATTTCACCGGATGCATTGTTGAGACAGCGCTCAAATCATTACGCCTTTCGTGCGGGTCGGAACTTACCCGACAAGGAATTTCGCTACCTTAGGACCGTTATAGTTACGGCCGCCGTTTACTGGGGCTTAAATTCAAAGCTTCGCTTGCGCTAACCTCTCCTCTTAACCTTCCAGCACCGGGCAGGCGTCAGCCCATATACCTCACCTTTCGGTTTTGCATAGACCTGTGTTTTTGCTAAACAGTTGCTTGAGCCTATTCTCTGCGGCCACATCTCTGTGGCACCCCTTCTCCCGAAGTTACGGGGTCATTTTGCCGAGTTCCTTAACAATGCTTCTTCCGTCGGCCTTAGGATTCTCTCCTCATCCACCTGTGTCGGTTTACGGTACGGGTACGATATAAACAATAGCGGCTTTTCTCGACGCATGGCTCACACACTTCCCTACTTCTTTTCGGTCCGCATCACGTCTTCAGATTGCCTGGCGGATTTGCCTACCAGACTCCTACCTCGCTTGCCCCGGGATTCCATTCCCGGGATGTGCTTTCCACACGTGTCCCCACAGTTCTGTTATATCGCAGTACAGGAATTTCAACCTGTTGTCCATCGACTACGTCTTTCGACCTCGCCTTAGGTCCCGACTTACCCAGGGCAGATCAGCTTTACCCTGGAAACCTTAGATATTCGGCCGTAAGGATTCTCACCTTACTCT